>JAUNQV010000027.1 GCA_030535995.1 Bacteroidales bacterium
GACAATATCATCGTTGGGTTCAATGATTGCAGGGTGTGTCTTATGCCACTTTCTCACCACTATATATATTATAATAATCAAAGCGACAGCAACTGTTACTATTAGATATAATATATTGTTGTTGTCATCATCTTTATGCTGAATCTCAAGTTTGCTTTGCAGTTCCTTGTTGAATGCATCATCCGTTAAAGTTGAGTATGCATCCAGTTTGCCTGATTCACAAACTTTATCAAAGAGCTGTTTATGATAAAAGGCTGAATCCATCAATCCTTTTTGCTGGTAACTGTTGTATAGTGCATAATGTGCAACGTATTCTGTCCTGTTATCGTGCGGCATCGACAACGCCTTTTTGCAATAGTATATTGCTGAATCTGGAACACCATAATGCATCGAATAGTCACCTTTATAAGCATACAAGAAAGAGAATTCATTGGGAGTGGCAAGTTCAATACACCTGTTTATATACCTGATTGCTGCCGCCCTATCTTTATTGACAGCATCCTCTATCAGAGACATCGCAAAAAGAGCATTACAACGTACTCTCCAAGTTGCGCAGGTATCAACACTTATTTGTGCATATATCTTGAATGCATCCTCATATTCTCCACTCTTGTGTAATGAAATTGCTTCTGCGTATTTTTCGTCAACAGTATGATTGCAGCAAGATATAATCGTCACAAGAACTAATAATAAAGACAGAAGTTTCTTCATAAATATGTTTTTGGGGACAAATATAGAACAAAGAAACATTACTGCAAGGTTAAAAACAGGACAAAATCGTGACAGATGTGTGACATCAAATACCTGATTATCGACAGCAAATGAAAACGCAAATTCCCTTTGTTACATTTTATTGGCAAAACAAAGAGGTAAAGCATATATTTCAACAGAAAGAACTTTGCGAACAAACTGACAATCAAAGACACCGCTTTGCAGCTTGTATTTACCAAGAAAAAAGGTAAGGAGTGAGAAGTTTTACAAAACTCCGTTTGTAGAAATAGGATAAAAGTTTCTTTGTGGAAACTTTTCACAGCCTATGAATAGCGTATCGAAAGCGTCTGTTCCGTCTGTGCGGTGTTCGAGCAGGTTCTCTTCCGTCTCGTCCAACTTCTCACCGCCTTTAACAACCTCACTGAGCGTGACCCGCACGGCACGACTACGCCGTGCTATATGCGACCTTTCACTGCTCGCATTGTTGAAAATTAGAGTTGCAATTGTATTAGAAATCTTTGTCCTTGCGGAAACCGTTGCGGTGAGTTAAAGTATATTTGCTTCATACAGTGGAATGTTGAAAGATGAGAGTAGAGAGTGTCGAACTCCCTCCCCCTGCGGGTACTCCCTCTTTCACAAAGAGGGAGAGTTTATAAATGACTCAAGCCCAATCGACTAAGGATTGAATACTTCTTCTTCCTCCTTGCAAGGCATAACCAATATATATATTGTTTCTGCACTTGCTTCGTTCGTCAGTTGGGCTTGATACTGTACTGTTTAACGTGCAAGACACTGCGACTACGGCTGTGCATTACACGATTCTGTGTACTGTGATTATTTTCTTATAAATTTTACTATGCAATCAATACAGATAGGCTTTTCAGATATGACGTCCACAAATACATTGGCCGGGTGCATATCTTCGAGATGCAATCTGTCTCCAATATAATTTACACCCTGTCCGTTGTAGTTATCCCGAAAACCTTTCTTGGCAACCATATCATCTATTTCCTGCTTTGTAGCCAATCGCTTGCAACCAATGTAAGGTTGAGTTAAGATAGTACGGAACAGTCCATCTTCGTCACGGGTAAAACCAATAACATACATTGGTGTTTCAGGGAATAGCGAATTGTGCAAAACTATTGACTCAAATGCCCTCCCAAGAGTTGCGTATATTGAAGTACGGATTTTAATAACAGAGGTGTCTCCGTCTTTATAATATACCTTTGCTTCTGCACCTTTTGCAATCATCGAACCGTACTCGGATTCAATGTCCTGTTCAGCTGTGTCTGACCACAGATTTTTAGCTTCAGCCCATTGCTGAACCAATTTTTCTTGTAATTCGTCTATTTCCCAGTTTGGTGGGCTTGTTTTGCCTGCTCCAACATTCGAACCTGCTTCAAGGCTTTTTCTCGCGTAGTCGCATACGATGTACGCCCCAATGAGAACCTCACCTGCGCAGCAGAGACCCGCATGCTCCTGTTGATTGAATTGAATAAGGTCTGTTTTTCCATTGAGTATATCGTTTATGTAATTATCTATCAATTGTAGTGTCTGTTCTGAAAATCCTTCATTGTCAATAGAAGCATAGATGACACCTAAATCCAATGGAGTATCAAAGTCTTGTAGCTGTTTGGTCATAATGCATTCTCTATTATATTGACATTAAAAAGGAATGTTCTATATGCTGAAAGTCGCTATCTTCTTCAACATTTCATACGCTTTACGAACACGATCTTTCTCTTCGTTTGAAGCCGGTTTAACGTTTTCCATTTCATTGAGAAAACGAACGGCATCTTCCCCGTACAATACGGGTGTTTCTCCAATTGGTCTTGCCATAATTTTCTCTATTAGGATAATATAGAGCAAATGTAGCAAGTTTGTACTACATAACAAAGTGATTTTAATTATTTCTTTCTCCTTTATCATTAAACAGCACATCTTCTTCCAAGTCTGCATCTTCGTACTTCACATGAGTGTGTAACCGGCTTTATATTTAAACAAAGTACATGGTGGAGAACTCACTCTCCACCATGTACTTTGTTTAAATATTTTACCAAGGCAGGTCACCACCCGACCCCTATGGCTATGACTCTATTTCAGTCCAATGATTCTATTCGGTTAACGACACGGAACATTGCGCAAATATCGTTCTTGTTCACCGGGAAAGAGGGGTAATTGGGCGAGACGCACCATATCAGTTCCTGGTTATGGTCGTCGTAATAGCAACGCTTTATCATGCGTGAATCATTCGTCACTACCATATATATGCCACCGTGAACGAAGCCTTCACCGGGTTTGAGTCTCTTGACACCGATGATGTCGCCCGAATTAATCTCGGGCTCCATTGAGGTTCCCGAAACGGGGAAGAAGAAATCGGCCTTGCTCGACGGTAGCGAGATATAACTGCCCGGCACCTCCCTACCGGGGTCAAAGGCATCGCGCAGCCCGGCACTCACCGGTAGTTCGTCGTAGAAAGGAACTGCATATTCCATGGAGAAGTCGTTCTGCTCCCTGTACATTGTACCCTCACCGGCAACAAGCCATTGAGGCGAAATATCGGGAAAACTGTCGAGAATTGAATAGACCAACTCCATTGTTGTGTTTCCACCCTCGTTGACCTGACGGTTGAGCGTACGTTGGGGAATACCAAGAACAGCACTTGCCTTGTTGACACTGAGTCCCTTTTCTTTAAGAACAGCAACTACTCTATCTTTTATATTACGGAATTTCATAACCTCGCAACTTATTTAGACCAATTATAAATAGCAAAAAATAGCTAATTCCACAACTCGTTTTATATATTTTGAGTTATATTTGTAGCCACAAACGGCTAACTTTTACTTTAGATGGCTGTATTCCGGCCGACCATGCATAAACAAAAGCAGCATTTTGCATGGCGACAAATTTATTACAAATTGTACAAACATAAAAATTTATCGACAATGAAAAGCAGTGTGATTGAAAAATGCAAGAGTTTTTATGAAGTCATTGCAGAGAAATGCATGGAGGTCATCGAGCAGTTGAGATTCTGGCTGATGTTCCGCGAAGGATACACCAGTAATCTTGTTGAAAAGTACACGATAAAACAGGAATATATGAACGAGGATTTTGTAAAGATATTCCTTAAAGAGCGTGAAAAGATTATATCGGGCAACAGATACAGAATGGTCGTCATTGAAGAGATGGAAGGCGAGGAGAAGGATATTATAGGGCATGTAGAACTATATTCGGGACGAAAATTCATTGACCGCGCCACATTGGTAACAAAACCGGGGAACAACGAAAAGACAAGACTCATCTACTGGAAATTCGAGTGAGATATATTATGTAAAAACAATTAAAAAAGAGAATATCATGAACGCGACTACACTAATAGCAATACAGTTCATCAGCCTCATTGTAATGATTGGTACTGCTGAAGAACTTTTCACGACAATATACCCTACCCTGCTTTTTGCAGGCTCATTCATAGCTTTTGCATTATGCAGCATATACATAAGCAACAACAAGAAATGGCTTTTGAGAGAGAATGAACAAAAAAGCAATGTTCTTTAACAATGAAAGACCGATTTTAAAATCGGTCTTTCATTGTTAAAGAACTCAACGCAATCTGTTGTTCCATGCGAGTGCTATCTGGAATTCAGCCCCTGTTATACTACTCTCTCCACCAACACTTCCAACCATAGCAAGAGCAAAATATTTGTAGGATTGTGTAGGATGATATGGAAAAGCAATATCTACACGTTCCTTGTTCACCTCACTACCCGACACAAATCTGAAGTTGACACCATCGTTACTGCACAGGAGATAACAGCCGAAGAAGAGTGATGCATCCGGTGTATCAGGCAAGCAGATACAAGCGTGCAACATTAGTTGCATTACCCTTTTGGGAAGCTTTGTACCCCAAAGCAATGGACGGGTGTGAAGCAACACACTGTTCGCACCTGCAATGGCATTTGGCACACTCATTATCTTTGTAACATTATTATCTACCGCAAAAAGTTTTGACACAGGATAGGTTGCAATGACTCCACTGACTTTTCCCGAGACTTTACCCCACGTTCCATGTGCCAGTGAGTAGATATAGCAGAAATTGAATAAGGGATTTGCAAAAAGCAGTTCCCCGGTGCGTGGCAGGTACGAGGCTACAGCCGACCTCATGAACCCCATGAACCCGACAACGGCAGTAATGCCGAGCGGAAAGAATATGGGTAGCATTTTCAACATAAAATCGGAACCGGCATACTGCGTACCGGAGGACTCGTCGCCATCCATGCTTGATGAGATACAATTTATTCTGCTGCCCGAAAGAAGCATCACACCTTTATTACCCAAGAAAACGACTCCGCTGTCTATCCCGAGCAACAAACTGTTCCCCAAACAGGCCTCGCGTGATACAGGGAATGAATTGGAATAGGCAAGTGTTCCCGAGGTATCGACCGACATAGCCCAAATACCGTTGTCACAGAACAGGTAAAGCGGATGCTCACCAAATTGCCCCTGCGAAAGAGCTACGGAGTTACTTGCCATACCGACGACCTTACCCTGCGAAGGAGAATAGGTTGACTGCGCGGGAAAGATAAATGGATTATCGACCAATGAAACCTTCACAATATTCGGGCGCTCTTCATACGGCGTTTTCTCTTCGAACGAGAAGCTATCGTCAACAATAGTCCATGTAGAATCGACCGGGATATTATTTATATCCTTGAACGAGGTATCATTGACTCCATACTCTATTTTAAAGAGTATTTTGTCGCCATCGGCAACATTACGTGGTATGGCAAACACACGCAATGACCTATACTCTTCAGGCGGAAAAAGACGACCGTTATATGTCCATCCTTCAAGCGAAGAGGAGTAGACAACCTCATGAACACCTACCTGCTCCGAAAAAATTTCAAGTACATCCTCGGGCGACACATAAGCAGCAGAGCCTCCGCTTGCAAACTGCGACTCAACAGTAACTATGTGCCCCAAATACCACTTATGCAGGTACTGCGCACAGTTGAGCATAATATGGGCATTGAGAGGAAAACTCTTCATGAGCTTCGACGTTCCGGTATCTACAATTATGTTCATCTCATAGGCGCGCGAATCGGGGTAGTCAAGGATAGGCGGCAGTTCATAAAGCCCGTTCCTGTAACCGAGCTCTATGCTTCCATAATCCTTAACCACAATTGCCGTGCTGTTCTTTGTCTTTATTTTTGTTTCTACGATGACAGACCCGGCCATCTTGTAGCTGCCGGTGACAGGCCTTAAAGCCGAAGCATCATACCCCTTGTAGAACCACTCGCGCAGATTGCCTACATGCAGCCTGTTATTCAATGTATAGCTGCAACCGGCAGCAACGGAATTAAGCGAATGAGGAAATTCCGCCCCGTTCAATGATTGCTGCAGTGCCAGATTTTCCATCGATACATCATCGATGCTGTTAACGCACTTTCCGGTCAAGTCAAATTCGGCTACTTTATAAAAATGCGAGGCACGGTCAATGTCGTTCCACAGTTCATCGAGTTCCTTTTCAACATAAGCCTCAATCATTTCACGTGGATGCACTGAGCTCTCCTCACTATGCAGTGTAATCAAGAAGCTATCACACTTTTTGCCCATAATGGAGCCTGCAGAGAAGAGGTCAATACCAACAACCACTCCGTCCCAATCTTTTAAAGATAGATTGGAGAAATGGAATTCGGGCTTGAAGCCAAGGACTTTGACTTTATAGTACAACATATTCGAAGAGGCATCGACAGGCTCGGCCTGCAGGTTATCTCCGTCACGCCCTACACCATCTTCTACATAATCGTTGCCGGCATATATCACATTGGAGCAATAGATATACGACCCGTCGAACAGGCGTAAGGCGAAGCGGAACAGTGTACGGTCGATATAATACCCTTTCTTGTTCAGGTATGATATACACTCATCGCAATACCCCTTCTCGTTGTACCGCCATGAGCTCTCAAGGTTAGTTGCCGAAGTATCTGGGGAAAAAGGTGTATCGGTTGCCACCTCATGAAGCTTCGGTGAGAGCGAGATTTCAAGTTGCGGAACAGGAGGGCGCTCGCCTAGCCAGCGGTAACTCCCGCCGTCGTAGAGGATAAAATATATTCCGGTAGCCGATATACAAGATACAAGATAGCCTATGAACTCTACCGAGCATACACCGGAGAGTTCCGGAAATTCGAGTACTTTGCCATCGGCAGAGAGCATGCGGTTCCATGTTTTGTCATAGAAACATAAACCGCCTTTACCGTCACCTGTTACACATATATAACATTCTGCCATCTCGTGCCAGAATATCTTGGAATAGCCGGCAGGCAATTCCGCCTCATTCTTGAATTTTGGAATTGGGCGCAACGAACCGTTCACATAGCGCAGATTGACAAGTTCAAGACACTCGCCCTCGGTCGCAAGAAGATTATCGCTGCTCCTTGTCATTCCCTTAAAAGAAAAACTCTTATGCATAACTTTATTTTTTTCACTATTCAATACTATTCAGGCATCAGCCATTCCTGCTCCATGGAAACTTAAACCTCAACACCCCGAGCCACCAAAGGAACAGAATGAAGAGAGAGAGGAAAAACAACCACCGGAATGGCGAAACACCGCTTTTCTTTTCCACAGTAACAACCTTTTCGCTGAATACAGTGTCACACTTCACGACAGTGTCGCGCAATAGTTTCTCGCGGTAGAGAGTGTGGTACTTTGTAAGAAAGACCGTGTCGGTTTTCTCCTCCAGCACAATGCTGTCCATGACATATATACTGTCGTGCCTGATGTTTGCATGTACATTGCTCTGCACCACCCTCTCGGCAACCGCATGTTCACGCACACAGCAGCCGGCTACCGACAGCAGGAGAAGGCTAAACAGAGCCTTTTTGACTATTCTCATAACTGAAATACTTTTTAAGATTGCCACTGCGTTCAACAATGCGGAGGCTCATTATGTAATAGAGGAAATCGAGCACACGGAACAGAGTACTGCGTTCATCGGTAATCATACGCGCGTTACGCAGGATATTCGTCCCATAGAAATATATTGCCACATATATCATAAAAGAGACGCAATGCATGGCTGCGGCATCTTCACCCTTCAAATGCCCCAACATGAATATTGAGGTAACCATTACAAAATATATGGCGGTATCCCTGAAGAAACAGAAAGCCTTGCGGAAACTCCATTGCCGGTTGTTGCACACATCGGCAAGCATGCCAAGTACAAAATTCACACTGAAAAGCAGTACCAGCCCGAATATGTCATTCTTTATCGGGAACAGCAACCCTGCGATATTGGCAAAGGCCGAGGCTACGACCAGTTTCAATCCATCCATAATCTCAAGCCTCAAGATATTTTACAAGCGTTAGTTCACTGCGCGACGAGAGCCTTATGTGCTGCCCGGGCAGGTTCCTGCCGAGATTGGCTTCACATTTGAGAGTTTCAAGGCCGAAGTCGTCGTATTTCACATACTCCTCCACACCATCAATGCTCACAAGCACATCTACCGGGTAAGGCCCTTTCTTGTGCACACGAACCCGCATATCGCCACCATTGCAAACTATCGGTTCTGTTATCCAATAATCGGCACTCTTTGAAAAACTGACATTCTTTACAGACATCTTTTATTTCCTTTCCATTTTTATATTGTTACACAAAGCGTTGGCAAGCGACATGAATGCGTTTGCCGCATCGTATCGCTCGAACATATTATACAATAAAGCCGCACAGGTATATGCAACAGCATCGGCCATAGGTGCAGTGCACTTCAGCAGACCGTTATCGACATTGAAGGTGGCTTCGTATGCGAATATCTCAATCTTCGAGCCTGCTGATACCAGCGGATACAGGAGCATCATTCTTTTCCCTTCGGGGCCGGTACTCTCTACACAGACAGGATTACAACACCCGGCACGAAGAAAAGGGCTCTTTTGGCGTATGGCCTCCGGTGAGGCTTCGTCACACACTGTTGTCACAGGGCGTTTCCAACCTTCGAGCTGCACGGCCACAGGCCCGACATAATCGTCGGGCAGTGGCATGCTACCGGCTCCATCGCCATTATCAGCAACATTTACTGTTATAGGATAGAGATGCTTTACATTCACCTGCTCGCCGGCCCTGCTTTTCTGTTTCTGCACCAATGCAACAGCTTGTGGCAAAAGAGCCTTTATGCTGTCGTCGAGGGAACGGAGCCCCGAAGTTACAAGCGAGAGCGAAGCATCCTTATCACTCTCATTCACCAATCGGCGTACCTTCTTGACAAGTTCGTTGACCGTTATCATAGCCAATTGGGAAATGAGACACCTTTCTGCTCGGCCACAGCCTTTATTGCACTCTTGTTCTGCAACTCCGAAAGCTGGCAGTTATAAGGGGCAGCCATAAGCAATGAGCGTGCCTGCTGCATGTTTGTAACTGAAGTAACAGTAGTCTTTTCTTCTTCGCCATGCTCCGTGGCAGAGGGTTCATGTGCATCATCGAGCAGTTCCACCTTACCACGCTTTATCTCGCCTATGCGGAAAGCTTCGCTGTTCTCTATTGCGCGCTGGAAAAGAGGATTCTCTGTCGTGTATTGCGCAGGATAGACACCGGTGGAATTTATTGCACCGCCGGTAAACTCAATTCTCACAAGCGCTTTGCCTATGCGGAAGTAACTATTACGTTCTATCTGGCCATGTATTTCGTATGTAATTCTTTTTTTCATGATCAATTATTGAATTTCGAGCGCGCCTGCCACTCTGAAACAGTACAGAACAGCAGCAGGCGCGCTGCTTGATTAAGACTATTTTACACTAAAATCTCTCCTGTATATTCAACCCATGTATTGCCGTTGTATGTAACCACCGAACCGGCAGGGAACCACAATTTTGTTGCACCGTTCACGGTGTGGTTAACATCGGCCGAGAGGATTACAACATCATTCATGTTTGGCGATACAGGAAGCGATGAGGCACTTGTAACCTTTGAAGCACCGGGAATATCACTCTCTGCAGCAGCACCGTTCACCCAAATATGCGAGTAGCCCTTCAGGCAAAGGCAATCGATTGTCATTACAACCTCGCGTTTAGCCTCCTCGCCATCGACATTCTCGGTCTTTGCATCCTCGTTCTTCATGTAGTAGCGGACAAGGCCGTTCTCATCGATGAGGCCACCGCAATGGGCATAGCCGAGGGCATCGAGTGTGGGGTCGTGGATGAGTTCTATGTCACCGAACACTGTGTGGATTTTTGTACATTCGATACCGAAGACATTGCTGCTCATTACACTGATGTTCTTGTGAAGTGTGAGGTCAATCTTCTGGATATCGTTGAGCAACTGCTTGCCGAGCAGCCAGATAGCCTTCTTCGTGCAGTTGAAACCGGTGAACTTGACCATTGAGAGGTTGATGAGGTCGGCAAAAGTGATTTTTGAAGAGAGGTCGTACTGACGCTTGAACTGCCAACGTATACCCTTTGAGAAGTAATCCCACTGGTAACCCATTGCATTGTCCATTGCCTGTACCTTGAACTTGCCGGGCTGCCCTACCCATGCGGTGCGGCAACTTTCGAGACGGAACTGGCGCAGCACAGCCTCGGCAATCTGCGACTCACTGAACTGTATACGTTTCTTCTGTGCTGCGAAGTAATCGCTGACGATGCTGTTGCATAGCTGTTTCTGCAGGTACATTCTCTCGGGCACCGGCACGATTGTCGATGGAGCTATGAACTTCTGTGTCTCATAGGCAGCCGATGAAAGGAGAATAACCTCGGTACCGGCAGGAATTGTAGGAACCACGCAATAGTCATCGCTGGCATTGACCTTCGGGCCATTCACAGCCATGGCTATAGGAGCCTCTGTGGTGCTGTTGCGCCCTACGAAGAAGAGCATGAGGTCTACGCCGGGGAGCTCTACCTGGCCTGTTGCATCGTAGCCGTTGACACCTTTACAGATAGCAGTGTAATACTCCTGGAAGATGTTCCTCTCGCCTGTGGTAGAGAATGGAATTTCGGCACGTGTAGCCGAGATGCCTGTATACTTCTCGTTTGTATAGGCCTTGGAGCGCTTGTCATCGATAAGATAATGGTCGACCTCAAACGAATTTACGCGAACCTGACGGCGAATTTTACGCTTGATTGTGTCAATGACACTCTCGTCACTTGCAATGCCGATTATCTGGTCATCGACATCGGCATCGATAAGGTCACTGCCCAGTTCACTGGCATTGGAGACTGTTGTAGCCTGCCCAATACCCTGTGTAGCCAATCCTCCGATACCGCTTGAAGGCTTTGGAGTGCCTGCCGGAACAACATTTACCGCAGCAAGCATTGTACCGGCAACGGCATCACCGAAAATGCAACACGCAACAGCCACCAGTGAGAGAAGAACAAACATGGGGTTTTCTCTCAAGAAAGAAATGATTTTTCTCATAGTTAAAATTTTGATTGATTAATAAATATTGATTGAAAAAAATAATCATGCATTCAGAGCCTTTTCTATCAGCGAGTTGCGACGCTTTGGTTTTTCCTCGGGCGGTGCTACACTGTTTATTCCTTTGGGCAACCCGTCACCGAAATCCTCTTTCATGCGCATGATGCTTGTATTGCGCCCTTTGACATCGCCGGCAGCAAAGGCATCCTCAACATCGCGTTCATAAGAGACAGCGTGGTCAAGAAGTTCACACACCCTGTGGGAATATTTGCCGGCAAGAACCGGGAAAATCAATGTTTCCCACACATCGCCCAAGAAATCGGAGGGGTCGTAGCCTTTCTCGGCGCAATACTGCTCAATGAGAGGAATACTCTCTTCAAGATTGGCTTCATACTCCCTACGGTCGTTTGCCAGGCGGGCAATCTCCTCCCTTCGCTCTTAATCGGCAACCATAATCTCATCATACTCCCGGCTGTTCTCATCGACCATCATTGCCGAACGGCCGAAGTAACGCGCCATGGCTGTATGGGCATTACGCTTGCCCTCGACCATGTCGGAGAGCATCTGCCCGATACGCGGGTCGCGCCTGACAGCAGTTGCAAGCTGCTCGTTCTGCTCCTTGTTCATGCGCAGATGGTGCAGCAACAAATCCTGCGACAGTTTGTCGTCAAGAGCAAATCCATCGCCAAAAATCTCTTTGAGCCCATTTTCAAAGTCGGAATACGGACTCTTCTCCATCGGCTGTTCATTGCCGGGCAACTGCCCTGCATTCTCACCGGCAACTGTTTCAGCCTGCATTGCCGGAGAATTCACATTTTTAAAATTCTGTTCCATAGTTTTATTTTTTTCGACGACAAAGAAACAATGGGAAATGGCTATCAAAGTTGCTGAAATACCATTTAGAGAGCAGAAAACCACAAAACAGCAACACGCAGCAACTGCATACATTATCTATTACACACAGGTACACGAAGGAACTCCGAGGAAGTGGAGCCGCGAAACGAACCGAGGGGGTGCAAATAAGTTCACAATACAATATAGAGGCTGTTGAAAAATAAAATTGTAAAACAGCAACTCTTTTAGCCGATTTTGACTATATTTTTGTAGGAAAAAAGCAGATGGAAAACATTTTGGAAAACTCTGTTCGCGATATGTGCAAACAGGATGTCATCGACTGTTTCTACAAGTCTTTGAAAGAAGTGAGAAAAACAAAACCGTTCGCAACACAGAACGAAGTCATTGAACATGCTTTGAAGAGCCAGGCGCCACGCTTCTATGTCACCTTTGAAAATGCGCGAAGATTCGTCTCCCTGCTCCTTCGTAAAAAGAAACTGCCTATAATCAATGAAAACAAATTGGCAATGTACAAGGAGATATACAATAGGTACATAAAACGTGTAAAGGATTGCAGCAAACGCTACAAATATTATATTCTGGAGAAGATAATTGAGGAGCCGGCACCATCGTTCTACCTCGACGAAGAGACATTCCGCGGGATAATATACCGCACAATGCGTAAAAGACAGCTGGCAGCCTCGCAAGCAAAATGTTAAAACAGCAACCTTCGGGATGCTTATACCACGTAAATTTGCAACACACTTCAAACGCAACCCCCCAAAAAACAAACATATAAATTAGGATACAACAATGGAAAATTCAATAATGGTAATCAAATATGAGGAGATATACAGGAGACTGTATACCGAAAGCGGCTACGCCTCACAATCAAGAGAGAGTATGGGATTGCCTACGCAACTTTGCAATAGGATTACAATAACCGAGGACGACAAGCGGCTATTCGAAGATTTTGTCACCACAAGCGTAACGACCGTTGTATCGAACATAAGACGATATTTTTCGGCATGCCATGTGGAACACATTAAGAGAGGTGAGGGCGAAGACTACTTCCAGTTCAGTTTTCCGCTTCCTGCAAACCACCAAATGAAAGGTACAAATTTGCTAAGCAGAGCAGCAACAGATTACATAGTAGCAAGCACTATGCAACAATGGGCTATGACCTTAAAGCCCGACGAGGCAAACATATATGCATCAAAGGCACAAAACAGCCTTGCGCAAATGCGCGACATCCTTACAGCACGCGAAAAACCGGTAAAATCCATAGACTAATAGAATAAGCACCATGAATATAACATTGACAATAAAGTGGAACGAATTGCAACAGCAACTTGATTTAAGGAACTATTACATGGGAGAAGCGGCAAAAAGAAATAATATTGAGGCCGACACCATGCAGAGCAGCGAAGATGACAAAGAACTATTCAGTATGTTCGCAAAGCAAGCATGCAACTCACTGATATCAGCTGTTGCTATTCGTTATCCACA
Organism: Bacteroidales bacterium; assembly: GCA_030535995.1. GTDB lineage: Bacteria > Bacteroidota > Bacteroidia > Bacteroidales > Bacteroidaceae > HGM04593. Next base: position 13,460 of record JAUNQV010000027.1, read on the forward strand.
TACAAATTACAGCATTGACGACAAGGAAATTACATTTGTATTCGAAGCAAGCCGTGACAGCCATATTCAAATGCTCTCGATGCTGCAGCAAGCTATTCTTGACTACCTCGTAAACGAGATTAACATGCAATGGTTGCTACATCGTCAACCACAGATGGCACAGACGAACATTTCACTGCGCGGTAGTCTGTACCAGAATGTAATGCAACTATTCAGCCGAATCTGCAACCCACAAAAGCTACACCGTCGCGCCACAGACCTTGCCGGAATATAACGAAAGAACCATGAACATAGAAGAGACAATCAAAGAGAACAACCGACGGCTGGGAGCAATCTCGGCCGTCTATAATCCAATAACAGGCGAAGGCTCAACCTCAATAAAAAGGGAGTGGGTGAATATAGAAGGGTTCCCGCTCACACATATCAACCTACCCGAAACAATGTGCGCCGACCCTCAAATAGAGCAACTGGCATCAATGGGTGCTCATGACTACCTGCACAACATACTTGGCATGGAGGCCAACAGCCGGAATATAATAAAGCTATGGTTGGATTTTTGTCTCAAACGCATGAAGCACGACTTTGAGTACTGGGCAAGAAGCATGACAACAATATCGGACAAAGGGAAAGGGCGCGACACGGCATTCACCCTGAATCGTCCACAACGCATATACCTCAAGGCCATGGAAGAACTGCGTTGTGCCGAGAAGCCTATAGACATAATACTCTGCAAGGCACGACAATGGGGAGGCTCTACCCTGACACAGATTTACATGCTATGGATACAGCTCGTGCACAAGAAGAACTGGAACAGTGTAATATGTGGCGACATTGAGAAACAATCTTCGATTGTAGCAGGAATGTTGGCAAAGGTAATTTCGCGCTACCCCAGATGGGCTTCAGGAGGCAAGCAGCTCACTACTACACCCTACCAGGGAGCAACAAAGACAAGGGTTATAAACTGGAGCAACAGCCGATACTCTCTTGGCTCTGCCCAAAAACCCGACTCACTGCGCAGTGAGGACATAAGCATGGCACACCTCACCGAGGTAGGATTATGGAAAGCAACCCAAGGACGCAAGCCCGAAGACCTTGTACAATCCATCTTCGGTTCAATAGCCAGCGGCCCATACACAATGAAAGTCATTGAATCTACAGCCAAGGGAGTAGGCAACTTCTTTCACCGCACGTGGATTGACGCAACTGAAGGGCGCAACAATTTTACCCCGGTATTCATCCCATGGTTCAGCATCGACCTCTACAGCAAGCCGATAACCAAAAGCGACTACCCGGAATTCATCAGGAGCCTCGACGACTATGAGAGAAACCTCTTTTCACTGGGTGCAACACTCGAAGCTATCGCATGGTACCGCGACAAGAGAAGAGAAATGCCCGATGAGTGGCGGCTCTACTCCGAGTTTCCCTCCACAGCAGCCGAAGCATTCCAAAGCACCGGACGCAGAGTATTCCGCATGAGCTATGTCAACAATATACGCAAAGATTGCATGCCACCGCTGCTTAAGGGAGATATCACACCATGCGACACCCCCGGGAAACGGGCTACGATAACCCCGGCCGCTCCGGGTGAGAACTGCGAGGAGAACTCGCTGTGGGTATGGCTCATGCCCGACAACACACAGCAGCTTCGCGACCGCTACATAGTTACGGTAGATGTCGGCGGCACAAGCAACAAGGCCGATTACTCCTGTATTGTAGTGGCCGACCGCATAGCAATGCTCGATGGTGGTGTACCGGAAATTGCTGCCTGCTGGCACGGACACATAGAGCACGACAAACTGGCCTGGAAAGCCGTTGAAATTGCACGCGCCTATGGCGATGCCTTGCTCGTCATTGAGGCCAACACACTTGAGACAGAAGGAACAGAAGGAAACAATTTCGAATACATACTCAACGAGATATCGGGCAAGTACAGCAACCTCTACTGCCGCACATCGCTACAGGAAATAAAGCAGGGACGGCCGCGCCGATGGGGGTTCCACACCAACAGTTCTACAAAGCCTATGGTAATAAATTTCCTGCTAAAAGCCCTGCGCGACGGGCTGTACATTGAACGCTGCCTGCCAACCACATACGAGCTCGACCTTTATGAATACAAGGAGAACGGGAAAGAGATGGGGGCAGTAGAGGGAAACCACGACGACAGGGTAATGGCTACCGCCATACTTGTGTGGACATGCTATAACCACCCCTTGCCCACTCCTGTAACAAGGGGAGCTACCGCAGCCAAGCGCAACCGCATAATAAGCGAAGCAAGCATGTAGGTGAGGGAAAAAGGGAATATTCTTTGTGGCGGCAAGCCGCACTCCTTTGTAAACCTAAAGGTTCAGTCGTCGCAAACGACGCATTTGCGTCGTCGCTTTGAGGTAAACCTCGAAGATTTTCTGCACTCGCTTTGAAAAATATTCAAGCAAGCTTGATATTTCTCGCTCGTTTGTTTGTATCTTTGCACAGAATAAACGAGCATAAAGAACAAAAAATATTATGAGCAAAATAATACTTACCGGCGACCGCCCTACCGGCCGCCTGCATTTAGGACACTATGTAGGTTCACTTCGCCGTCGCGTAGAGTTGCAGAATTCTGGGCTTTACGACAAGATTTTCATTATGATTGCCGACGCCCAGGCACTTACCGACAATGCCGACAACCCGGAGAAAGTACGCCAGAACATCATAGAGGTGGCACTTGATTACCTGTCGGTAGGCATTGACCCGGCGCAATGCACAATATTCATACAGTCGCAGGTTGCAGAGCTCTGCGAGCTTGCATTCTATTACATGAACCTTGTCACCGTGTCGCGTCTGCAACGCAACCCGACAGTGAAGACAGAAATTCAAATGCGCAACTTCGAGACAAGCATTCCGGTAGGTTTCTTCACCTACCCCATCAGCCAGGCATCGGACATCACTGCGTTCCGCGCAACAACCGTTCCTGCCGGTGAAGACCAGCAGCCCATGATTGAGCAGGCACGAGAGATCGCACGCCGTTTCAACTGTATCTATGGCGAGACACTTGTTGAGCCTGAAATATTGTTGCCGACCAACAGCATCTGTTGTCGCCTGCCGGGAACTGACGGCAAGGCAAAGATGAGCAAGTCGCTCGGTAACTGCATCTACCTCTCCGACACAGCCGAGGAACTCAAGCAGCATGTGATGGGCATGTACACCGACCCCGACCACCTTCGTGTTCAGGACCCCGGAAAAGTTGAAGGCAACACCGTATTCACCTACCTCGATGCATTCTGTCGCCCCGAGCATTTCGAGAAATACCTGCCCGAGTACCCTAACCTCGATGAGTTGAAGGCACACTACCGTCGCGGAGGCCTTGGCGATGTGAAGGTAAAGCGTTTCCTCATTGCAATTCTCGAAGAGGAGCTTGCCCCCATACGCGCACGTCGCAAAGAGTGGGAGGCAAAGATACCCGAGGTATATGCACTGCTGAAGAGAGGTTGCGACGAGGCACGTAGCGTCGCAGCATCGACACTTGCAGATGTTCGCCGTGCAATGAAAATCAACTACTTCGAGGATGAAGAACTAATTGCCGAGCAAGCGAAGAAATTTGCACAGAAAGCTTGATGATTTAATGATATACATACAACAATCAGGGCTGTGTCGCGCGACACAGCCCTGATTGTTGTATGAAAAGCACTACTCTGCCGATATGTAGTTGTCGGGAATTTTCTTCGTTGTTGTCAACAATCCGAGTTCTTTGAGTTCATTGAGCCTCTTCGATATATTTCCCTTACCGCTTGTCAGCTGCTTGAAAGCCTCGGTATAGGCATCCTGTGCCTTCTCAAGCGCAGTCTCTATTTTCCCGAAGTTGTCGGTAAAATTCACGAACTTGTCATATATGGCATTGGCCGTATCCACAATCTTCTGCACATCGCGTTGCTGGCGCTCACGGGTCCACAGAGAGTTCACCACGAAAAGTGTAGATATGAGGTTCGATGGAGAGATGAGCACTATACCTTTTTTATATGCATAGTTCCATAATGAGTTGTCGGTCTCCATTGCCATAAAATACGATGGTTCGTTGGGAACGAAAAGCATTACATAATCGAGAGAATGTATGTTGTATTTGTCGTAACGCTTTGCTGCAAGTTCATCGATGTGCTTGCGCACACTCGATACATGCTCTTTTAGGAACATAGCGCGCGACGCATCGTCGTCGGCAGCAAGATACGACATATAAGCCTTCAACGATACTTTTGAATCTATTATTATATCCCTCTTGCCGGGGAAGTGCACAATAACATCGGGCTTCATGGCACGCAAGGTGTCATCGTTCAACGCAGCACACCCTTTTTCGTCACGCATTGTCACCTGAAGTTCCCACTGCTCACCCTCGACAAGGCCCGAATTCTCGAGTATCTGTTCAAGAATTGTTTCGCCCCAATCACCCTGGAACTTATTATTGTTTGTTCCTGCAATGGCGTTGGTGAGGTTCACAGCATCGCGACTGATACGCTGATTGGCCTCGACAAGGTTCTTTATACTCTCCTGCAACGAAAAGCGTTGCCTGTTCTCCTCGCCATAATAACTCTCAACCTTTTCGCGGAACTGTTTTAGGTCGTTGTTGAACGGGAGAAGAATTGTTGCAAGCTTCTCATGCGACTCTTTCTCAAACAGTTCGTTGTTCTTGAGCAAAGCCTCAGTGGCAATTGTCTTGAACTCATGCCGCATCTGTTCAAGATTTTTCTCGAACTGAACCTTCTGCCCCTCAAGACGCTCGTTATTGGCACGTCTTTCGCCCTCAAGCGAAGCTATGCGCTCATAAAGCTCGTTGCGCGTTGCCTGCAGCGCATGCACCTCACCCTCGCTCTCTGCAAGCTGGTCGTTCAACCGGGTATTCTGTGCATCAAGCATATAATTCTCCTTTTCAAGCGCCACACGCTTTCCATACTGGCGCATCAAGGCAACCGTCACTGCAGCAAGAGCAAGCAGCAACAGGAACATAAAGACATATAGCAGTGTTGTCATATCTAAAAAGTGTTTTTCATCCATTCATGAAGCAGAAGGTTTCAAAGCCCTTACAGGGCACCCTCAACTCCCTTTTATCATTTCCCATATTCTCATAACCGGCTCTACGGCACTCATGAACCTACCTATCAACGCTCCGGGAGAGAGCATCTGTTCAAGCGACCTCGCCCTCGCGGCCGCCATTTTCAGAGCCTTGTCACCGGCTATGGCATTTTCGCGGCGTGCTTTACGGAGCTCGGCCAATGAGGCTATATCGACATAACTATTCTTCATCATTACAAACGCCAAACAGCAGCCTGCACAAATGCTTGACCGCACTATTTACAAACAACCTCACACGCATGGCATACAGCAACAGTGCCAGCAGCAGAGTTATGAATGCCGCAATCAACAGAGCCATTGCAACACCGGTATATGGAGCCAACAGCACAACCATTGCAGCCATGACAAGAAAGAATGCAACAAGCAGGAGCACAAACACCACAATGCCGCACAGCATATCGCCCAACATGAGCGAGAGGTTCTCGACCAACAGCAACTTGTAACCGTCAATGCTCCTTTTCAAATACTCGTACGCATCTCCAAAAAGGCTTTCAACATTCTCTTTGATGCTCATGCGCCGTTACTCCTCAATTTTGATGTTTACATTCTCCTCGGGAGCACGGCAACCGTGCTTGCAGTTGGCAAACGAATCGTCCATCTGCTGTTTCATCTCATAAAGCTTTCGCTTGATATCCCTGCGGAAATCCTCACCCTTCTTGGGGGCAAACATCAAAGCAATGGCACCTCCGGCCAACACACCGCCTGCAAACGCAATAACATGACACATTCTCATAACTACAATATTTATTAGGTTTACAATGCCGGATACAAAGCCAAAGAACTTCACTAATGCGAATATAACCTCAAAAAAGCCAAAAATCAACCATTGCCCTCTATTTTTGTTCAATAATTAAAAATTGACAGCCCATTCTTGGTGTTTACTCGCAAATGTACTACCTTTGGTTGTCCGGTTGAAACATAAACAATGAAACCATGAAAAAGTATCCGATATTTATATTTTATTTAGCTTTAATCACGCTCATCGCGTGTAATGGCAACAAGAATGGCAACACCGCCACACATGTTGAAGAAGCTGCCGAAGAGGAGAGCATGACAACAGCCATATTCGAGATTAACGATACTACAAGGCTTGTAGAACACTCGCAAGACTCCCCCACACTAATAATAAACATATCACTGCCCATCATAGAGGCAAACAACCCCAAGGCTACCGACAACATCAACCAGGCAATAGCCTACACACTGTTCGAGAGCGACGACAACTCCCTTTCGGCCGCATGTATGCAGTATGTAAACTCAATGAAAGAGATTTACACCGGACAACTTCCCGACTATCTGAACTTGGGAGAGACAAACACACCAAGCCCCTACTTCAACAACTACTGCTTTATAAACGGCGAGGCAAAAAGAGGCTATAAAGGAGCTCTAAACTACATAATGTATATAGAAGAGTACAGTGGCGGTGCACACCCTTACAGCTACAACACAGTGCTGAACTTTAACCCGTCGACCGGCGAAGAGATACTTCTTGATGATATTTTCAAACCAGGCTATGAGGAGGAACTGGTAAAGATAATAAAAGAGACATTGGAAGCCGAGGCCACCGACGAGGAGAGCAAAGCAAAGATAGAGAACACCGGCGATTTATACGTATCGGGCAACTACATACTCGATAAGGAGCAGATAACATTCATATACAACAAATACGACATCAGCTACTATGCCGCGGGTGACATTATTGTAAATGTAAGCTACGACAAACTGAAAAATCTTCTGAAATAATGGATATAATAACCAAATACTTTCCATCGCTGACACAGCTGCAGAAAGAGCAATTCGCTGCTCTCTACGACCTCTATCTCGACTGGAACAGCAAGATTAACGTAATCTCACGCAAGGACATCGAGAACCTGTACTTGCACCATGTACTTCACTCCCTCGCCATTGCAAAGTATATAAGCTTCAGGCCGGGAACAACCATCATGGACATGGGCTGCGGCGGCGGTTTTCCGGGAATACCGCTGGCAATAATGTTCCCCGAGGCCGATTTCCACCTTGTCGACAGCATTGGCAAGAAAGTCCGCGTTGCCGGTGAGGTTGCAAAATCGATAGGACTGAAAAATGTACGCACCAGCCACAGCCGTGCCGAGGAGATTAAAGAGCAATACTCTTTCGTTGTGAGCCGGGCAGTGATGCAACTTCCCGACCTCGTTAAGATTTGCCGCAAGAACATCTCCAAAGAGCAGAACAACGCGCTGCCCAACGGTATTATATGCCTCAAAGGAGGAGATATCACCCACGAACTGCTTCCGTTCAAGAATGTCTGCGAGACAATAGATATAAGCAACTACTACAGCGAAGAGTTCTTCAAAGACAAGAAAGTGGTATACGTTCAGATTTAATGACAATGCAGATAAAGAGATTTACAGTAAACCCGATACAGGTCAACTGCTACCTGCTGTGGGACAGCACCCGCGAAGCGGTACTCATCGACTGCGGAGCATGGCAACCGCATGAACGTGAGCAGATAAAAGAATTCATAAACCACCATAACCTCACACTCAAGCACCACCTGAACACCCATCTGCATTTCGACCACATATTCGGCAATGCATTCATTGAAGAGACATTCGGTGTAAAGGCAGAAGCCAATGACGGCGACTGGCATTGGGCCGAAACAATATCGGAACGCATAGCGCGCTTCGGGCTCCGCTTCGACGAAGAGATACCACCACTAGGGCGCATACTCCACGACGGTGACGAAATCACATTCGGCAACCAGACCATAAAAGCCATATCGGTTCCCGGGCACTCACCGGGAAGCCTCGCCTACTACATACCCGGCGAAAATGTGGTATTCACCGGCGACGCGCTTTTTTGCGGAAGCATTGGCCGCACCGACTTCCCCGACTCCAACCACGAGCACCTCATCGGCTCGATAAGAGAGAAACTCATCACCCTGCCCGGCGACACCGCCGTTTACCCGGGACACGACCGCCCTACAACCATAGAAAATGAGAAGAACTATAACATGTTCTTGAGATAACAGAACGCCACAAAAACAAAAAATACAACAATATTGAGCCGCTAACCCTTGACAACGGCTCATTATTTTTGTATATTAGCATTTGAAATTGCTCTTTGAATAATAAGTGGTAATTTGGCAACCTTGTTTTTCCATTGCAGCGTAATTTTGAGGCAAAAAAAGCTATGGCAAATGAAATTCAAGAGTTTTTCCTCGGGCAAAATGAACAAGAGATTGAAGACGAGAGAAGAAGAAAGAGGGCATTGATACATTATTTTCCTAACTCAATGGGAAATACCGACCAAACGAAATATATTCTGCGTAAAGACGGTAACCAAAAACAGAATGAAAGTTTGGGAAGCAATGCTGTTGATAAACCCTGCAAGGTTGTCATTTCGAACGGAGGTGAGAAATCCCAAGAACAAAATTGGGAGCAAATGCCAAAAGTCACTGATTTTGTGAACCGGAACATTGAAACACCATTTGCAAGCAATGGATTTACACAAGCTGGCTCTTTAAGCGTATTTAATAATACAAATCGCGCTGGAGTTTTTCATGCACTTGGCAAGCATGATAAAGTTCACAGAACAACGCCAAGGCATGAAGCTAACAGAGGTTTGGAGCCTGACAGCATTTTCACAAACGACCACAACGACCTGCTTTGGAGCGACAGAAGACAGAAAAAGACATACTATAACCAGGAGCCTGGTATTTATGGAGTACTACCAACAAGGAATTATTCAAAACAAATAAACGAATTAAAATCACAATTGCCGCAAAGAATGTTAAGGATACTGAATGAGTTAGGTACTGAAATTAGAGTTCTTGACAATTTGCATTATGTTGACAAAGATGGAAATATCAAGCAACCACTTGGAACATACCACTCAAACAAAATAACATTAGACAGCAAACATGTTGATATAGAAACATTATTTACAGAAACAATTCATGTAGTGCAGGATTATTTGGGCATGGCAGATAATGGGCTATCTAATCTGGAGTTTCAAGAACATGTACTGAAAGATTTGTATAATATCCAGAGCTTAATACAAAAGGGAAGTAGCAATAACGGAAGCGGTATTTCCACAAGCAATAATGAAAGTTATATGGATTTTATTAAAAGTGTATTCAGTGACAATGGTGTATT
>JAUNQV010000101.1 GCA_030535995.1 Bacteroidales bacterium
CGAAGCTTTATCTTTTCTGTTAATGGATTCACTATGTTATGTCACGATCATTGTTTATGCATAAGCCGAGCGTGGCAAGGTCTTGAGTAGTCATGACTACTCAAGACCTATAAAAGATTACAGCAGCTAAGAAATATTTGACACTCGACTAATTAAACAAACAGTATTATATTATTTTCTCAAAAACATATACTTCAAAGAAAAGAGCACAAGAGAGATTAATGTCCACTCTCATCTCTCATTCTATCACCAAACACATGCTTTCCATAGTCCAGCCTCGCCCTGCAGGCGTTTCAGGAAATCATTATAATCACGCTTTACATCAGGGGTCCATCCTGCTTCGGCTACAGCTGCCAGACGCGGGAGCATCAGATATTGCACCACAGATGGTTCAACAACCCATTCTGTCCAGAAGTTGGCTTGAACACCAAGATACTGCTGCTGCAACTCGGCCGGAACATTATTCATAGGCTTGTAGCTATATACACGTTCTACCGTTTCATCGCCATGGCCCTGCGAAACAGGTTCTGTCGAAAGTTTCGATTGTTTGCGGTTAATGTAATAAGGTATTTGAGGACTCAATATAGTTGTCATGCCTCGTTTTGCAGCATCGAGCGCCGCACCATCGGCTCCAATCCACGCCATAATGGTTATATCACTACCCAGAGGAGCTGTATTGCCATGCAACACTTCATTCCAGAAAACAAGTTTACGCTGTTTTTCAACAGGTTTCTGCGCAACATGCTCCATAAGCTGTTTATAGAAATGTATCTGAAGGTCGCGGTAATTGGTCGACCCAATCTCCTTCAGCAGAGCCTGGCACTCACTGTTTTTTTCCCATTTGTGTGTAGGGCACTCATCGCCACCCAGGTGTATATAACCAAAGGGGAAAAGTTCTGTAAGTTCATCTATAATATCCTTTGCAAACTGTACGGCCTTTGGATTTGCGACATTTATGACATCGCCCGAAACACCTTGCCACAACCACACCTCATGCGGATTTTCAGGATCGCAAGCCAAGAATTCGGGATACGAAGCCACTGCTGCCTGTGAGTGCCCGGGAATATCAACTTCAGGAATTATCTCAACAAAACGCTCCTTGGCATACTCCACTACCTCTTTTATATCCTTGCGGGTGTAGAAACCACCATAGCGGATACCATCGGGCTTTACATCACCCCAACCTATTACCTTGCTGTCGCGCCATGCGCCCACCTCGGTGAGTTTAGGATATTTTTTTATCTCGATGCGCCAGCCCTGGTCCTCGGTCAAGTGCCAGTGGAAGCGGTTCATTTTGTATGCGGCCATTACATCAATGATTTTCTTCACCTCTTCCTTGCCATAGAAGTGACGGCCCTCATCGAGCATAAAACCACGCCAGCCAAAACGCGGTTCATCTTTGATTGTCACACAGGGAACACTCCACTCTTCGACGCTCTCATCGGGCACTCCGGCCATTACATTGCGCGGAAGGAGCTGTTTAAAGGTTTGTAGGGCATAGAAAAAACCTGCAGGAGCGGCAGCAGTCACATCTACCCTACCCGGCTTGACATCAAGCTTGTACGCCTCTTCGCCCATCTTCTCGTCAACGATAAAGACAATATGAGCATCACCTTTTTTGACGCTTTTCTTCACATCAAAGCCGGCCATTTCGGTTTTTTTGAGCCTATCCTTGGCCAGTTTAACATCGGTAGCTGCCTTCATTTCCTTGACAAACCTGTCAATAACTGCATCAACCTTTTTATCCTTTACAACAGGATAGCACACTACCACCTTGCCTTCGAGCACAAAACGCCCGTCAGCCACAACCATCTCTGCCGGCTGCGGAATAATGGAAATATCCTGTGCCTGCAATGAAATTGCAAACAAGGAAAACAATACAAACAAAAGTTTTTTCATAGAGTCACAATTTAAGGTTTATTACGATTTATGTTTGTTTTAAATATACTGCATACACTGATAAAACACACGACTATAATTCATCTATGTTTTTCATTGAACAGCCTCAATCTCTCTTCAAGCAGGGCATAATGGTGAGGTTTTATGTTTGAGGAGCAAGCCCTTATCCCCTTTCTCACACCGCCGGTGGTAGCAAGGTCAATACCGCTTATTCCATAATAGAGAAGTTCCTTCAGCAACTCACCTCCGTCCATATCCTTGTAACCTATGGTAAAGAAGAAGCCGTCGCTTACCGGTTCATCGACATCCTTGTCATACACTATGCCGAAGCCATTGCGCAACAATATTTCCTTTATCCTTGCAGTGCGGTCGGCGTACTCTTTTATATCACCTACAAAGTTATATTCACCATCACAGGCTGCCTTAAACATTGCAGCCAAGGCACATTGTGCCGAGTGCGACACACCAGATGAAAAACTATACAGGAATATATAGGCAAACGCAGCGCCAAAGCGCGGAATACCGTAGCGTTCTCCCAAACTCTCGTAACGACGTTTGTAGAGAGTATCCGAGATACATGCAACAGCAATGCGTTGCCCGGCGTAACTGAATATCTTTGAAGCGCTGACAAGCAGCACATAGTTCTCGGTATAATGCGACACACTCGGCTGGAACGGTGGAGTGAACGGACGGCTCATATCGCGACGGAAATCCATTGTCATATATGCAAGATCCTCTATTACCACAACATCGTGTTTCGTTGCCAAGCGACCAATTATTTCAAGTTCCTCATCTTTAAGGCACATCCACGATGGGTTATTGGGACTCGAATATAGCACGGCACATATATTACCCTGCGCAAGATAGCTTTCGAGTTTCTCCTCAAGCATCTTGCCGCGATACTCCGCAATGTCGAACGATGCAATCTTCACCCCGATTACCTGCGCCTGCATCTTCTGCACCGGGAAGCCCGGGTCAATGTAGAGCACAGTGTCACGTTTCTTATCAAGCTGCGACGCAAGCATAAGCGATGCGAACGAAGCCTGCATTGACCCAACCGTGGGGATACATCCCTCGGGGCTGATGTCGGTGTCAATAAATGCCTTTATGAAACGGGAGGCCTCCTTTTTGAGTTCAGGAATACCATCAATTATAGGATACACCGATGCTACACCGCGTTGCAGAGCCTCACATTCAGCCCTCACCCCAACTGTTGCAGGAGGAAGCCCCGGTATACCCATCTCGAAATGGATAAATTCCGTTCCCGTACGGGCCTCGGCTGCGCGCACAACCGCACCAATCTGGCGGATGGATGCACTGCGTATATCATCAATTTCAAGTTCCTTTATAATGGAATCGATTACTTTTGGGTCAATAATACTCATTTGTATCACTTTTTTCTCGTTATATGAGACTATTTCGGGCAATCACCAACAACATCTCTCGTCGCTTATACACTCGAAACGAACGAGCTAATGAAATACTAAGCGCCACGCTTAATCTTCCATCAACTTACGATACCTCGCCTTCTTCGGCTCCTCGATACCCAAACGACGCATCTTGTTCTCCTCGTAGTCGGAGTATGAACCCTCGAAGCTGAAGACATTGCCGTCGCCCTCGAAAGCGATGATGTGGGTACAGATACGGTCGAGGAACCAACGGTCGTGGCTGATTACAACAGCACAGCCGGCAAAATTCTCAAGACCCTCCTCAAGAGCACGGAGTGTGTTCACATCAATATCATTGGTTGGCTCGTCAAGGAGAAGCACGTTACCGCCCTCTTTCAGTGCCATCGCAAGGTGCAAGCGGTTGCGCTCACCACCCGATAGTACGCCACATTTCTTCTCCTGGTCGGCACCGGAGAAGTTGAAGCGCGAGAGATATGCACGCACATTTATCTCCTTGCCGCCAAGGCGCATAAGCTCGTTACCCTGGCTCATAACCTCATAAACAGTCTTGTCGGCAACTATATCCTTGTGGTTCTGGTCGACGTATGCAATCTTAACAGTCTCGCCCACCTCGAATGTACCCTCGTCGGCAGTCTCAAGCCCCATAATCATTCGGAACAATGTTGTCTTACCGGCACCGTTGGGGCCGATTACACCTACAATGCCGTTGGGTGGAAGCATGAAATTCAGGTTGCTGAAGAGATGCTTGCTTCCGAAAGACTTGCCTATGTTGTCGGCAATAATCACCTTGTTGCCAAGGCGTGGGCCGTTGGGAATGAAAATCTCCAGTTTCTCCTCACGCTCCTTCTGATCCTCGTTAAGCATGCGCTCGTATGAGTTAAGACGCGCCTTTCCCTTTGCCTGACGGGCCTTGGGCGACATACGCACCCACTCAAGTTCGCGTTCAAGAGTCTTGCGGCGCTTGCTTGCGCTCTTCTCCTCCTGCTCCATGCGCTTTGTCTTCTGGTCGAGCCACGATGAGTAGTTACCCTGCCAGGGGATACCCTCGCCGCGGTCGAGTTCAAGAATCCAGCCTGCAACATCATCAAGGAAGTAACGGTCGTGAGTAACAGCGATTACAGTACCCTCGTACTGGTTCAGGTGCTGCTCGAGCCAGTCGATGCTCTCGGCATCGAGGTGGTTGGTAGGCTCGTCGAGAAGAAGCACGTCGGGCTTCTGCAACAGCAGGCGGCAGAGAGCCACACGGCGGCGCTCACCACCCGAGAGGTGGTCTACGAGTTCATCGGGAGCCGGGCAACGGAGTGCAGCCATTGCGCGTTCGAGCTTGCTGTCGAGGTTCCACGCATCGGTTGCATCGATAATATCCTGCAGCTCGGCCTGACGGGCGAAAAGCCGGTTCATCTTATCCTCGTTCTCATAATATTCGGGCAAGCCGAACTTCTGGTTAATCTCCTCATACTCTGCAAGAGCATCAACGGTAGCCTGCACACCCTCTTTCACGCAATCCATAACAGTCTTGCCATCCTGCAGCTGCGGATCCTGTGGCAGATAACCCACCGAATAGCCGGGCGACCACACCACATTGCCCTGATAGTCATTGTCAAGGCCGGCGATAATCTTCATAAGGGTAGACTTACCCGCACCGTTCATACCCACGATACCAATCTTCGCACCATAGAAGAACGATAGATAGATGTTCTTTAGAACCTGTTTGTTAGTCTGCTTGATTGTCTTGCTCAAGCCCACCATTGAAAAAATGATTTTCTTGTCGTCTACTGTTGCCATAAATTTATTTTATAGTTTATATCATTCCCAATTTTTAAATTTTCTGCGAATATAACATTTTTTGCGAAAAATGGCAACAAAAGCACCTTATAAATAAGCGTCCGAAAAATATATGTCCGCTTGACAATTCAGTTTAATAATATCAAAGAATGCAATAATCAAACAACCAGAACGTTTATATGATCAAACGGACAAACTGAACCATGAAAGATTTCATCAACAGATTCTGGTGGCTGTTCCCTGCACTTTTTGCAGCATTGGTATTCACAGCACCACACATTCATACTATGCCAACAATCATTTTGTGGATAATACCCATAGCACTGCTGTTGTCATGGATTATTCTGCTTATATACAGAAAATGGTGGAAATGCCTCGTCTCTTTTGCCATAGCTACTATTGCATTCTTTCTTTTTTGTTACATGCTGACCTGTGCAATAGACACGATATTCAACCCGAGACCCGACAATTTCGGCAAAGAGCACCCCATCCCTGCATGGTTAGACTATAATCTGCCACATTCCGAGGGAGAAGAACCGTCTTGCCCCATTGACAGCACTGCCACGAACACATGGTTGCAGATTTGGAATGGTTTCCAAGGCGGAATATATATGTACGATTTCCACCATCCCGCAATTGAGGAAGGTGAAATATTCCTGCGTTGCTACGAAGCGACAGAAAACATTCCGCTCTCACCTGAACGCATTTCGCATGCAAGCAGAGTAACCGTTCCTTCTACCAAATCGTTTTCAAAGCTTGTCAAGGGACAGTCCTTCATCATCTACTCCGGCGATTGTTGCGATTACTACGCCGCGCGCATCGAGGTGTGGCACAAGGATGCCAAAACAGGCAAGGAGAGGAAACTGATGGAAAAGGTGTACTGCGTCGAGGGCTGGCAAAGATAGGCTAAAGTCATCTCTTTCTGCCGGCTACGGCATAAGCCACCACAACGACAAACGTAGAGAGTTCCGACAGCGGCACGGCAAGCCAAATGCCTTTTACTCCCATAGCAAGCGGCAGAAGCAGGAAACTGGGCAGCATGAACAGCACTCCGCGCAGAATAGCGAACAGCGTTGCCGGCACAACCTTCTCGATGCTTTGGAAATAGCCTATTGCAATAAGGTTCAGTATAAAGAAGAGAAAGCCTGTGGCAAAATAGGGAAAGCCCTCTATGGCAATAAGCGCCGCAGGGTCGTCGGCACCTATAAACAGATGCACCAACACCTGTGGAAAGAGCGTGAATGCCACAATGGAGAGCAACGAGCCAAGCACACCCGTACGTACAGATATTGCGAGGGTCTGATGCACCCTTTCCCTGCTGCCAAGGCCATAATTGTAGCTTATTATAGGCTGTGCCGACTCGGCAATAGCGTTGCCGAACATGAACACGAAAGGCAAATAGTAGCAAGCTACACCAAAGGCCCCTACCCCTGCATCGCCAAGGTACTCCATAAATACAGAATTGCCCACAAACATAAGCAGAGCCATTGTCATCTCTCCCAGGAATGCCGAGAATCCTATTTTACATTGGTAGCCGATATTGCGCAGCGTGAGTACAAGGCTTGTTGCCGAGAGTTTAAGGCGATAGAGTTTTAATGTACCGGCATAACGCAGCAAATAGATGATAGCCATGACACCACCAATGGCAGTACTCAATGACGAAGCAATGGCTGCACCCTTCACGCCCATCGCAAGCGGGAAGATAAAGAGCCAGTCGAGAAACATATTGGCAACAGCCGGCACCACATTACACCACATGGCATATTTGGGAGCGCCATCGAGGCGAATTATAAAGAGCCCCACCACCGACCACATCTGCATAATACCCGATGGTATAAGATACACCATATAATCGCGCACCATGGGCATAAGCGTGGGCGATGCACCAAGCATGCAGGAAATTCTCTCCGGCACCAGTTCCATCACCGCAACAGCAAACAGCACCACCAAAGTGGAGAACCACATAGCCTGCGTAACATTTATCCGCGCTGCTTTTACATTCTTCTGCGACAGATGTATCGACGCAACCACCGATGCACCCATTCCCACCATAAGTGCAAAGCCTGTTATAACAAGGAACACAGGGTAGCAGATGTTTATTGCAGCAATACCGTTGCTGCCAACACCCCACCCCACGAACATACCGTCGACAACTGTGAGCAACGACCAGCTGACCATGCCCAACAGTGTAGGTATGAAGATTTTCCTGAACAACCGCGACACCTTTACCTTGCCGAAATCTATATCATCTCTCCCTGCCATAATTGCTATTTATGCACTAAAGTACAAAA
>JAUNQV010000028.1 GCA_030535995.1 Bacteroidales bacterium
CATCACTGTCACCGAAGGCCTCCTTCCATAAATCGCGGCAACCCGATTCTTGAAATCCATTTTCCATATATCTTCATTATAACACTGCAAACGTAATAAATATAATCCATACTTTTAATTCAAATTGTTAAAATTCAAATAATTCTTTATGCTTTGGTTAAATTTATAGAAAATTATTATCTTTGAAAATTATCTCGAAAATATATTGCAAATTATTGTAGTGGTATATTACAACATACTATATTATGATTGCAGACAGTGATAAATTGAATATATATATATGCTCCGATGGGGAAGGTGGCTCATCCGAGGCTGACAATCGCGCGATAAAAGAGTTTTATCGTGTTGCAGGCGAGTACGATGCTGCCGGCAACAACGGTACACGGCTACGGGTGCACCTTATACTTAAAAACCAATCGTTGGTAAATATATTGCGTCGCTTGCCGTTGGAAGAGGGCGTTGCAAAGAATGTAGAGCTATATGCTTATACCAAAGAAGACCTATGGTCAATGGAACTCCTCGGCATAAAACCGGGGGCAAAACCACTGCTCGACCGTGTGCCGATAACTGCAGAGTGCAATATGCGGGTTCATCTTGTACTTTTCGGAGTAACAGGACAGGCCGAGAGCCTCGCTATTCATGCAGCGCTCACGGCTCATTTTCCCAATTATTGCCGTGACAACCGCTTGCGTACACGCATCACCTGGGTGGGTGACTGCATCGACGACTTCTCGCGTTTCAGACAACAGTACCGTAATCTGCTCGAAAACAGCTACCGCAGAACAGTTGTCATAGATGCCGAGGATGCCGAAACCACTCTTTTTACCCCAAAATATGCGGGAGAACGGCGCGATTTTGTTGATGTGGAGTGGGAATTTGTTCAAGGAAAGAGCTATGATAATATATTACAGTACAAATTGTGCAAGTGGGCCGATGATAAAGAACAGCTGCTTACTGTGGCATTCTGTTATGACGACGATTCGCGCAACATAAGCGAGGCTCTGGCACTGCCTTTAAAGAATTTGCACTCTGTTCCATTATTGCTTCGAGTGAACAGGGATGTATCAATAAATTTCCTTCGTCAATCGGGTTCGTTCAAGCAGCTGACTCCGTTCGGAATGGGTGATGCCAAGTTCAACCACATGGCGGAATTCATTAATCTTGCACAATATGTAAACTATGCATACTGCAATATGCGCTCAACCTCACAAAGCGAGAAAGAGAGTGGGGCCACAGACATGATAGTAGCTACAGAACTTCCAACCCACGAGGAGTTGCAGAGTTCATGGAACCGCTATGTAACAACTACTGCCAAAAGATGGTCGAATATATACAATGCATTTACGCTGAATGCAAAAATGCACTCTCTCGGTCATCCGGTTGAGACTTGGAATACGCTTTTTGCCATCAGCGACACGGCCGTAGAGGCTATGGCCGAAGTGGAGCATAACCGTTGGAGTGTTGAGGAACTAATCCTCGGCTTTGCACCGACAACAAGCGAGGAGCACAAAGCCATTATGGACAATATTGAACTGCGAGGCAGCATGAAGGCTGAATTCAAGCACGACGACCTGCGCAACTACTCCGAACTCGGAACCGATGATACAGGCTTGCCTGTATCGCGTTACGATGCAGCCATCATACGTACATTGCCGTTGATAGCATATTCCTATTCTGTTCTAAAAGGAGATGACAATGAAAGATAGACACTACGCTTTACGTTTCCGCAGTGGAGATTCCATTCACAATAAAGGCGATATTCAATATGTTTCACAGCGTGTGCTTCATATCGGGCAGACTCCCGAGTGTGAATTGAAACTCCCCATTCATCCCGATTACGATGATGTCTGCTATGCCGTGATTGTCAAGGAGGAGAACGCATCTTTGTGGAAAATCATAAGACAGAACCGCGATGCAGTGATACTTGTAAACGGCATGCCTCTTCAGCTTGTACAGAACCTCAATGATAATGATCGTTTGAATTTCGACAATACTGAAGTCGTTTTCACTGTCGAAGAAGGAGAAGCCCCTGCGGCGCAATATATAAAGTACAAGGCTCCTGTATGGATTTGGGCTGCATTTGCCCTCGTTTTCCTCTTTATTTCGGGTATAATGTTTAACATTTACGAAAACAGCAAGACCACAATGGCGTTGTACGACAATGAGGTCGGCAGTGTATATATGGTCGAGGCCGACACTATGTTGGTGCTCTCGATGCAAGGCGACACACTCGATATAATACCCGCAAACAGAGCATTCGTGGGAACAGGTTTCGTTACCGATGAGGGGTATTTCGTTACAGCAAGGCATTGTGTGGAATTCTGGTTGGGACTTGAAAGTGAGCTGCGCCCGAACCTATACGATATCGATTCGTATATAGTGCGTAAAGCTATTGATGCCGAGATGGATTCAACCATACGACTTGTCTCGAAATTGAGGATAACCAGTCACGATGGAGAACAGGTGTGGCATTACACATCGGACGATTTTACAATGGACAAGAGCCGCGATAATCTTTACGATTGCGGCGATTATGAGACACCGTACATCTGGCGAAGCGTGGTGAGCCTTTTTGAGAAACGCGATGCCGAGCTTGGCGATGTTGCTGTGATGAAATGGCTACATGGCAATGGAAATATAAAACTTGAGGCACCCGATAAACTTTATGAAACAGAGACCGCTCTGTGCAGTTTCGGGTATCCGCAAAGTGAAAATCAGGGAAAAGCGATGTTTGCAGTAGACGAGGGGAAAATTTACCAACAGAAGGATTCTCCCGATGAGTGCTTCATCTGTACAAAGGGCTTTGACCCGGGATTTTCGGGCGGCCCGGTGTTTGCCAAAGATTACAAGATGGTTGTGGGTATCGTGTCACGCTCATCGGACAATCACACGCTCCTTGTGCCGGTTTCGCAAGTACACAATCTTATAAGTAAAATCAAATAGAATGGAAAAAAGAGATATCATATATGCTTCATCGGTAAAAGGCTTCTGCTCGGCCGGGACATGTTGGCAATATATCTGTGACATTTCGGCGCATCTGATGCTTTGCCATGCCGAAGGAAAACCATACGGCGCCGTCGACCTCAAACACGTTATTGTCGATGGCAATAACTTTGTCCTTGTTGAAGATAGTGGCGCAAAAGGTGATATTCAGGGTGATATATGGAAACTTGCCGCATCGGCATACGAGCTGATGCTCGGAACTCCGGTTCTCAATGGCCTTGGAGAGGCTTCGCAGACAAAAAAGACTCCGTTGCCTTCGTTGCCGGGAAGCGAAGTGGAGCCGTTGAACCGTCTGCTCCACAGTTGCATGAACAAAGAGAAAGAGTGTCGCCCCACAGCAGCGACCATAAACGCCATAGCCATAGAAGAACTGAAGAGATATTCAGGAGATGCCCGCAAACCACGTCCACAGGCAGTTGTAGACAACAAAGCTACTGTGGAAAAATATGACAAGAGCTGGCCCGAGCAGATGGTTGTTGTGCTGTTCTTCCTCTTTGTTTCGCTCACTTCGGCTTTCCAAGTAAGGGGGCAGGATATAATCGACAATCATGAAGAAGAGACAACGCTCAAACTCCTCAAAGCAACCTTGCTGCTCAGGGACCATAACACCGATAACTGGAACGAGGCAAAGCACGAACTCTCGAAGCGGTTGGGAATATTTACCCTTATGGATGAGCTCAAGGATTTTAAACATGATTGTGCATTGATAGAGAAGAATGTGAAGTCATTCGGGCTCAACCGTATGATAAAGGAGTTGAAAGCAGGCAAGCGTGTGCAGAATACCGGAAAAGGACTGCTCGACGGTTCCGACTCACGTTTCAACTACTCTATATATGAAAAAGGTATAAAAAAGGGAAGCACCTCTGTTTACAAACTATCAGGGCGAAGCGGAAAGCAACTGTTCATTATTGTGCCATACAACCCCGAACAGCAATACAGCACAACTTTAGGCATAGATGGCGGCAAAACCTATTCGCCGGCACTGAAAGATGAAAAGGGTATAACCTACTATCTGATAGATACTGCCGATGGCCCTGCTGTCGGTGAAAATCTTAAACTCGAAATAAGCAACAATGGCGGCAACAATGCCTCTTTTGTCGTAATTAACCACAATTACAGGAACCGATAATGAAACAGGTTGTATATTTCATAGTTTTTTCTTTGCTGTTGTGCACAAATTCAATATATGCGCAACAGAGCATAGATGACATGTTTGAAGAGGCAAAAGCTCTTAACGACAGAAAAGAATTCTACAAGGCTGCAAAGCTGTTCTCTCAATTGCAGAGTGTTGCATATAAAGCCGGCGATTACAAGACATTCATTCTCTCAATTACTGCCGAGGGAGAGTGCTATTATATGCTCGACCTTGCGACAGACCTCCAAGAGGTGCTTGGCAAGGCGCATGATGCATACAGCAACCATTCGGCTCAATTCGATGAAGCTTCAAGGCTATGGCTGAAGGAGGCAATCCTTAAACTCGAAGGAGCTTATTGCTACACAATGCTTGATTTTGAGGAGGGTGCCGCGCAAAAGTCGGAGAATGCATACAAGGCATGCCTTCAACTTCTCGATTCCATAAAGTATATTCCCGGTTCAACCTTTGACGACTCCGAGGCCGAAACCATAATTCACCGTGAACTTTTGAGCCTGTACTATAAACAGAAACAGTATGAAAAAGCGCTTGAGGAGTCGGATTTTGTCTATTACTATTGGGTAGATATGGGATACGATTCTCGCGATGCCTCTCCAAAGGGACAACGCGACTATTACAGTTTTGTCGATGCCTCTGTTTCGCGTGCAATGGTTCTCGCAAGGCTCCGGCGTTTCGAAGAGGCGAATGCTGTGCTGTCAGAACTTCCTGAAGAGTGCAACGATGAAGCTTCGGTGCTGCGTACCAAAGGCAAAATACTTTTGCTTGAACATGCATTTGGCGGCACAGACAATAGGTACAAGGCAAAAATTTACTATTCGCACTACCTCGATAAGATGAAAAAGAGCATGAAGAAAGAACTTGCCGTGCTCGACGATGAAAAGCAGACTCAATATTGGCTTGCCATTCACGATTTTCTTAACGACTGTTACCTGTTGGGTGATTATGCTCCCGATATGTTGTACAACGAGGCTCTCTTCAGTAAAGGTTTCCTGCTGGAGTACCAACGTGAGAATAACAGTGCACAATGCAGATGGACCGGGGTGAAGAATGCCCTTAAAAGAGGGGAGTGTGCAATAGAGTTTGTCCAGTATAAAGACAAAAACGATGAAAAGAGCTTGGCTGCACTTGTTTTAAAGAGAGGTTCTGCTCTGCCGCAATTTATCGAAATTGCACCTCTGTCGTCAATAACAGATACGGTGCTGCGTAACGGGCAGACAATCGGCGCGGTAGTGTCCAATGATATCGGTGCATCAAAGGATGTTCTTTATTCCGACACGACCGTATGCAATATCATCTGGAATAAAGAACTGTTGAATGCAATTGGAGATTGTGAGAAAATCTATTTTGCCCCCGACGGCATACTGCATCAACTGGCGATAGAGTATATTTACCCCAATCAGAGGGTAGCACTCCGTCGTCTTACATCCACACGTCTTTTGATTGAGAGAAGAGAGATACAGGCGAGTCTCAATAATATGCTGTTGTGTGGCGGAATAGATTATAATACCGGTGTACAGGCCATGAGGAGAGGAAATGATACTCTGGGTTTCTTCAATCTGAAAAAATCCCCGACCTATATCAACAATCTTGACGGTACTGCCGATGAGGTGAACACAATATACTCTTTAAGAGGCGGCAATGGTGTGCATAATGATACAATACTATCCGGTGCCGATGCTACGGACGAGAAATTTATTGCATTGCTCAAGAAAAAATATTCGGCTGTCCATCTTGCGACACACGGCTATTTTGCAGGTGAAAATGACTTCAGTGATATGAAACCGCTTTATCGTGACCATGCAATGTCGGAAAGCGGGCTGATGATGGCCGGTGCAGGGTATAATCTAAACGCTGAAGGGTTTGATCCTGAATATTCCGATGGCATTATCACTGCAAAGGAACTATCAGCAACAGACCTCTCGGGAGTAAATCTGGTTGTCCTTTCAGCTTGCCAAACCGGCTTGGGATATCTCACTGCCGATGGTGTCTACGGAATTCAACGTGCATTAAAGATTGCAGGGGCAAAAGCCATGATTGTCAGTCTGTGGAGCGTTGACGATATTGCAACCTCTGAATTCATGAAACTGTTCTACAGCGAACTTGAGAAGGATACATCGGCAACTCCCGATGTGTACAAGGCATTCAATACAGCCCGTCTCTCGCTGGCCAATAGCGGCAAAAGTTCATCGCGGCGTTTCGACCCAAAATCCCTGACAACAAAAGAGATTTCCAGGTCTATTGCGTCACCCCGGTATTCAAATGCGTTTATTCTTATCGATGTATTATAAAAATCTATATTATGAAAAGAATTACAATCTTATCTCTTCTTTTGTTGGCTACACTGCAAGTATGGGCCGACAATGCGCCCGAAGAAAAGGGTAAAAAATCTACTCCGCTGGTGGCAAACTATAAGTATCAGGTAGTTGTGACAAGCCAGGATGACAGCGAAGTCATCATACGCAACAATATGATGATTGACAATATGCAGAACGGCCAGAAACGTGGTTGGAGCGACTTGGGGAAATCCATTGAAAAAGCATACAAGAGTGCATTTACCCAAAAGACTGTCAATGCAACATCAAATATAATAAGTCTTGGTGTCAATTATGCCACAACACTCATGCAAAAGACTTCGAAGGATTTTGAAAGCTGGAGTAAAATGAAATTCCAGCAGTGCACATACACCAAAGAACTCTCTTCGCATGAGACTATTGATGATTTCTATTACAGGACATCGGTAAATGGTGCTCTTGACCCGCGTGACCTTAAATTCAACGGTTTTGTCTGCAAAAATTTCATTGAGGTGCAGCAGCCGGTTTCGGCTAATTCTCCGCGCTTGGGGCACGATGTATTCTATGTGTCCTGCAAATTGCGTACCGACAGCCTTGGTATTTCGCACCTGACCAATCACTCAAAGTTCATGCTTGAGGTAGATAGCCTTGTTTTCTATCCCAAATATTGCAATATCCCGAATGTTACTCCAAGAAAGGCTGATGACAGCTACAATTTCGACGCTTGTACCAATCTGGAGTTCGAGATGAGAGTGAAAGTGTTCTCTTCATGGATAAACGAGGCTATAATGATAACATCGGATTATCAATTGGGTGAGTTCGTGATACGTGCACGGATAAACAAAGATGCGTTGACAGTTGTTGGTAATGACAGCCTCTTTATATATAACGCCAAAGACCCCAAGACAAAAGACCTTGTGAGCATTGTGGGTGAATCTTTTATTGTTCCACGTTCCTATGTCGGAACTGCCAATGAACCATTGTGGGGCACAGGACAGTATAAACTCGCGATTAATGTGACCGAAACATGCCAGCTCGATGCGAAATATTACATAGCTCCCGAACATTATATCAAGATTGAGGAGGTTGGTAACGGCCGTGCTGTGAACTTTGCAAGCCTTCCCGGCTACAAGATGTGGAATAAGGCTGTTTGGAAAGAGGAGTGGCGCACAATGAAAGCCCGTAAATCGAGCGACTCGTTCATGACAAATGTGTGGAAAGAGATAAAGACAGCATACATCGGCACTAATTGGGTGAAAGAACTTGTTGACCCGGCTGTTACACAAATATTGATGTATGAGACAAATGAATTAAAAGACCTTTTTGACCTCAATGCACCAGGTGGAAGGTAAAAAATCAATGAATTGTTTACTAATAAATGTATCTTAATTATGGAAGTAAAGAAATATATATCGGACAACGAAGCTCGCTTTCTCAATGAGCTGGAGTCGCTTATCAGAATTCCGAGCGTGAGTGCAAAGGCTGAGCATAAGGCCGACATTGCAGCATGCGCCGAAAGATGGAAGGAACTGTTGCTGCAGGCCGGTGCCGACAAGGCGGAAATTATGCCGTCTAATGGCAATCCGCTTGTGTATGCCGAGAAAATCATTGACCCGGCAGCACCAACTGTTCTTGTATATTCACACTATGATGTTATGCCTGCCGAGCCTTTGGAACTATGGAATACTCCTCCCTTTGAACTTGTAGAGAAAGATGGCCGTATATGGGCGCGCGGAGCCGATGACGACAAGGGTCAGGCCATGATACAGGCAAAGGCTTTTGAATATGTAGTCAAGAATAACCTGCTCAAGCACAATGTTAAATTCATCTTCGAGGGAGAAGAGGAGATTGGTTCGCCAAGCCTCAATGCCTTCTTGAAAGAGAACAAGGAACTCTTGAAGTCGGATATAATACTTGTCAGCGACACCAGTATGCTCGGTGCCGAGTTGCCATCGTTGACAACCGGCTTGCGTGGCCTTGCATATTGGGAGGTTGAGGTTACAGGCCCTAACCGCGACCTGCACTCCGGACACTTTGGCGGTGCAGTGGCAAACCCCATCAATGTGCTTTGTGAAATGATTGCAAAGATGACCGACAATGACGGCCGCATTACAATCCCCGGTTTCTACGACGATGTGGAGGAGCTCTCTACCGAGGAACGCAGCATGCTTGCATCTATTCCATTTGACGAAGAGAAATACAAAGCATCTATAGGTATAAAGGCTCTCCGTGGTGAAAAGGGGTACTCGACTCTTGAACGCAACAGTTGCCGCCCGTCGTTCGATGTGTGCGGTATCTGGGGCGGCTACACAGGCGAAGGCAGCAAGACGGTATTGCCCTCTAAAGCCTATGCAAAGGTTTCGTGCCGATTGGTTGCACACCAGGACCATGAGAAAATATCACAGATGTTTGCCGACTATTTCACATCAATCGCTCCCGATTGTGTGCAGGTTAAGGTAACACCTATGCACGGTGGTCAGGGTTATGTCTGCCCGATAACACTGCCTGCATACAAGGCTGCTGAAGCCGGATTTGAGAAGGCCTTCGGCAAAAAACCGCTTGCAGTGCGCCGTGGCGGCAGCATACCCATCATCAGTGATTTTGAAAAGATATTGGGCGTAAAGACAATACTTATGGGATTCGGGCTTGAGAGCGATGCAATACATTCTCCAAACGAGAATTTCAGCCTTGATATATTCCGTAAAGGTATCGAGGCCGTGGTGGAGTTCCACAAGAAGCTGGAATTATAGAATAATTTGAATAAATGTGAGGAGGGTGTTCTGTTTATTTTGAACACTCTCCTTTATTTTTCTTTTATAAATTCTTTTTGTGCCGTGAATTGTGGCAGATAGTGTGTAAACAGCGGTATTGCTGCAAAACATATTATAATTGTCGTGATTGCCACAATATAACTTCCGCCCTCATCGGGTGTAACCATTCTATACACGACCAAAGCTATAGGGCGATAGACAAGGTGGTGAATGCAGAGTGGAATGATGGAGTATCGTCCGAAATATGATATGAAAGGTATTCGTTTCATTGCCTTGCAAAGCAGCATCAAGGCTGTTACGCTTGTCAATGGCAACAAAATCATTGAAAGTATATTACCCTCGACAATCTTGTCGTGGAAGAACATGGTAGGATGGGCGTATGTGTCGATAAAGAACGCAATGGTGAAGAGCAACAGTGCAAACGGTATGTTATATCGGTCATATTTTGTAGGGTAGAGTATATTGCTTTTTTTCAATATGTACCCGAAGTAGAAAAACGGTAACCCCAATAATGAACAATCAATAAAACAAGGTAGGAATATCCCTTTCTTGTAAAGCGTGTAACCTACAACACAGCATAGTGCTACTGCCAATGCGCGCATGGGCTCTCTTTTCACATTGGCGTGTATACAATAGAAGAGTATGTTGCTCCAGAAAACATCGAGCAGGAACCAGAGCGGCCCATTGAAGTATTGGTTTTGTGTGAAGAGGTCGAGTATCCCTTTGGCATCGCTGACAATAAGCCCGGGCTGTAACAGATTTACGATATAAAAAACAACATAGCTGGCAATATAGAAGAAAAGGAACGGTATCAATAATCTGTTGCATTTTCTTATAAACAGTCTCTTTATGCCGCCATAATCCTTAAAAAAAAGCCCTGCAAGGGTGAGGTAGAGTGGAGTACGCATGGCTGTGAGCCCCGGGTAGTCTACCGCTACACCGCAGTGCCCGAGAATTATCAAAAGGATACATACTCCTTTTGCCAGGTCTATGAATTCAATCCTTTTTTTGCCCGAAACTCCCATTGTTTGCTTGTAATCTTGAAAATCCGCCGCGAAGGTAACAATATTACAACATATTTTCTGCTTCTGCTTCATCTTTTGAGAAAAAAAGTGTAAATTTGCAAATTGAAATAAGCGGAAAGAGGGCGCATCGGTTATGCCCACTGCAAAATATAAATACTACATTATGAATATATCTTATAATTGGCTTAAAGAGTATGTCGATTTTGATATGACCCCCGAGGAGGTATCGGCAGCTCTCACATCCATTGGCCTTGAAACTGATGGCGTAGATGAGGTGCAGACAATAAAAGGCGGTCTTGAGGGCTTGGTAATAGGCGAAGTACTCACCTGTATCGACCACCCCGACAGCGACCACCTGCACATAACAACGGTAAATCTCGGCGACGGAAACCCTGTGCAGATAGTCTGTGGCGCGCCCAATGTCGCAGCCGGACAAAAGGTCGTAGTCGCAACAATAGGTACAAAACTGTACAGCGGTGACGAGTGCTTTACAATTAAGAAAGGCAAAATACGTGGTGCGGAATCTTTCGGCATGATATGTGCGGAGGATGAAATCGGCATCGGTAACAGTCACGACGGAATTATAGTGCTTCCTGCCGATGCTGTTCCCGGAACACTTGCAAAGGACTATTATAATATAAAAAGCGATTATCTTATCGGTGTCGACATTACACCCAACCGTGCCGATGCATGTTCTCACTACGGCGTAGCACGTGACCTTTATGCCTACACAATGCAGAATAAAGGTACAAGTGTGCTGCATCGTCCTTCGTGCGATGGCTTTAAAGTCGATGACAACTCGCTTGAAATAGATATCGAGGTTCAGAATACCGAGGCCTGCATGCGCTATGCGGGTGTAACGGTAAAAGGTGTGACAGTAAAGGAGAGCCCCGACTGGCTTAAAGAGAAACTGCAGATAATAGGCATACGCCCGATAAATAATATTGTCGATATCACGAACTACATTCTGCATGCATACGGCCAGCCCATGCACTGCTTCGATGCCGACAAGATAAAAGGCGGCAAGGTTGTAGTACGTACATTCCCCGAGGGCACTCCGTTCGTTACTCTCGATGGAGTAGAGCGCAAGCTTTCGGAACGTGACCTCATGATATGTAATGCCGAGGAGCCGATGTGTATTGCCGGTGTGTTCGGAGGTCTTGAGTCGGGAACAACCGAGGCAACAAAGAATGTATTCCTTGAGAGTGCATATTTCCACCCTACATGGGTTCGCAAGACTGCACGTCGCCATGGATTGCAGACCGATGCGTCGTTCCGATATGAACGTGGCACCGACCCCAATAACGTAATCTATGCACTGAAACAGGCGGCAATGCTCATCAAAGAACTCGCAGGAGGAACCGTGTCAATGGATATAAAGGACATATACCCTGTACCTGTCGATGATTTCAGAGTAGAACTCGAGTATAGTTATGTAAACAGCCTCATTGGTGTTGAACTTGCACCCGAAACAATAAAAAGCATTGTTACATCGCTCGAAATGAAGATTGTCGAGGAGAATGCAAACGGCATCACACTGCTTGTTCCTCCTTATCGTGTCGATGTGCAGCGTCCGTGTGATGTTGTGGAGGATATACTGCGCATCTACGGTTATAACAATATCAACTTCGACAACACACTCCATTCATCAATCATAACAAAAGGAGCGGAGGATAAATCGCACAAACTGCAGAACCTTATTTCGGAACAGCTTGTAGGCTGTGGCTTCAACGAGATATTGAACAACTCGCTCACAGCCGCTGCATATTACGATGGGCTTGAGAATTTCAAGAGCGACAACCTTGTGCGCCTGATGAACCCCCTCAGCAATGACCTTAATGTAATGCGCCAGACTCTTCTGTTCGGTGGCCTTGAAAGCATGCAGCGCAATATAAGCCGCAAGTTCACCGACCTGCGTTTCTTTGAGTTCGGCAACTGCTACCGTTTCGATGCCGACAAACGCACCGAGGAGAAGATACTCAGCCCTTATAGCGAGAGCTATCATCTTGCATTGTGGATGACAGGCAACAATGTGGCATCGTCATGGATTGAGGCAGGCCGTCCGGTCACATTCTATGATTTGAAAGCTATCGTAGAGCACATCTTCGACCGTCTCGGCTTCAAGCCCGGCATGCGTCTTATCTCTACATTAAGCGACGATATTTTCTCGGCCGCAATCGAGGTCCAGGCAATAAGCAGCAAGAAGAGTATTGCAAAACTTGGAATTTTGCGCAAGAAAACCGCAAAGAAATTCGATATAGAGACAGAGGTGCTTTATGCCGATATCAACTGGACAGAGCTGATGAAGGCTATAAAGAATACCAAGATAGGTTATGCCGAGATAAGCAAGTACCCTGCCGTAAAACGAGACCTTGCACTTCTCATCGACAAGAGCGTAACATTTGCGCAGATAGAGAAGGTTGCACGTGACACAGAAAAGAAACTGCTGAAAGCCGTTTCTCTGTTCGATGTGTATGAAGGCAAGAACCTCGAAGAGGGCAAGAAGAGTTATGCTGTGAGTTTTATACTTCAGGACGACAACCAGACACTCAACGACAAGGTTATTGACAAGACAATGGCTCGTCTGATGGATAACTTCCAGAAACAACTTGGAGCAATTCAACGATAAACAATAACAAATAAAATATTATACTATGGGTAGAGCTTTTGAATACCGTAAAGCTGCGAAACTTAAAAGATGGGGTAATATGGCACGTACATTTACCCGTGTAGGAAAACAGATTGCTATTGCTGTAAAGGCAGGTGGTCCCGACCCCGATACAAACTCTCACTTGAGAGCTATCATTGCCAATGCAAAGCGCGAGAACATGCCGAAGGACAATATCGAGCGCGCAATCAAGAATGCTCTTGGCAAAGACCAGAAGGATTACAAGGAGGTTACTTACGAAGGATACGGCCCCTTCGGTATTGCTATCTTCGTGGATGCTGCAACCGACAACACAACACGTACCGTAGCCAATGTACGTGCCGTGTTCAACAAGTTCGGCGGTACACTGGGTACATCGGGTAGTCTCGACTTCATGTTCACACAGAAGAGTGTCTTTACATTTACAAAGAAAGATGGTCTTGATATGGACGAGCTGATACTTGAACTTATTGACTTCGGTGTTGAGGACGAGTACGATGAAGAGGAGAACGAGATAACAATCTATGGCGACCCCAAATCGTTCGGTGCAATACAGAAGACTCTCGAAGAGAAAGGCTTTGAGATTACAGGCAGTGAGTTTACACGTATCCCCAATGACCAGAAGGATGTAACCGAGGAGCAGCGCGCGACAATAGACAAGATTGTCGAGCGTCTTGAAGAGGATGATGATGTACAGAATGTCTATACAAACATGATGCCTCAAGAATAATCAATTATTCAGGATAATTACAGAAGAGGGTGGCCCAAAAGTAAAATGGGTCACCCTCTTTGGTAGGGAGGTTGGATAAAAAGAGCTATTTTTAGGCTTGCGAAGCCCGAAAAAACGCAGTTTACTAAGCGTAAATGAGTATTTTTCGGGCAAGCGTAACAACAAAAGAGCCTTTTTAGTCAGCCTCTTGCTTATGGTACAAACCCGGGAGGTCTTGTCCCTCCTCCGCTGCCTCCAAACCCCGGAGGCCGTGTACCAACCGGTGGTCTCATGGCCGGTGGCATAGGCGGGCGTGGGCGATATATCGGCCGGGGTGGCCGCGGAGGGTAGGGCGGCATGGGCGAATAACTACGCCAGGGCCTGTCGAACTCATTTGTCAGTCAGTAGCCGGTCGTTCCTTCAAATACTCCTGCAATATTATAAGGATACAGATTTCCGCTCATTGTCATTCTGCGGCTGTTAAAATTGGGGTCAACCGTGGCGGTTGCCTGATTGCCGTCGGCCGACACAACAATGTTTACGGTTGCCGAAATCTGTGCGCCTTGAATATTGTAACTGTAGTATACGTTTCCTTCACTGTCTGTTCTCATCTCTTCACCTGTCACGTTCCCTTCGAGGGTGATGCCGCCCAATCCGTTGGGTGAATAAATGTTGCTGTTGTCGAAGGCTGTCTGCACCACGGCTGTGCCGTCATTGACAGACAGGAAGTTCATGCTTGGAGTCACAAAATGAGTTACACCGTTGTTGAGTGTTACATTCGATGCCTCAAGAGCCCATGAGCCGGCTTTTATGGCATTGATGGCCTGTGCAAATTCTATTGAATCGCTCTTTAGCTCGCGAGCCTCTTCCTGCGCACGTTTCTTCAGTCTTTCGGCGCGCCATGCGGCCTCCTTCTCTTTGCGTGTCATCTTTTTCTCTTGTGCATTGATGGTAATGTTGCCCATCAAAAGAAGAGAGAGAAGAAAAAGAAACGAATACTTTAATAAGTGCATGCTGTGCTCGTCATACCCGTTTGCCGGCTTTGCAGCTTCGGCTCTCTTTTTTAGAATATTCTTCATAATACCATTGGATTTTACATGTTTTTATCTGAAAACAATCTCTTCCCGGGCAATGCTCATGTGGCAGATGCAATTATTGGCTTTTTTAACTCTCTTTTTCACCCATTTATCATGTTTTTGGAAAATAAACAATGTTTCAATGTTTTTTTTATGTTTAAAATGTTTGAATTGTATAAAATTGCTTATCTTTACGAATAAATCTATTTCAACAGGTGAAAATCATTAGGCTGATATATCTGTTATGCATCTTGCTGTTGGTTGCCTGTGGAGGCAAAAATGGCAATTCCGGTGATGGCAAACATGCTGCCGAAGCATGCGGGCCTTGGACTCTATCGGCTCCCTCCGGGGTAGAAGTTGCTGTTGCCGACATTGACACAATGTGCCTTTCCAACCCGTTTATTACATACGATGTAAAGAGTAACGGATATTATATGGTGGCCGATGGCGGTTATATGTGGACAAGCAAAGACCTGCGAAACTGGACCGGTCCGTTCGAGGTGTTGAAGCAGGATACCTCTTCTTGGGTAGGCGCATCTCCGGTAATCACATCGCCCGAGATACATAAATATGGCAACCGCTATTACTATATGGCAACATTCGAGGTTTCCGGTTGCATTGTAAACGATGCCGATGGCAAACCGTTCACCCGCCGTTCGTGTGTGGCGCTTGTAGCCGATACCATAATTGGCCCCTACAGGACAATAGACAAAGATAGCGAACTTCTCGTTGTCGAAGAGATGGCGGCTCATCCCACATTCTGCACCGACGATCTCGATGTCGGCTACATGATATACAATCACATGGGTGAACAGAACGGTGACGCTACCGTGCAGATTATACGCTTTACTCCCGACCTTGCACGCAGAATGGGTGAGGCATACATAATGTTCTCGGCATCACAGAACAGCTGGTCAAAGGCTCATGTCAATGGAAAGGAGCAGTTCTCGCCTATCATAGAGTCGCCATACATATTCATAACCGGCGATTATGTGCTTGGAATACTGTTCAATACTTATGTGGATGATGTACGTGCCACAGGTGTGGCATATTCACAGACAGGCTCTTTGAACGGTCCATGGGTAATAGATGCAGAACCTCTATTGCCGGCAGGAATGGCAGTTTCAGGAATGTTCGATGACTATGACGGGACACCGGTGCTTGTAGCAAGCACAGACACCATAATCGGCGGAGAAAAGAGAAGTGTAACGAGGCTGTTGAAGGCCGATACCGAATTTGACAAACTACAAATCAAAGGTTACTATAAATTTTAAGTACTATGCGTTTAATTATTCAACCAAACTATCAGCAACTTTCATGCTGGGCTGCATCTTATGTAGCAAAGAAAATCAATGAGTTCCAACCCACAGCCGAGAAGCCTTTTGTTTTGGGTCTTCCTCCCGGCGGTACTCCTCTTGGTACATACAAAGAACTTATCAACCTTTACAACAAAGGTGTAGTAAGTTTCCAGAATGTGGTTACTTTCAATATGGACGAGTATGTAGGCCTTCCCGAAGAACATCCCGAAAGCTATCACTCATTCATGTGGAACAACTTCTTCAGCCATGTTGATGTAAAGAAGGAGAATGTAAACATTCTTAACGGTAATGCCGAAGACCTCGTTGCAGAGTGTGCACGCTACGAAGAGAAAATCAAATCATACGGTGGCATCGACCTCTTCCTCGGCGGTATCGGCCCCGACGGTCACATCGCATTCAACGAGCCGGGTTCTTCACTTGCTTCACGTACACGTATCAAGACTTTGACAACAGACACCATCATTGCCAACTCACGCTTCTTCGACAATGACATCAACAAGGTTCCAAAGACTGCTGTAACTGTAGGTGTAGGTACTGTAATGGATGCAAAAGAGGTTCTTATCCTCGTTAACGGACACAACAAGGCACAGGCTCTCTATCATGCAGTTGAGGGCGACATTACACAGATGTGGACTATCAGCATTCTGCAGATGCATCAGAGCGGTATCATCGTTTGTGACGATGCTGCAACAGCCGAACTTAAAGTGGGTACAGTAAACTACTTCAAGGATATCGAGCGCGATAACATGCAGCCTTTCTATTGCTCAAAGTAAAAGAGTGATATTCATATACTACAGGGAACAGTGCTTTAAGGTGCTGTTCCCTGTTTGTTTATACTGTGTAAAAACCGGATATTTATTTTGCATTATACTTGACTTTGCTTAATTTTGTAGAATATTATAAAATCTTCAGAACATACAGGATACAACCGCAAATAATTATTAAAAAAGAATGATATGAACAAGAGAATTCTACTGTTAGGCTCTTTGCTGTTCTCTGCATTTGTGGCATTTGCACAGAACTGCGACATTGAAGCAATGTTGAAGAAAATCAAGAGTGTCAGCAGCTTTGAGAAGATTGAGAAGGCTGATACGACACGCCAGTACTTCCTTATGAAGTTTACACAGTTGCTCGACCCCAATAACCCGGAGGCCGGAACATTTGAACAGCGTGTAATGCTCGGTCACCGCGGCTTCGAGCGTCCCACTGTTGTCGTAACAGAGGGTTATGGTGGCGATTACGCATTCAGCAGCCCCCGTTACATGGAGGAACTCACATATATTATGGATGCCAACATCCTTTTTGTAGAGTACCGATACTTCTCGGGCTCTATGCCTGAACCATGTAACTGGGAGTATCTTACAGTAAAGAACTCTATGACCGATTACCATAATATCATAACCTCGTTCAAACCATACTATACAGGTAAATGGGCTTCAACCGGTATAAGCAAAGGCGGCTCTACATCAATATTCTTCCGCGCATATTTCCCCGAAGACCTCGATGTGTCTGTACCATACGTCGGCCCATTGAGCGGTGCTGTCGAGGATGGCCGTCATGAGTCTTTCCTTGAGCGTGTTGCGACAAAGGCCGAACGCGATGCAATACGTAACTTCCAGATAGAGCTTTTTGAACGCAAAGAGCGTCTTATGCCAATGTTTGATGAGTATTGCCTCAAAAACAACCTTGTTTTCCGAGTACCGACCTCTAATATCTACGACCTTCTTGTTCTTGAATATCAATTCTCAATGTGGCAGTGGGGTACTCCAACAAATACCATCCCCGCTCTTGACAGCGACGACAAGACTATTTTCGAGTACTTTGTAAAGATGTGCGGCCCTGATTATTTTGCAGCCGGTAGCAACATTGAGTCTTTCTTTGTACAGGCTGTAAAGGATTTTGGCTACTACGGTTATAATATTGAGCCGTTCCACAAATATGTGAATGAGGCTGACATTGAGGGTTATCTCAAGCGTGTTCTTCTTCCAAAGGAGTTTGCCGATGTAAAGTTCGACGACAGCAGCTACCGTTTTACAACCGATTTTTATACCGAGAACGACCCGAAGATGTTGCTCATCTATGGCGAAGTTGACCCGTGGACAGCAAGTGGTGTCACATGGTTGCGCGACCGTAATAAACAGAATATCAAAGTTTATATACAGCCCGGCGGAAGCCATAGAGCACGTATACTTAACATGCCTCCTGCAATGCGTGACGAGATACTTGAGCAATTGAACGAGTGGATGCAGTACAAGTAACAGCCTGCAGATGAAGGAGAGAGCTCTTGCCATAAGCAATGGCAGCATAGGTTACATGCATAAGGGTAAACCGGTTGCTGTTGTTTCGGACATAGATGTTTCATTGCACAAAGGCGAGCTTGTTTCACTCATAGGAAGGAACGGTGCCGGAAAGTCGACACTGTTGCGCACAATAGCTGCCTTTCAGCAGCAGCTGAAAGGGGAATTTACAATTGAAGGGCGTAATATTGCCGATTACTCCACACACGGAATGGCAAGGCTTGTCTCTGTCGTGTTGAGCAATGCCGATATTGCACCGCTCACTGTCAGGGAACTGGTTTCGCTGGGGCGTACTCCACATGTAGGCCTTCTTGGAAGGCTTGCAGCAAAGGATAAACGAGTTGTCGAGCAGGCAATGGAGCTTATGGGGGTAACGCAATTTGCAAGCCGCATGATTACTACATTGAGTGACGGCGAACGCCAGAAATGCATGATTGCCAAGGCTCTTGCACAGGAAACCCCGATTATACTGCTTGATGAGCCTACTGCTTTCCTCGATTACCCGAGCAAGGTACGATTGTTGAGGATGTTGAAGGAACTTGCACAAACAACCGGCAAAGCAGTTCTTGTATCGACCCACGATATTGAGATAGCATTTGCGCTGACAGACAAGGTGTGGTTGCTCGATAATGGACACCTGTATGAAGGCACTCTTGAAGAGCTGCAAAATAATGGAGCACTTCAGCGGTTTATTGATTGCGATATTATGCGCTACAACACAACAGACAATAAGATAGAAATTATATAAGCACAAATATGAAATACAATTTTGACGAGATTGTTCCGCGCAAGCACACCGATTGCTTGAAGTACGACAATGTAAAGGAGATGTTCGGCACAGAGGAGATACTTCCAATGTGGATAGCCGATATGGATTTCAAGACTCCGGATTTTATAGTAGATGCTATACGCAAACGCCTTAATCATGAACTTCTCGGCTACACATACTGCTGCAGCCGTTGGAAGCCTGCTATACAGAACTGGGTGTCGCGCCGATACGGTTGGGAAGTTCAGCCCGAGGAGATTGGCTTCGTGGGAGGTATTGTACCTGCCATTGCATTTGCGTTGCAGAGCTTTACCGAAGCCGGTGACAAGGTACTCATCCAACCGCCTGTATATCATCCTTATCATCATGTTACAGAGGACCTTGGTCGTGTACTTGTGAAAGCTCCGCTTAAACTCGTGAATGGCCAGTACAGCATTGATTTTGCTGAATTCGAGGAGAAAATAAAAGGTTGCAAGCTCTTCCTCCTTTGTAACCCGCACAACCCCGGAGGCCGTGTGTGGACACGTGAGGAGTTGGTGCGTATGTGTGATATCTGCGCCGAAAACAATGTTATTGTCGTTTCCGACGAAATCCATTGCGACATGGTACTCAAAGGCTACAAGCATATACCGTTTGCTGCATCTTGCGAAAAGGCAAAAGATATCTGCATAACCCTTATGGCGGCAAGCAAAACCTTCAATATCGCAGGCCTCAAGAGTTCATACCATATTGTACAGAACGAGGAGCTGCGTACCCGTTATCATGAGTTCCTTCGCAAAAGCGAACTCGATACAGCCCATGTCTTTGCAACAGGCCCGGTCGCAACTGCATACACCGAAGGTGAAGAGTGGCTCAAACAGATGCTTGAATACGTAGAGGCGAACATCGATTACATGGAACAGTACCTAAAGGATAATATGCCGAAGATGGGCATGATACGCCCACAGGCTTCGTTCCTGGTATTCCTCGATGCCCGCGGTCTCGGCCTGCCACACGATGAGCTTGTAGAGTTTTTCATTCGCGAGGCAAAGGTAGGAATGAACGACGGTGCAATGTTCGGCGAAGAGGGTTCCGGCTATATGCGTATAAACCTCGGTTGTCCACGTGCTACATTGAAAAAAGCTCTGGACCAGATAAAGACAGCATACGACAAGATTTGTTGATTAAGATATTTTAAAAGTAAGAGCCGAAAGTGAAGTCTTTCGGCTCTTACTTTTAAAATATTTGCAATACATTACTGTAGATAAATTTGTCACTCTGCAAAAAAAACAGTAACTTCGCAAGCGGAAATATCCTTATATCAATTTGGTAAA
The DNA here is from genome assembly GCA_030535995.1 of Bacteroidales bacterium. Taxonomy (GTDB): domain Bacteria; phylum Bacteroidota; class Bacteroidia; order Bacteroidales; family Bacteroidaceae; genus HGM04593. Next base: position 20,371 of record JAUNQV010000028.1, read on the forward strand.
GATAAAAGATATAGCGAATGCCCTTGAAATGTTCGCGCCTCTGCCGTTGCAGGATGGATTTGACAATGCCGGCCTGCAGATTGGATTAACAGAAGCGGAAGTTACAGGGGTTTTATTGTGTCTTGATGTGACCGAGTCTGTAGTAGACGAAGCGATAGCATCGGGGTGCAATCTTATTGTGTCGCATCATCCCCTCATTTTCTCCCCGCTTAAACGCATAACCGGCAACAGTTATGTAGAACGCTGTGTGCTGAAAGCATTGGCTGCAGGTATTGCCGTCTATTCGGCACACACAAATCTGGACAACGCTCCGGGTGGTGTAAACTACCGCATAGCCGAGAAATTGGGTCTTCGGAATGTGCGTATTCTTGCACCGAAAGAGGATGCGTTGTTGAAACTTTCAGTATATGTACCTTTGTCAAGCGCCGATACAGTGCGTGAAGCTCTTTTTGCTGCAGGATGCGGAAATATAGGCAACTACGGTTCATGCAGTTACAATATTGAAGGAACAGGTACATTCTTGGCAAGCGAGGGATGCAATCCCTATTGCGGAGAGGTGGGCAAGTTGCATAAAGAACCGGAGATGCGCATCGACACAGTAATGCCGGCATATATAAAGAACAGGGTGATTTCTGCATTATTGAATGCTCACCCGTATGAAGAGCCGGCATACGACATATATCCGCTAAAGAACTGTTGGGGCAGTGTTGGAACCGGTGTAATAGGTGAGTTGCCTGATGAAACGGAAGAACTGGAAGTCCTCTGCAAAATAAAAGAGACATTCTCGGCTGGTTCTTTGCGTTACACTCCTTTGCTTGGCAAGAAGGTCAAGCGCATAGCCCTTTGTGGCGGTGCAGGAGGCTCTTTTGCCGGTGCGGCACTATCGGCCGGTGCCGATTTGTATCTTACAGGCGAGGCGCGATACCACGACCTTTTCAACTATACAGGAAAAATGGTGGTTGCGGTAATAGGGCATTACGAGAGCGAACAATACACGGTTGATATATTTGCCGAAATCATCGGAAAAAGTTTTCCCGATGTTAAAATAATCAAGAGCAGTATCAATACCAACCCTGTAAATTATCTATAAGAGAAATATTAACCTTAAATATAAACAATATGGCAAAGAAAGATCCTTCTGAATACACAGTAGAAGAGAAGTTGAAGACACTTTATGAGCTTCAGACAATCCTTTCAGAGATAGACAAGATTAAAATTCTCCGTGGCGAGCTTCCTCTTGAGGTTAAGGACCTTGAGGATGAGATTGTGGGTCTTGGTACACGTATAGAGAATATAAACAACGACATCAAGTCGATACGCGAGAACACTGTTGCTTTCCGCGAGGAGATGGAGCAGGCAAAGCGTAATATCGAGAAATATACACAGGACCAGAACAATGTACGCAATAACCGCGAGTTCGACCTCTTGAACAAGGAAATAGAGTACAACAAACTGGTTATCGAGCACGATGAGAAAAAAATCAACGATGCCAAGAAGCAGGAACAGCAGAAGAGCGAGGAACTTGAGAGATCTACTGCAGCTCTCGATGAGCGTAGCAAAGACCTCGAAATGAAGAAATCGGAGCTTGAGGACATTGTTGCAGAGACAAAGGCCGAGGAGGAGAAACTCCGTGAGCAGGCACGCGACCTTGAACTCAATATTGAACCACGCCTCCTTACTTCGTTCAAGCGTATCCGCAAGAGCTCACGCAACGGTCTTGGAATTGTTTACGTAGACCGTGATGCCTGTGCCGGTTGCTTCAGCAAAATTCCGCCACAGCGCCAGATGGATATCCGCATGAGAAAGAAAATTATCGTTTGCGAGAACTGCGGACGTATTATGATTGACCCTGAACTTGCAGGTGTACAGCAGGAGAAACCTGCAGAAGCTCCGGCACCAAAGCGTCGCGGTATACGCCGTGCAACAAAGGCTGAATAAAACACGGAACCTGATATGTGTAAAAGCAGATTGGCATAACAGCCGGTCTGCTTTTTTATATATCTCCTTTTCTTGTTTTCGTAGAATAGTTTTATTAGGGTTCAGTAGCAAAAAGGTGTGGTTTTTTATGAGTGCAATGCAATTATTTTATATCACTCACTTACCAGCAAACTTTATCGGTGACTAATATTCGAAAAATTAGATTTAGTGGTCGTATAGCAATGGTAATTTTAAAAGAGAAACCGGCA
>JAUNQV010000102.1 GCA_030535995.1 Bacteroidales bacterium
TGATAACCTTTGCATAGCAACCACCCTCGAAGTTAAAGATAGACTCATCGTCCCATCCGTGCTCGTCGTCACCGATAAGCATACGTTTCGGGTCGGTAGAAAGAGTTGTCTTTCCTGTACCTGACAAGCCAAAGAAGATAGCTGTCTCGCCCTTCTCGTTTGTATTTGCAGAGCAGTGCATTGAAGCGATACCCTGGAGAGGCAGGTAGTAGTTCATCATTGAGAACATACCCTTCTTCATCTCACCACCATACCATGTGTTGAGAATAACCTGCTCGCGTGATGTGAGGTTGAACACAACTGCAGTCTCTGAATTCAAACCAAGCTCCTTGTAGTTGGGAACTGTTGCCTTTGATGCGTTGTAAACAACGAAATCGGGCTCGCCGAATGCCTCAAGTTCCTCGGCTGTAGGACGGATGAACATATTTGTAACGAAGTGAGCCTGCCATGCAACCTCCATGATGAAACGTACTTTCAAGCGTGTAGCAGGGTTGGCACCGCAGAATGCGTCAACAACGAACAATCTCTTGTTAGAAAGCTCTTTTGTAGCAATTTCCTTGAGAGCGTTCCATGCCTCTGTTGTAACAGGTTTGTTATCATTCTTGTACTCCTCTGATGTCCACCATACAGTGTTCTCTGATGTTGCATCCTTAACAATGAACTTGTCTTTAGGAGAACGGCCTGTGTAAACACCTGTCATTACATTTACTGCGCCAAGTTCTGTAACCTGACCAACTTCGAAACCCTCAAGACCGGGCTTTGTCTCTTCAGCGAAGAGCTGATCGTAAGAGGGATTGTGAAGAACCTCTACAGCACCGGTGATACCATACTTGGTAAGATCTATTGTTGCCATAATTATAAAAAATAAATTATTAGTTAATACTCTTTTTCTGTTTTTTGAACAGCGACGAAGCCGCAATTGCTAAACTTGCCGAAGTTCTCCAAGTGCAAATATATATTATTTTGCTTAATAACTCAAACTAATTAAAGAAAAATTTCTTTAATTGAGCAAAAAAAGGGCAAAAAGGGCCTTATTTTACCATTTTTCACACTTCTACTGCATAAAATTGTGTCAGCTTAAAGCAATATTTGAAAATTCAGCGCAATACAAAGAGAGCAAAAGCAAACCTTTTGTCAAGCAAAAAGTTTATATTTTTGACATTCTGTTTCAGGGCAGTTATTTACGGAAAAAGTTTCGCGACAAAACACTTTTTTAATCAAAAGGGCAGTTTTTTTTCACATTATTACAATTTGTTGCCCCAAATTAGTATCTTCGCGGAAAGACAAAACAATTAATCATGAAAATAGTAAACCTTTCCGAGGAGAATTCAATTCTTAACAGTTTCTTGCGCGAGATACGCGATGTAGAAATCCAGAACGACAGCATGCGTTTCCGCCGAAACATAGAGCGCATAGGCGAGATAATGGCATACGAGATAAGCAAGGAGCTCGACTACAAGACCGTTACTATACAGACACCGAACAGCGAGGCTGCACAGAGCCTTCCTGCCGACGACATTGTTCTTGGCACAATATTGCGCGCCGGGCTGCCCCTGCACACAGGCTTCCACAACTACTTCGACAGGGCAGATAATGCATTTGTATCTGCATTCCGCAAATACACAAGCGAGAATGAATTCGACGTAATTGTAGAATACCTTGCTTCGCCAAGGCTCGACGGCAAGACACTTATACTCGTAGACCCCATGCTTGCAACAGGCATAAGCGCCGACTTGAGCTACCGCGCCATGCTTTCAAAAGGTACGCCGGCAAAGACCATACTAGCATGCGTTATAGCAAGCCAACAGGCTGTAGACTATGTGATACAGCATTTCCCCGAGGAGACAATCCTTTACTGTGCAGCCATAGACCCAATACTCAACGAGCATGCATATATTGTTCCGGGGTTAGGTGATGCCGGTGACCTCTGCTTCGGCGAGAAAGAGTGACTGTAACTCCTAATTATATAATACGACAAAATCGCGCCATGCAGTGCGATTTTGTCGTATTATATGTATTGTCACTCCCCATCACATGCATCACTCCATGGAACCTGCACCGGCGGCAACATGCGGTGAAGCTTAATTGCAAGTAATACCGACACAGCGGCAAAGCCCAAGAACATCATCACCTCCATCGCCGTTTCGGTCACAGGAGAGAAGTTCTCACCTATGAGTTCCGCCTCCGAAGTATCGGCAAAGAAAAGCATGGTAATTGTAGCTATCGTATTATTGAGCACGTGGCCCACTATAACAGACAGCAAACTGCGGGTACGGTAGTATATCCAACCGAAGATTATACCGAGCAGACTGGCATATACCACCTGCACCGGGTTCATGTGAAAAATTCCGAAGACAAGACCGGCAACGACAATTGCAAGCCACGGACGACGAAAACGGCGCATCATATAACCCTGTATTGCACCGCGGAACATAACCTCTTCGAGAACAGGCGCAAGCACAGAAATTGTAAAGGCACCCAACAGCGTGTGTGTGAGCCCCTCGAACTGGTCGGTGAGCATATCCTCAAGCGGGAACCACTGTACAAAAATATTCAGTGCAAACATTGAGGTGAACACAAGGAACGTAGAAAACACCAACGGTCTCCTTGCAATAGAACCAAAAATACTCATGCGAAGGCGAAAAAGCCTTGTGAGATGAATGAACAGGAGCATATTTATTGCCGATAGGAAAAGCCCCCAAGCCATGGCGTCTGTTACATAACCCTCCATTACCGGGTTCTCCATAAACGCTTGCGCATCGCCATACGTAGCTATAGCATTGACATCGATTTTGCCGGCAATTATGGCATACACGACAAAAACAACCATTGCCAAGCCGGTAAGCAGCCCCTGAAAGAGAGAATAGACAACAATCAGCAAGGCTATGACCCCTAAAACTTTAAAAAACTTTTTCATAATATGGTATATTCTTAAATTCCATGTCTGACCCTCGCAACATCCACCTCTATCTGGAAGCGCAAGGCCTCAAAATTATCAAATACATGCTCACTGCGCAGACGACGCAACAGTTCAACCTTAATATCTGCACCGTACAGGTTCCCTTCAAAATCGAGCAGATGCACCTCAAGCGTACGCATAAGGTTCTCGCCTACCGTAGGACGCACACCAATATTCATTACACCCTTAAAGTTACGCTCACCCACTTGCACCGCCACCTCATATACTCCATTGGCGGGAACCATTTTCAAAGGTTCATCGACGAGAATGTTTGCTGTAGGGAAGCCCAGGCTACGCCCTATTCCCTCGCCCTGCACAACTCTCCCGCACAATGAATAGCAATGCCCCAGAAGCTCCGTCGCAAGAGCCGCTTCACCGGCTTCAAGCGCCCGGCGTACAGCCGAGGAACTTATTGCCCGGCCATTTTTCTCAAAAGGTTTTGCTCCAAAGACCTCTATACCAAGTTCTTTGCCATAAGAGATATATTCCGGCAGCCCCTCACCCTCGCACGGCTTGCCGAAGTGGTGGTCGTAACCCACTGCAAGACACTGCACACCCAGCCGGGACACAAGAACCTCTTCCATAAAACGCCTCGCGCTCATGGAGGCCATGCAACTGTCAAAATCAAGGAAAACACAAATATCGGCGCCTACACTTTCCAGCAGCTCCAGTTTTTCACTGTTGGTGGTGAGGATAAAAGGCTCACACTCCCCATCGAACATAAGCCGGGGATGACGCGCAAAGGTAATTACCATAAGTGGCAATCCCTTTCCGTTTGCCGAGGCACGAAGCTCGCCAAGCATGGCACGATGTCCGCAATGCACACCATCGAAAGAGCCTATAGTCGCCACACAGGGAACCGGCGTGTAATTGTATATATCGTAGACAACTTTCATTACAGATAACACATTATATATTTGTCCAAAGATGAATTACGCTCGACTTGCACAGCCTCAATGCCCAAAGCGCGGGCAGCAGCACAGTTCTCGGCAGAATCGTCGAAGAAAACAGCCTCTGCGGCAGTAATGCCCTCACGCTCCAGCAGACGGGTGAAAATCTCCTGTTCCGGCTTACGGAGACGCATGAGATAGGAGAGATAAAGAGCATCGAAGTAATCCTGCAACGGTTCTCCGGCAACGGCAGCGAACTTACGCTCTATTTCCGGCCAATGCGCCTCATTGGTGTTGCTGAGCATAACCACTCTATAGCCTTTTGCACGAAGTTCCTTAAGCAATTGCAGCTTGGGTAAAGGAAACTCGCCAAGCATCATATTCCACACATTACCGATGTGTTCACGCAAGCCGACACCATACTTTTCGCAAGCTTCGGCCGGAATGAATGAAGATATATACCCGAACATCTCTTCGGTTGGAATATCACCACGGTCATACTGCTGCATAATCCTGTTTACAAGACTACCCTCTTCGGTGAGCATAGACGGAGCAACACCCATTGCGGCAAGAGCCTCGAAAGAGCGGTTAACATGCAGGTCTATGAGCACACCGCCAAGGTCAAAAACAAGCAACTTCTTCATCTGCAACCAATAATTTAAATCTATACCAATTAATTGCCACACCACTACTTGGGCAAAAGCAACAATGGCAGAACAAAAAAAAATTATTTCTTGTATTCTACAAAATTAGACAAAAAATACCGTAAATCGAAATTTTATGTAATTTTGCCACCATAAAACAGCAAATTAACACCAACAGCCACCACTTATATTATAATTAACAAATATTAACAATGGGGGGGGTAATTTCAGTAACTTGCGTTAAATTTGCGACACCCAAAAGGAAAAACCGATAAAGAGATAGAAAAAAATGGACTTGATTAGAATTGAAAATGTAACAAAATCATTTGCCAAGCATGTTGCGCTCGACGATGTTTCATTGTCCATACCCGAGGGCTCCATTTACGGGCTTCTGGGCCCCAATGGAGCAGGAAAGACAACACTGCTGCGAATAATCAACCGCATCATCGCTCCCGACAAGGGACGCATCATGTTCGGCGACAGAGAGATAACACAGGACGATGTATACCACATTGGCTACATGCCCGAAGAACGCGGCCTCTACAAGAAAATGAAGATTGGAGAACAGGCTATCTTTTTTGCACGCCTGAAAGGCATGTCGCGCAAAGATGCCACCAAGCAGCTGAAAGAGTGGTTCGAGAAGTTCGGCATACAGGATTGGTGGAACAAGAACGTGAGTGAGCTTTCCAAAGGCATGGCACAAAAGATACAGTTCATTGTAACCGTTCTGCACAACCCCAAGCTTCTCATTTTCGATGAGCCTTTTTCAGGCTTCGACCCCATAAACGCAAACCTGTTGAAAGGCGAGATACTCAACCTGCGCGACAAGGGAGCCACAATAATCTTTTCTACCCACAACATGTCGTCGGTTGAGGAGGTGTGCGACCACATAACCCTCATTAACCAATCGAAGAACATTCTATCGGGAAATGTTGAGGAGATACGCCACAAGCACGGCTCCAACATATTCGAAATAGACTACCGCGGCAAAGAAGAGGATATCCGCAAGGCCATTGAGAGCCGTTGCGAGATTATGGAGGCTGCAACATCTCCCATAGGCATCAGCAAGATAAAGCTGCACATTGCCAGCGATGCCGAGGTGCGCTCTGTAATAGCAGCAGCCAACGAGAGCGTAGAGATGCGCTCATTCCGCGAAATAATCCCGTCGATGAACGATATTTTCATACGTGCAGTAGGCGGCAATCTCTAACAAGTAAAATTCAACGATTATGAAAAGCAAGATTGGAATAATAATAGGGCGGGAGTTCAATGAAAGAGTACGCAAAAAATCGTTTATAATAACCACCCTGCTTACACCGCTGCTGATGCTGGGCCTCATGCTCACACCAATGCTCATCACCTTCTACTCCGAGGGCGACCTCAAACAGATTGCAGTGGTCGATGACAGCAAGATTATTGCACCTGCACTGCAAAGCACACCCGAAGTGGAGTTTGTCACCACCCCATTACCCATTGAAATTGCAAGGAAAGAGTTCAGCGGATACTTTGCCGTTCTTCACATAGGAAGTGACATAATGGAGAACCCGAGGAACATACAGCTATATGCAAACGGTTCAACATCCTTTGGGCTTGAGCAGAACATTGCAACACAGATTGAAATGGTGTTGCAGAACGAGAAGCTCAAGAAATACAACATAGAGAACCTGCAACAGATACTTGCCGAAACAGACACAGACATAAGCCTGCAATCGTTCAAGAACAGCACAGACACAGAAGAAGAGGAGGCCGAATCATCCTCATCGGCAGTTGCCACCGTACTTGCATACGTGTTGAGTTTCATGCTCTATATGTTCCTTATTATATATGGAGTAATGGTAATGCAATCGGTAATTGAAGAGAAGAACAACCGCGTGCTGGAGGTTATGGTGTCGTCGGTACGCCCGTTTGACATGATGATGGGCAAGATACTCGGCGTGGCATGCGTAGCCGTGCTGCAGATTGTAATATGGGCAGCCCTCATTGCCGGAGCCGCATACTTCATTCTGCCCAACATTCTCCCCGACGAAATTGTTGCATCACTTGCAATGATGAAAGAGGGAGGCGTGGCAGCCGCGGCACAAGGCGGAGCAGAAGTAGGGATTATACAGGCTATAATGATGCTCACCGATATAGGATACATTCTGAAGATACTCGCATCGCTGCTGATTTTTGTCATCGGAGGCTTTCTGCTCTATGCAGCAATGTTTGCAGCCGTAGGCTCCTCGGTCGACAGCCCGCAGGATGCACAACAACTGCAGACACCGCTGATGTTGCCTATAATCATAAGCCTTTTTGTCATGCTCTCTGTCATCAACGACCCGAGTTCGAACCTCGCATTCTGGTTCTCCATGGTGCCTCTGACATCACCCATTGTAATGATGGCACGCATACCGTACGAAATTCCCACATGGGAGATTATTGTTTCGGCAGTATTGCTCTATGCAACATTCATAATTGTTGTATGGGGAGCAGGGAAAATATACCGTGTTGGCATACTCATGCATGGCAAAAAGCCCAATCTGAAGGAACTGTGGCGATGGATGAGATATAAATAATACCAAACAAAGCATCTTATTACATTTTTTAGCATAAAAAATTTGCAACATAAGAGAAAAAGCCCTACCTTTGCAAAGTATTCGAAAAAAGAATACTCGGGCTTTTAGCTCAGTTGGTTAGAGCAACAGACTCATAATCTGGAGGTCCCAGGTTCAAGCCCTGGATGGCCCAC
>JAUNQV010000186.1 GCA_030535995.1 Bacteroidales bacterium
CAAAAATATTTTGCATTGCAATCATAAAAAAACACACCTTTTTGCTACTGAACCAGGAAAACCGACTCTTGAAGAATACACAATAAAAAAGAAGCAAGCACTGCTTGCTTCTTTTTATCTTGACTACGTCACTGATTACTGAGCAACCTCGATGATTACACGACGGTTGAGGAACTTTGTGCTGTACTCGCTAGACTCACCCTGACCGAGAACAGTCTCAACCTCTGCACCGTTAGCGCGCAACATCTCTGCTACAGCCTCTGCACGGTTGAGTGAAAGTGTCTGGTTGTAAGCCTCTGAACCGATTGTATCAGCGAAACCTACTACGCGAAGCTTAACACCTGCATCAGCAGCGGCCTTAGCATAAGCCTTGATATTGAGTTCCTCTTTCTTTGAATCGATCTTTGAAGAAGCGAATGCGAAGAATACTGACTGCTTAACATCAACAAACTTTGTTGCAGCCTCTTCTGCAGCCTTGCTAGCCTGTGAAAGCTGACCCTTAAGATTAGCAATCTCATTCTGTGCTTTCTTGTTCAAGAGGTTTGCATTGTTGAGGTCGTTCTCAAGACCGTCGATGATACCGCCATAGATAGCCTGAAGAGCAGGAACGTCAACAGCATGCTCCCAGTTTGTCTTACCGAACTTGTAGGTAACACCAACTGTTGCAGCAAACATCATATCGTGACCAGAACTACCAGGGATGCTGCTGAAACCGTTACGGAAGAAGAAACCTGACAACTCTGCATTGATAGCCCAACGCTCTGATACGCGGAATGTGTTCATGATACCATAGTTTGCAGAAAGAGAACCTGCGAACTCTGAACCACCCATTGAATTGTCATTGTCGTGGTTAAAGCCCTTGCGGCCGGCCCAACCAACACCAACATAAGGAATTACATTCCAGATGCGATCCTCGCGGTAACCCCAGATAAGGTTGCTGATGTTGAACATTGCATCGAAGTGGAAGTTCATGAACATTGCATGATCGCTCTCCTCATATGGCTGAATGTTCAAACCCTGATATGCAACTCTCCAACCGAAGCCGGGAGTATGCCATTTACCTACATAGATATTCAAAGCAGGAGAGATGTGATCGAACACGCTCTCGCCGTTCATGAATACGCCATTGTAAAGATTTATACCGGCATTAGCACCTACAAACCAGTTGCTGCCAAAGTCGTTTGTAACAACAGAGTGGCTCTTTGTAGGAACTACGACCTCGCTAACAGTCTCCTGCGCATAAGAGAACATAGCAATACTAGCAATAGCTAGTGAAATCATAAATTTTTTCATACTTAAACAAATTAGATTTATATAATATATTATCTCATTTTCAACAACCGTTATTGCCATACTAATAAACATACGACAAAACATATTGTTTAGGCAGACAGGAACACACCACAACCGATATAAGCGCAGTATGCACTATCTATTTATTTGCAAAATTACATAATTTTTACAAAGTGAAGCAAATCATCGATAACAAACATTTATATATTAACATTTTTTAACTCAATCAAAGGCAATAATATTCTATCGGCTGAAATCCCTCGCTATTTCTGTGTCATTCATAATATAAAATACAATATCGCCATCGGGTGTTCTGGCCGGCAATGAAGTTGCAAAGAGGTCGGAAACCAAGACATTCATCTCCTCGGGAGAAAGTACTTGCCCCACAATGATGGCAACAGCCTTGGCCATAGAGAGAGCAATGCGCTCGCAAAGTTTGTTTCTTGCATCGAATGTCTGCTCCATGACCGAGTGCAACACATCGGAGAGCAGTTTTACCGGTGAAAGCCCCTCTATTCCGGCAGGCACTCCATTAAGTACATAGGTGTGCCCACCCAAAGATGATATATCGAAGCCAAGTGAAGCCAGTTCTTCATGCACACC
>JAUNQV010000029.1 GCA_030535995.1 Bacteroidales bacterium
GCATTCTTCCTTTGAACTCCCAGTGACAAGAAAGTAATGTTTTTCTAAGTCAGCTATAAACTTTTCAAAATCACACTTGAGTTTATCAAGTGCAACACTATCTCCATAAAGATTATAAAGTTCAAGTATGATGTTTTCTATTTCTTGTGGTTCTCTAGATATTTTAGATAAGAAATCCGCTCCGGTCTCGTTGTATGAACGATCATAACGAGTGAGTTGGTTCGTTATGTAACCAACATTATCATACAGACGTATAAATGTATTTTTTGATTGACGTACTAGCATAATTGTACTAAATAAGTGAATTTACCAATGTATGGGGAGTTTAATCCATACACTGATAAATTCAAAATAAGACCATTCAACCTCCGTAATCGCAGATATAGCAGTTCTCGCTATCACCATAGTTTACACGACAACCCGCTGCATAAGAACCACACGGTGCATTTTTCGCTTCAAGAACTACTTCCTTGTAGATTTTCTTTGCCTTAGTTTCCATAGTCTGTCTTTAATGTGCCATACAAGCCTCCAAACTTTGGCTATTTACAAAAGGGTATAAAAACAAGAAAGACGTGAGACTTGTCGCCTTACGTCCATCAATTTGTAGGCATCGCCAAACGCCCTGACCAAATGAACTATGAAGAAACAATATTCCCACGCCGTGATATATACGTGGGCGACGCACAGAACGCACGTAACCAGCATATACACAGAATGAGCATTGATTGCTTTGGCCCTTGGTCTTAAATTTTGGCGAATTTACAAATTGGGACTTAAAACAAAATGCTTTCTTGCGTTAGCGTATTTTTCCTCGCTAACATCGCAAATATAAACATTTTTTTACAATCAATGCTCCTTTGGAATATTATTTCTTCTTTAATAAGTTTATATGGCGTTTGAGAATTCCACAAAAATATCGGGCAATTTTCAACCCTATGTAATTTCTTCTACTACTCAGTTACTCATAAAATACAGAAGTAAAGCGTTTTATTTCTCCGCAATTGATGTTTTTTATCTATTTGCAGAGGAATTAACGATGGTTTAATGGGAAATATAATCGGCACAGCTTACACCTTCCACCTTCCACCTTCCACATCCAATAACATACCCCTCACCGCTCCGCGGAGCTCCCCTACCTTAAGGGAGCACTTTAAAGCTATAACTACATATTAAACCTTACACAATACACATTAAACAATTTGGGCGGGCCGACCCCGCCCCTACAGCTGGCATGACAGGTTCGCGATTTTTGAGATTTTTTCGGGCAAAGCCCTCAACAACACGTCTCCTCCTCGCAGTTGTCGAAATGACAGGTTTGGATATTTTAGATGCTTCACTTCGTTCCAGCATGACAGGCTTTGTAATTCTGATTTCTATAAAGATATTTGACAATCATTGCGGTAAACGCGAAGATAGACTTTGGGGCGGCAAGCCGCACTCCTTTGGAGAGCTAAAGCTCACGTCGTCGCAAGCAACGCTTATTTCGCGTTGCCACTGTGAAAAATATTGAAACAAGTTTCATATTTCTTGCTCGTTTGTGATAATCATTAATTATTTTTGTATCAAACAAACTATCGACTATGAGTGACAAGGATAAGATATATTCTCCCGAGGAGGAGAAACTGAATATAATTTCCCATGCCATAGGTGTTGCCGGTGCGGTGGCTGTAGGTGCTTACTTCCTTTCGCTTGTCATAGCCAAGGGTGGTGATGCCTGGGACATTGCAAGTATAACACTGTACATCCTTGGTATGTTGAGTTCCTACATATTCTCTACAAGTTACCACGCTTGCCGGGGTGGAAGCAATGCGAAGAGGCTGTTGAGGAAATTCGACCACGTAGCGATATACTGGCACATTGCCGGAAGCTACTCTCCGCTGACACTCATTGCCATGCGCGATACAGGCTTTTGGGGGTGGGGTATATTCTCTTTCTGTTGGCTGTGTGCAATAGCCGGAACAATAATCACCTTCTTCACTCTTAAAAAGACAAACAAGATTGAGACGACTTGCTTTGTGCTCATGGGGCTCACTATTGTGGTTGCGATGAAGCCATTTTACGAAACGGTGCCGCTATCGGTATTCCTTTGGATTATTGGCGAGGGGGTTGCTTATATAACAGGTGCAGTGCTCTACAGTTTCCATAAGGTAAAATACATACATTCAATTTTCCACCTGTTTGTGCTTTTGGGAACTATGTGTCACATGATGGCTGTTTGGGTAATGTTGAATACATTTCTTTAAGAACTGTAAATTTTAAAATTTCCGTACGAACACCGGAGCGCATTCAAATATTCAATTCTCGCGAGCTTAATGTCCGCGAGAATTTTTTATACTCAATCATTTATTGTACTTTTGCCGTTGAGGTCGTTGACCTTGAGATAATTTTTTTCTACATGATTAACGAGTACAAAAACTATCCGCTTCTGCAGCATAATACTTTTGGCATTGATGTCTCTGCAGCATCATTCGTGGAGTTCTCTACGGTAGAGGAGCTTCAGCAATTATTGGCTAAAGAGTGGCGCAGGCCTCTCCTTGTAATCGGTGGTGGCAGTAATCTGCTTTTTACCGGTGACTTTAATGGCACAATCTTCCATTCAAGGATAATGGGAATTGATTTGCTTGGTGAGAATGACACCGATGTGTTTGTGCGTGTAGGCAGTGGTGTAAACTGGGACGAGTTTGTCGCCTATTGTGTAGAGCAGGGCTGGCATGGGCTTGAAAACCTTTCACTCATTCCCGGTGAGGTGGGGGCAAGTGCCGTGCAGAATGTGGGTGCATACGGTGTAGAGGCAGGTGACTTTATAGTGAAGGTTGATGCAATAAGCATCGATGATGCCTATCCCTGTGCGTTTACAAACGGCGACTGCGAGTTTGCTTATCGACACAGTATATTCAAGACTGAAGAAAAAGATAGATACATTATAACGCATGTTATATTCCGGCTCAAGAAACATGCCGCGTTCAAACTATCGTATGGCAATCTCAAAGAGAAGGTTGAGGAACTTGGCGGTGCAACACTCGCCAATGTACGTAGGGCTGTGTGCGAAATACGCCGTGCGAAGCTCCCCGACCCGGCAGAGATTGGCAGTGCCGGCAGTTTCTTTATGAACCCTGTTGTTTCTTCGGCTATTGCTGCAAGGCTCATCGAAGATTATCCTGCAATGCCACAGTATCCTTTGCCCGACGGTAATGTAAAACTTTCTGCCGGTTGGATGATTGAACAATGCGGTTGGAAGAATACTCCTCATGAGCATGTAGGTGTCTACAGCAAACAGGCTCTTGTTGTAATAAACCGAGGTGGGGCTACAGGCGGAGAAGTTGTTGAGTTTGCCAATGCTGTGGTCGCCTCGGTTAAAGAGAAATTCGGTGTAACACTACACATGGAGGTGAATGTAATATAGCAATGTCATGAAATTAACCTTTTTAGGAACAGGAACATCGACAGGCGTGCCCGAAGTAGGTTGCAAGTGCGAGGTTTGCACATCGACCGACCCACGCGACAACCGCTTGCGTACATCAGCTCTTCTTGAGCATGATGGAATGACAATTCTAATCGATTGTGGGCCCGATTTCCGCACACAGGCATTGCGTGCCGATATAAAGAAAATAGATGCACTTCTCATGACCCATAAGCACTACGACCATATTGTGGGAATTGATGACTTGCGCCCATTTACGCGTGACAAAGAACTTCCAATCTATGCCGACCGTGAAACGGAAATGCAGATACGCTCATTTTTCCCATACTGTTTCGGCCGTGTTAAATACCCGGGCGTGGCAAACATAAAGGTAAATGCCATTGACCATAAAAGCAGTTTCTGCATAGATACGTTAGAGGTTACACCATTGCGTGTGTTCCACGGTATGTTCCCGATAACAGCATACCGTTTCGGAAAACTGGCATATATCACAGATATGAGCTATATTGAACCGGGTGAACTGGAGAAATTGGATGGGGTAGAGGTACTAGTAATAAATGCCTTGCGTTTTTCCAAACCTCACAAAACGCATCAGACAGTACTTGAAGCACTTAAAGTTATAGAATATATAAAACCGCGCGAAGCCTATTTTACCCACATGATGCACCATATCGGCCTGCATGCAAAAATAGAGAAGTGCTTGCCGTCCGGTGTGCATTTAGCCTATGATGGCTTGGAAATATTGATATAAATAGCAGGTCTGCCCGGCGGGCAGACCTGCTATTTATATGGTGATGTCATTACAGGAATATCTACTTTAGTACAAACAAGACTGCAAGAATGTACATTGTAACCGTAATATTCTTGAATTTGCCACAAAGCATGTTCAGCAGTACATAGCTATTACCCAAGGTGTTTTTTTGGTTTTTCATACTAAAGGTTTTTAGCCTTTATCGTTGCCGGTGTATTTTCTCTTCGATGTGCGCGATAATATTGCTAATGTCGCCGGGATGAAACCATGTGATGTCGTCGCATTTGCGGTACCAGGTCATCTGCTTGCGAGAGTAAATTCTGGTGTTCTGCTTTATCTTCTCTATTGCGAACGGAAGTGTCCATTCCCCGTCGAGGTACTTGAATATCTCCTTGTAACCTACTGTGTTGAGCGAGTTGTGGTGCTTCAGGTGCACAAAGGAACCGACCTCTTCTATAAGACCCTGTTCTATCATTCTGTCGACCCTGCTGTTGATGCGGGCATATAACTCTTCGCGTTCGCGTTGCAGGCCAATCTTTATTATATTGAACGGGCGCTCTTTTTTCTGCTGTGTACGGAACGAACTGTATGGCTTTCCTGTCATATAGCATATTTCGAGCGCGTGCATTACCCGTTTGGGGTTCTTTATGTCGGCTTCGTTGTAATACTCCGGGTCGAGCAGCCGCAGCTCGGCTGCCAATTTCTCTATTCCTTCGCGCTCATATTTTTCAAGAACCATGGCACGGGTGTCGTCATCGACTGTAGGAATATCATCAATACCGTTGCACACAGCATCGATGTACATCATGGAGCCGCCTGCAAGCAGCATTGTGGGGTGATGGGGAAACTCTTTTTCGAGAAGCGCAAGCACATCAGTCTCGTACTTTGCTGCGCTGTAATAGTCGCCCGGAGAAAGTTGCCCGACAAAGAAATGTCTATGTCGGGCAAGTTCTTCTTTAGTGGGCATTGCTGTACCTATCTCCATCCCGCGGTACATCTGCCGCGAGTCGGCCGAGATTATGGGGCATGCAAAGTGCTCTGCAATTGCAAAGCTTGTCTCTGTCTTGCCCACTGCTGTTGGGCCTATAAGTACAACAAGATTATTCATTAGCTCCTCTTGGTTGAGGGGTTAATACAAATCGTCGATTGAACTCATTTCCGACAGGCTGTTTATGTCGTAGCCGTCGGGGTCGAGGTCATCTTCATTGTAATCGTCGCTTCCGTAGAAGTCTTCATTGAAATCGTCGCTATCGCTTGCTGTGGCAACAGCATTGCTTTTGCTCATGAGCTCGTCGAAATCGAGAGTCTGTGCAGGAGCATCTCCGACTGCTTTAGTGCATACGGCTTCGTCGATATCTTTTCCGAATTCAATCTTGCTTAACTCCATGAAGAATGCGCGGTCGCCAAGCGGGTCGAATACGTACATGAGCTTCTGCTTCTCCTCCTCAACGAGGTCTCCAATAACTGTATCGGCCATAACATAGTTATCCTCTTCCGACATACTGCCCATATCCTCGCGTGTAATTTCAATCTCTTTAATCCAGCGGTCGTTGCAGATGAAGAATGAGGTCATCTGGTCGTCGGGGTAATTCACCGACTCCAGTATTGCATTATTCAACTCAATGAATGTTGAGTCCGAATCAATTTCAATATCTCTTCTGAAGTTATCAACTTCATCCGACAAGAGTCTAAACTTGTATACCATAATTATATCTCTAATTTATCCGATAATTCCTCTTTCCGATACCTTTTCCACAAAATTGATTATATATTCAACTTCGGGGGTAATATTTCCGCTCTCCTTTATACGTGCAAGTGCTGTAGATACAATTGTACCACTCTCGTATATGTGGCGGTAGGCCTCGTGTATGCTCTTTATTGCTTCATTGCTGAAGCCACGGCGACGAAGACCGATGATGTTCAATCCGCTATATCTTGCAGGTTCGCGCCCTACAATGATGTATGGCGGAATATCTTTGTTTATACGGCTTCCGCCTTGTATCATCACATAGCTTCCGATATGGCCGAACTGGTGCACAAGAACGCATGCGCTGAGGATGGCAAAATCGCTTATGACTACCTCTCCTGCAATTTTTGTGGAGTTACCTATAATACAGCCGCTACCGATGACACAGTCGTGCCCGATGTGTGAGTTCTCCATGAAGAGGTTGTTACTGCCGATGACGGTTTTGCCTTTCGATGCTGTTCCGCGGTTAAGTGTCACATTCTCGCGAATCATGTTGTTGTCGCCTATCTCAAGTGTGGTATCTTCGCCTACGAACTTGAGGTCTTGTGGAATACCGCCTACAACTGCACCATGGAAAACTTTGTTGTTGTTTCCCATGCGTGTACCGCTCAAAACCGATGAGTGGGCCATGATGTGGCAGTTGTCACCGATGACAACATTGTCTTCAATATAAACGAATGGTTCAATTGTGCAGTTCTCACCTATCTTTGCTCCTGGGTGAATGTGTGCTAATGGACTAATCATAATATATCTCTGTTTTATTCTTTGTTCTTGATAATCTGGCCTGTAAACTGCGCTTCTGCCACGAGTTTCTCACCGACAAATACATAACCTTTCATTACCGCAAGGCTGTGACGCATGGGCACCGGTTGTTCAATCTTGAACACCAATGTATCACCGGGAACAACTTTCTTGTGGAAAATGACTTTCTCAATTTTTATGAAATATGTCGAGTATTTCTTCGGGTCGTCGAGCATGTTCATCACAAACAGTGCTCCACACTGCGACATCGCTTCAATGAGCAATACACCGGGCATTACAGGTTCTTCGGGGAAGTGGCCGTTGAAGTATGGCTCGTTCATTGTCACATTCTTTGTACCCACAATGTAGTTTGAACCTATCTCCGTTACCTTGTCTACCAACAACATGGGGTTGCGGTGGGGTAGCAGCTCTTTAATGCGTTTGATATCCATCACCGGCTCGCGGTTGGGGTCGTAGATGGGAGCCTGAATCTGGTGCTCACGTATTACTTTGCGCATTGCGCGCGCGAACTTATTGTTGATGGTGTGTCCGGGGCATGTTGCAATGATGCGTCCTTGCAATGGCTTTCCGATGAGTGCAAGGTCACCTATGATGTCGAGCAGTTTATGTCGGGCAGGCTCGTTGTTCCACACAAGGGGCTTGTGGTTAAGGTAACCGAGTTTCTTTGCATCCATGTGGGGAACGCCAAGCAGGTCGGTCAGCTGGTCGAACTTGTCCTGCGGCATCTCTCTCTCATAAATTACAATTGCATTGTCGAGGTCACCGCCCTTAATGAGGCCGAGGTTCAAGAGGCCTTCGAGTTCGCGTACGAAGACGAATGTACGGCTCGACGCAATTTCGTCCTTGAAACTCTCCATGTCCTCAAGTGTGGCATACTGGTTGTACAGGACACCGCTGTCGTAGTGCACAAGCACGTTTAGGCTGAAGTTCTCATCGGGGAGAATTATGATTGAGTTGCCGGTGTTCTCGTCTTTAATCTCTATTTTCGATTTTATTACGAAAATATCCTTTTCGGCATTCTGCTCTTTAAGGCCAATACGCTCGATGTTCTCTACGTAGAACTTTGCGCTACCGTCGAGAATGGGGAACTCCGGGCCGTTGACCTGCATGAGGCAGTTGTCGATGCCCAATGCAAAGAGTGCCGCAAGAGCATGCTCTACTGTGCTGACACGTGCTTCGCCTTTGGTGAGTACTGTACCGCGTGTTGTTTCGGTAACATTCTCGGCAACAGCATCTATTATAGGTTCTCCCGGGAGGTCGATTCGCTGTATCTTGTATCCGTAGTTCTCGGGTGCCGGGTTAAAGGTTACTGTAAGGCTCAAGCCCGTGTGTAGTCCCTTGCCGAAGAGTGAGAAACTACCGTTCAGTGTCTTCTGCTTGTTCATGATAAGTAGAATTTATTTGTTTTTCAATGCTTCAAGTTCTTTTGTAAGCTCTTTGATTTTCTTGTCGAGTGCAGGCAGCTTTCTCATGTATGCCGACAGACGTATATACTCACGCGCATCGATGGCCGGTGAGCCCAATACGGTTTCGCCGCCTTTTAGGCTGCCGATGGTACCACATTGAGGGCCCACTGTGGTGCGGTCGCCAATGGTACTGTGTCCTGAAATGCCTGCCTGTCCGCCAAAGATACACCAGTTGCCTATCTTGGTGGAACCGGCAACACCTACCTGGGCGGCCATTGCTGTGTGGCTGCCAATCTCGTCGTTGTGTGCTATCTGTACAAGGTTGTCGAGCTTTACACCGCTATGGATTATTGTAGAGCCCATTGTGGCGCGGTCGATACAGGTGTTTGCACCAACCTCAACATTGTCCTCTATTACAACAATTCCGGTCTGCGGTATTTTGTTGTAGCCATCGGCTGTAGGCGCAAAGCCGAAACCGTCGGCACCTATCACACATCCGCTGTGCAGTATGCAGTTGTTGCCGATGCGGCAGTCGTGGTAAATGGTGGCGTGGGCATAGATAAGTGTGTCATTGCCTATCTTTGCACCGTCGCCAATAGAGACTCCGTCGTGCAGCATGCAGTTGTCGCCTATTTCGCAACCCTCGCCAATTACAACGAACGGGGCGATGTAGCAACCTTCGCCAATCTTTGCACTTTCGGCAATTGAGGCGAGTGAGCTTATGCCCTGCTTGCGTGGTTTGCTTGCCTCGTACATCATCATGAGCTTGGCAAGGCTTTCGTATGCATTGTCAACCTTTATGAGTGTCGCTTCAACCTCTGCAGTCGGGTTGAAATCGCGGTTTACAAGGACTACCGATGATTTTGTGGTGTATATATATTCGGTATATTTGGGGTTTGCAAGGAACGATATTGCTCCAGGCACGCCTTCTTCAATTTTTGCAAATGTAAACACCTCGGCATTCTCGTTGCCGACAACCTCGCCACCAATGAACGAGGCAATCTCTTTAGCCGTGAATTTCATATTTATAATATTTTTTTCTATCCAATAATATGCGAAGATAGTGATTTAGTTCAAATATCGTTCCTGTTTTACTATAATTTATTGTAAAAGGTTCTATTTTGAACAGTTTATATTACATTCTTGAGTTTGAGCTCTGCCTCCATCTGTTGCTGGTATGCATGTGCCTTTTCTGCTGCAACCTCGGCAAATCTCTCGCTGCTGTCGGCAAAGATTATTGCACGGCTGGCATTTACAAGCAGGCCGCATTCATCGTTCATGCCATATTTGCATACCTCTTCGAGCGAACCGCCTTGTGCGCCTACACCGGGAACAAGCAGGAAGTGGTTGGGAACAATGCGGCGAACATTCTCGAATGATTTGCCTTGTGTCGCGCCTACAACATACATCATATTCTCGTCGCTTCCCCATTTCTGCGATGTTTCAAGCACTTTCTCAAAGAGCATCTGTCCGTTCTCGTCCTTTGTGAGCTGGAAATCGTGTGAGCCGGGGTTCGAGGTGAGCGCAAGGACTATTACCCAACTGCCTTCGTAGGCAAGGAAAGGCTTCACGCTGTCTTCGCCCATGTAGGGGGCAACGGTTATCGAGTCAACTTTCATCTCCTCGAAGAAAGAGCGTGCATAGAGCGAAGAGGTGTTGCCGATGTCGCCACGTTTTGCATCGGCGATGATGAATATCTCGGGGTAGTTCTCCTTGATGTAGTTTACAGTCTTTTCAAAACTTATCCATCCCTTTACGCCGCATGCCTCGTAGAATGCAAGGTTCGGCTTGTATGCTACTGTGTATGGTGCTGTGGCATCGATGATGGCTTTGTTGAACTCGAAAACAGCATCTTCGTTATCTTGGAGATGGGCCGGCAGTTTCTTTATGTCGCTGTCGAGTCCTACACACAAGAATGAGCGTTTCTCTTTAATCTGATTGATAAGTTCCTGCTTATTCATAGCTATATGTCTTTTAATTGTTATAATTCCTGTTCTTTCATTCTCTCGGCATTCTCGGCAATGATTAAGTGGTCTATGCAGTCCTGTATATCGCCGTTTACGAATGCTGTGAGGTTGTATATCGTGTAATTTATACGGTGGTCTGTGATGCGGCCTTGCGGGTAGTTGTATGTGCGTATCTTTGCCGAGCGGTCGCCGGTAGAAACCATTGTCTTGCGTTTGCTTGCAATGTCATCGGCGTAACGCTGGTGCTCGCGGTCGTAAATTAGTGTACGCAAGCGGGCCAGAGCACGTTCTTTGTTCTTGGGCTGGTCGCGGGTCTCGGTGCACTCTATGAGAATTTCTTCAATCTGGTTTGTCTCGGGATTTAGCCATGGATAACGCAGGCGTACTCCCGATTCCACCTTATTCACATTCTGTCCGCCGGCACCGCTCGAACGGAATGTATCCCATTTTATGGCACTCTCGGTTATCTCTACATCGAAGGCTTCGGCCTCGGGCAACACCGCTACCGATGCGGCCGAAGTGTGGACACGCCCCTGTGTCTCCGTTGCGGGAACGCGCTGGACGCGATGCACTCCCGATTCGTATTTGAGTGTGCCGTATACCTTCTCTCCGGTAACGGTGCATATTATCTCTTTGTACCCTCCCGATGTTCCTTCGCTGCAGCTCGACACCTCAAGCCTCCAGCCTTTGCTCTCGCAATATTTTGTATACATTCTAAAGAGGTCGCCGGCAAAGATTGCAGCCTCGTCGCCACCGGTGCCGCCACGTATTTCAAGAATTGCATTCTTGTCGTCCTGCGGGTCGGCCGGTATGAGCAACAGCTTTATCTGCTCTTCGATTCGCGGTATTTCTGTCTCGCAATTGTCTATCTCTTCGCGTGCCATTTCGCGAAGCTCGTTGTCGCTCTCGTTGGCAAGCAGGTCTTTGGCTTCGGCAAGCGAAGTAAGCAATTGGATGTATTGCTTGCGCGCATCCATTATCTGCTCCAGTTCGCGGTATTCCTTGTTCAGCCTCACAAACCTTTTCATGTCGGCTACTACGGAAGGGTCGGTAATCAATGTCGACACCTCCTGAAACCTCGCTTCAAGGTCGTTCAGCTTGCTCAATAGTGAATTGTTCTCCATTCTTTGCGATAGCTTCTTATGCAAATTATGCCCGGACAGTGCCCGAGCATAAGTGTTTAGTATGTGAAAATTCCGTAAGGACTTTCAATGATAAGTTCATTCTTTTCGGCAGCCTCTACACGACCGACAATCTGTGCATCTACGCCAAAGCTCTTGCTTATTGCAATAACCTCTTCGGCATGTTCGGGCTTAAGGTAAACCTCCATTCTGTGCCCCATGTTGAACACCTTGTACATTTCGGCCCAATCGGTTCCGCTCTGCTCCTTTATTGTCTTGAAGAGAGGTGGAATGGGGAAGAGATTGTCTTTAATAACCTTCTTGTTCTCAACAAAATGCATAACCTTTGTTTGTGCACCGCCCGAACAATGTACCATTCCATGGATGTGCGGACGCAATGTGTCGAGCATCTTCTTTATGATAGGTGCGTAGGTTCTTGTCGGGGAGAGCACCAGCTTGCCTGCGTCGAGTGGTGAGCCTTCGACCTTGTCGGTCAATTTCAGCCCGCCGGAATATATGAGTTCTTCGGGAACGCTCTTGTCGTAGCTCTCGGGATACTTTTCGGCAAGATATTTGCTGAATACATCATGGCGTGCCGATGTGAGTCCGTTGCTGCCCATTCCGCCGTTGTACTCTTTTTCGTATGTGGCTTGGCCGTATGATGCCATGCCTACAATTACATCGCCTGCCTGTATATTGGCATTGTCGATTACATCGCTGCGCTTCATGCGGCATGTTACGGTGCTGTCGACAATGATTGTGCGTACGAGGTCGCCTACATCGGCGGTTTCACCGCCTGTGGCATACACGCCCACACCCATTTCGCGCAACTCGGCAAGCAGCTCGTCGGTACCGTTTATTATAGCCGATATAACTTCTCCCGGTACAAGCAGCTTGTTACGCCCGATGGTAGAAGAGACAAGGATATTGTCGGTTGCACCCACGCAAAGCAGGTCATCGATGTTCATTATTAGAGCATCCTGTGCAATGCCTTTCCACACACTTATGTCGCCAGTCTCTTTCCAATAGAGGTAGGCAAGTGAAGACTTTGTGCCGGCTCCGTCGGCGTGCATTATGTTGCAGTATTCCGGGTCGCCCCCGAGTATGTCGGGGATTATCTTGCAGAAGGCTTTGGGGAACAGGCCTTTATCTATGTTCTTGATAGCGTTGTGGACATCTTCTTTCGATGCAGAAACTCCACGCATCATATATCTCTGGTCGCTCATTGTTGGTGTTTTTGAATTTTATAACAATTATTTTGCGAAGATAATATAAAACGCGCGAAAAGACAAACAAAACAGGCTGTTTTCGTCGCTTTTCATCTTCCCGGAATACGTTTCGGAAAAGTGTCCTGAAAAGTTTTGGCAAAATTTGTATTCCTTGTGCGCCGGTAAAAAATGAATCGTTGACAATTTGTTATTTGCTGTAAAAGTTTTCTGCAACTTTCATTTGTGGTGTTAATAGGGTAGCATGCGCTTCTGTGAAAACTGTGTGTCGCGGGAAATTAATCGCTTAACCTGTGTTATGAATTAAATAAAGATTTTGTATATATTTTAACGGGACAATTATTTCTAATTTCAATTGCTTTTGACTATATTTGCGAATATTTTACGCATAGCTTGCCTTTTTGAGTGCAATATTTGCTTTTGGCTTTGGATAAAAGTCATGTAAGTTGTCGAGGCTCAATGGCAGGCCGGGTAAAATGTTGACATTTTGTCAATTTGATACGCTGTGATTCTTCTGTGTTCTACATGGTTCCGGAAACTATTACAGTTTATTGATTATGGGAATTTTATTAACTTTTTAATTT
The DNA here is from genome assembly GCA_030535995.1 of Bacteroidales bacterium. Classification (GTDB taxonomy): domain Bacteria; phylum Bacteroidota; class Bacteroidia; order Bacteroidales; family Bacteroidaceae; genus HGM04593. The sequence goes on from JAUNQV010000029.1 coordinate 12,986, forward strand.
TTTAATCTATGTTTGAAGGACATCCTAAAGGTCTATGGGCGCTAGCCCTTGCCAACACCGGTGAACGCTTCGGCTACTACACCATGTTGGCTGTGTTCCTGTTCTTTTTGCAGGACAACTTCGGTTTCTCAATGGGAACCTCAAGTACTATCCAGGCAATCTTCCTTGGTGTAGTTTATTTCGTACCTCTTTTCGGCGGTATGCTTGCCGACAAGTTCGGTTTCGGCAAGATGGTAACAACCGGCATTTTCGTAATGTTCTTGGGTTACTTCCTGCTTGCATTGCCTCTTGGCGCAGGTACTGTGGCTCTCGGCGTTATGGCGCTTGCACTTTTGTTCGTGTGTGTCGGTACAGGTCTTTTCAAAGGTAATCTCCAGGTTCTTGTAGGTAACCTTTATGACGAGCCTAAATATTCGGCAAAGCGTGACGAGGGTTTCAGCATCTTCTACATGGCAATCAACATCGGTTCAATGTTTGCCGCTGCAGCTGCATTGAGCATCATGGCTTGGATGCAGGCTGATTATGGTGTGAGCAAGGCCGATTCTTACCACTTCGCTTTTGCTGTTGCTTGTGTTTCGCTTATTGTTTCAATCATCATCTACTATGCGTTCCGTAGTACATTTGCTCATGCCGACCGTGCCAAGGTTGCTGCAAAGGGTGCTACAGAGGTCGTTGAGGAACAGTTGACACCGGCGCAGACCAAAGAGAGAATCATCTGCCTTTGTCTTGTGTTTGCAGTGGTTATCTTCTTCTGGATGGCTTTCCACCAGAATGGTATCACAATGAACCAATTTGCGCGTGAGTACACTGCAACTTCTGAAAGTGGTTTCATGAGTCTTTTCTTGAGCGGTTCTTTCAGTTTGACTGAAATGAGAAGTATATGGAATCTTGTATTGATTATCCTCATTGTATACGGTGTTATAGGTGTATTCCAGGTTTCTAATAAGCGTGCGAAGGATTTCTTCACATTGTTGTCTCTTATTGCTGCAGCAGCCTTGATTTATAATTCAAATGTTGTAGAGGCTGACACAAATAACCTTATATTGCTTATAACTCTTGTTGCAAGTGTGTTCTGCTTGACACAAACAAGCGCGGGTTCTGGAAAAATATTCTCTGCGATATTAATGGTTGTTGCCGGAGGTCTTCTTGTGTACCGAGCAATGAATGTTACTGGTTATGTTGGAGTTGAAGCTCCTATCTTCCAACAGTTCAACCCTTGTTTTGTTGTTGCATTGACCCCAATTGTAATGCTTGTGTTCAGCTCGCTAGCAAAGAAAGGCAAAGAGCCTTCTTCTCCAATGAAAATAGGTCTAGGAATGCTTGTTGCCGCAGTAGCATTCGTGATACTTATGGTTGGCTCTTGGGGGCTTCCTGTTCAAGAGGTACAGCTGGCTAATATTGAGGCCGGTACTGCTACATTGGTGTCGCCTAACTGGCTCATCAGTACATACCTCGTGTTGACTGTTGCAGAGTTGCTCCTCTCTCCAATCGGTATCTCTTTTGTGAGCAAGGTTGCTCCTCCAAAGTATAAGGGTATGATGATGGGTGGCTGGTTCGTGGCAACTGCTATCGGCAACTTCCTGATTTCTATTCCCGGCCTGCTTTGGGGTATGGAACTCTATATTGTTTGGGGTGTTCTCATTGCAGTATGCCTTGTATCGGCAATATTCATCTTCTCAATCCTCAAGCGTCTTGAGGCTGTTGCGAAGTAATAGAAGATATTATAAACAGAAAAAGACCGGATGCCGCGGCATCCGGTCTTTTTCTGTTTATGTTGTCCTTGTTTATTGGAAACGGCTTCTGTCGATTGTTGTCTTTGCAATGGGCTTTCTTGGTTTCTGTTGGGCCTGTGATTGCTGTTGAGCGGCCATCCTTTGTCGCTGGAGTTCAATCTCTTTTTGTCGCTGCTCTTCGGCCGCTCTCTGGCGTTGTGCTTCTGCGGCTCGTTGCTGTTGCATTGCAGCCTCTCTCTGTTTTCTGGCTTCCATTGCACGTTGCTGTAGTATGGCAGCCTCCTTCTGTTGCTGTATTGCAATCTCTCTTTCTCTCTGTCGCTGTGCCTCTAATTCCATCTGTTTTTGTTTGGAACTGTTTTCACCTTCAAGCATAGCGAGCCTTCTTCTCAACTCCTCAATCTCCTGCTCTTTTGAATTGTCGCTGTTTCTTGTCAAAGGCCGGCTCTCGTGCTGTACCGGTATTCCGGGTGAAGTTCTTACATCCCTTGCTCTTTGAGCTGTCTGGAAGTTGTCGGGAGCATATTGGTTGACAATATTGGTCTTCTGCTCGACATGTTTGTTGGCCGGCTTGCCTGTAGGCAGGAATGTGGGTACAAAAAGCGAAACGGTAAACACACAGAAAAGTATAAAGCCTATCTCGAAATCATTTACACCGAACACAGCTTCGAAAAACAGCCACGCAATAATTATAAAATGTATTAAAAGCACTGTCAAAAGTATATTCAGCCATTTGGTGGTCGTGAACAACTTTAGTACGGCATTCAAAATAAGAGCACCGAACAATACGAAAAACAGGATGCCGAACCATGTTGTATATGAGTGGTCGAATGATATGATTGCGGTGTCCCACAGGCTCACTTGACTCGAATATCTCCATCCTCTTCCAAAACTGGTTGTGAACCAAGGAAGAAAACACATTCCCACTAACACAAGGCTGTTCACGAGTGCTGCAATACTCGAAACATTCACTCCTTTATTCTCTTTCATAAATATTGGTTTATTTATATTTTTTTATCTGTTTGTTGAAAAAACTTCTGCAAATATGAGGCATAATTTCGGTTTTTGCAATTATTTGCCATTTTTAGAAGATATTTTAATTTTTATGTGTGGAATTTTGATGACTATTTTGAGAAATGTTTGTCTAAAAAAATGTTATAGATGTTGCTTTTAAAATATCTTTTCATAAATTTGTAACGATGGGTATTATTACTGTCTATGCATGCAGCACAAGTGATGACACACGTTACGCTTCCGGATGAAAGAGAACACAAACTTCCTTTCTATCTTGCAATGGAGGAGTATATTGCACGGGAATTTCCTGCGCAAAGCTATTTTTTCATGTGGCAGGTGCAGCCCACTGTCATCTTCGGTCGCAATCAGCTGATAGATACTGAAGTCGATGTTGCCTATTGCCGTTCCCATGGAATAGAATTCTATCGCCGAAAGAGTGGTGGCGGGTGTGTATATGCCGACCAAAGTAACATAATGCTCTCGTATATCACCCCGTCGACCAATGTCAATTTTACTTTCAACAGCTACATGCTCATGGTTGAGCATGCATTGCAGAAACTCGGTATAGATGCACGTACAACCGGTCGCAACGATATTCTCATAGATGGTAAAAAGGTGTCGGGCAACGCATTCTATCATATTCCCGGGCGAAGCATTGTGCACGGCACCATGCTCTACGATACCAACCTTGAGCATATGGCAAAGGCAATCACTCCATCAAGCACCAAGCTCAAGAGCAAAGGGGTGGAATCTGTACGCCAGCATGTAACAACACTGAACAGGTATATTTCTATCGGTATCGAAGAATTTAAGAAACATTTGGCATCCACTCTCTGTGGTGCACAGTTCTCATTGTCGGAGGATGATATCCTGGCCATAGAGGAAATTGAAAAGGAGTACTATAGACGGGATTTCATATATGGAAACAACCCCAGGTATTCGTTGACGAAGAGTATGCGTTTTGATGGTGTAGGTGAAATTCATGCATCGGTAGAGATTAAAAAAGGTATCATGCACAAACTGGCACTTTCGGGCGATTTTATGCCGCTTGGCAATGTAGGTGAACTTCTTGCTCTGCTTGAAGGTGTATCGTATTCGCCCGAGGCTGTAGATAAAGCCCTCTCCCCGATAGAGTGCAGTTCATATATAATGAATTTGGAAAAAGAAAAACTTATAAACCTTTTATTCAGCTAACCTATGGAAAATAAAAGAACGTGTCTTTATGACAAGCATGTTGCGCTTGGAGCGCTTATCAGCCCATTCGGCGGTTTTGATATGCCAATACAGTATACCAATATTGTGGACGAGCACAATGCTGTGCGCCATGCTTGCGGTGTCTTCGATGTATCGCACATGGGTGAGGTTCTTGTGACCGGCCCCGAAAGCGAGAAGTTCGTGAACTATATCTTTACCAACGATATTGCCGCTGCTCCCGACGGCAAGATTTTCTACGGAATGATGTGTCACCCCACAGGTGGTGTAGTAGATGACCTGCTTGTTTACAAAATGGGTGCAGAGCGCTTCTTCCTTGTCATCAATGCCTCGAATATAGACAAGGATGTCGCATGGATAATGGAGCATGCAAAGGATTTTGATGTTGTTGTAGAGCACCAGAGCGAAAAGTATGGCGAGGTGGCTGTGCAAGGCCCGAAAGCCGAGGAAATAGTAGAGCGTGTGCTTGGTATTTCATGCAGTGAACTCGCTTTCTACACATGCAAAGAGGTTGAAGAAGAGGGTGAAACAATCATCATCAGCCGTACAGGATACACCGGTGAGGATGGTTTTGAAATCTACGGCTCTCACGCCTTTATCAACAATGTATGGGATAAATTGCTTGCAAGCGGTGAGGTTGCACCTTGTGGCCTCGGTTGCCGTGATACATTACGCTTCGAGGTAGGCTTGCCTCTTTACGGCGACGAACTGACCGATGAGATAACACCGCTTGAAGCGGGCTTGGGCATGTTTGCAAAGCTCGACAAGAACTTCATAGGCCGCGATGCTCTTGCTGCGCAGAAGGCAGAAGGCTTAAAGCGCAAGATAGTAGGAATTGAACTCAAGGACAGGGCAATTCCACGCCACGGCTACCCGGTAGAGGCTGACGGCAAGGTAATAGGTGAGGTTACAACAGGCTATAATTCAATATCTACCGGCAAGAGTGTATGCATGGCTATGGTTGATATCGAATATGCAAAGCTCGATACCGAGGTTGAAGTACGCATTCGCAAGAAGGTGTTCCCCGGGGTGGTAACCAAGAAACGCTTTTATGACAAGAACTACAAGAAATAATTTCAATAACTAACTAACCATTAAAACAGATTTATTATGAGCACAATTTTGGAAGGACTCCGTTATGCCGAGTCACATGAGTATGTAAAGATAGAGGGCGAATTCGGTTATGTAGGTATCACCGACTATGCACAGCACGAATTAGGCAATGTGGTTTATGTCGATATGCCCGATGTTGACGATGAAGTTACAGCTGGTGAAGACTTCGGCGCTGTTGAGAGCGTGAAGGCTGCCAGCGACCTCATTTCGCCGGTGAGCGGTGTTGTTGTGGAGGTGAACGAGGCTCTCAACGACAACCCGGAACTTGTAAACAGCGACCCTTATGCCAACTGGATTATCAAGGTTAAGCTCTCCGACCCCTCGGAGGCAGAGTCTTTGATGGATGCAGAGGCATACAAGGCTGCTATAGGTGAATAACATTGGAAATGGCTAAAAAGCAAATTGCCCTCTCCGATTGTTTCACTCTTGTTTGAAACGCATTATCTTGTCATCCCGACAGAGCAGAGCAACGAGGGATCTCATAATCGTGTATAATGAGATATCTCACATGCGTTCGATATGACAATGTAGGCCGGAGGGCAACCTAAATGGAATTATTATGAAATATTTTCCTCATACCCAACAGGATATCCAGCAGATGTTAGCCGCTGTGGGCCTCAAGTCCATGGACGAGCTCTTTGGAGAGATACCCCAGCAACTGCTGTTCAATCGTGAATTTAATCTTCCCGAGGCCATGTCCGAGGCGGAGATACGCAATTTCTTCGAGCTATTGGGGCAAAAAAACTATCCTCTCACCTGCTTTGCAGGAGCAGGTGTCGAAGACCACTATATACCATCGGTTATAGCACCAATTGTTTCGCGTGGGGAGTTCCTTACAGCATACACTCCCTACCAACCGGAGATTTCGCAAGGAACCTTGCAGTATATTTTCGAATATCAGTCGATGATATGCGAACTCACAGGCATGGATGTTACAAACGCATCTATGTATGACGGCACAACTGCTACGGCCGAAGCTATGATGATGTGTGTTGCCATTGCCAAGAAACGCAATAAGGTGATCGTTTCTGCCACATTAGACCCGAAGGTAAGGCGTGTTGTCGAGACATACGCAAAGTACCAGGGTGTTGTAATAGATATTGTCAACGAAAAGGATGGAGTTACCGACCTCGATGAACTTCGTGAAAAGTTGGCAGGCGATGATGTAGCAGGAGTAATCCTTGCACAACCCAATTTCTACGGAATTGTGGAGGATTATACCGGCGTTGCAGAAATGTGCCACGAGAAGAAGAGCATGTTTGTGCTCAATGCAAAGCCTTCGGCTCTTGCTCTTCTCCGCACTCCGGCCGAGTGGGGTGCCGACATTGCATGCGGTGATGCCCAGTCACTTGGTATTCCCATGTGTTACGGTGGCCCATACGTAGGCTATCTTGCCTGCACAAACACTCATGTACGCAAGCTGCCCGGCCGCATCGTGGGTGCAACTACCGATGTCGATGGCAAACGTGCTTTTGTTCTCACGCTACAGGCACGTGAGCAGCACATACGCCGCGAAAAGGCAAACAGCAACATCTGCTCCAACCAGTCACTGATGGCTCTTTGGGTTACCATCTACATGTCGGTAATGGGCGAAAAGGGGTTGAAGGAGGTTTGCCGCAACTCCTATGCAGGAGCACATTATCTTGCCGAGAAACTTGTTGCAACGGGTAAATTCTCCATGGCTTTCGACCAGCCTTTCTTCAACGAGTTTGCTGTAAAATGCACAGCTCCGGCACAGAAGGTGCTTGAGACATTGCTCTCTCATAATATTCTTGGCGGTGTGCGCATTGACGATGATATGCTTCTCATTTGCGTAACCGAGCAACGTACTAAAGAGGAGATGGATAAGTTTGTAGAGATAGTTGACAATATTAAATAAAAAGGAGGAGATACCATGATACGCAATTATGACAAATTGATTTTTGAGCTTTCGAAAGAGGGCCGTGTAGGGTATTCTCTCCCTAAATGTGAACTCGCTGAACAGTACTGTCCATGCCGGCTTCCGCAAGCATTGAAGCGTGAGAGCAGCCCGATGCTTCCCGAGGTTACTGAATTTGATGTAGTACGACACTATACAAACCTCTCGAACAAGAATTTCGGAGTAGACACAGGCTTCTATCCTCTCGGCAGCTGTACCATGAAGTACAATCCGCGCATCAACGAGGAGATTAGCTCTTTGCCGTCGTTCGCTCGTTTGCATCCGTCGGCACCGGTCGAAGCAACGCAAGGCGCTCTTGAGGTATATTATAACCTTGCGGCATCACTTGCCGAGATAAGCGGCCTTTCGGCCTTTACTCTCAACCCATACGCAGGTGCCCACGGTGAGCTTACCGGTCTTATGATTATGCGTGCATATCACCGGCAGCGTGGTGATTTTAAACGTACAAAGGTTATTGTACCCGACAGTGCCCACGGTACCAATCCTGCCAGTGCAGCTGTCTGTGGCTTGCAGATAGTAGAGGTAAAATCGACACCCAACGGAACAGTCGATGTAGAAGACCTTAAACCTCTTCTCGATGACACCGTCGCAGGTATTATGATGACAAACCCCAACACTCTCGGTATCTTCGAGACCGAAATTCCTGAAATTTCGCGCCTTGTACACGAGTGCGGTGGTCTTCTCTACTACGACGGAGCCAATCTCAATGCAGTGCTCGGCAAGTGCCGTCCGGGTGACATGGGCTTCGACATCATGCACATCAACCTTCACAAGACCTTCTCGACACCTCATGGTGGCGGTGGCCCCGGAGATGGCCCTGTCGGAGTACGTGCAGGTCTTGAGGCACTTTTGCCTAACCCACAGGTGAAGAAAAATGAACAAGGCAAGTTCTACATCGATAACGATGAAAAATCGGCCGGTTATGTCTCGAATTTCCTCGGTAACTTCGGTGCTCTGTTGCGTGCCTATACCTACATTCTCACCCTTGGCCGCGAGAATGTGAAGATGGTAGGGCCTCTTGCGGTGCTCAATGCCAACTATGTTAAAGAGTCGTTGAAAAACGAATACTACCTGCCTATCGAGGGAATATGCAAGCATGAGTTTGTGTTCGACGGCCTTGCCGACAAGTCAACGGGTGTTACCACACTCGATATTGCCAAACGCTTGCTCGACTACGGCTACCATGCGCCAACAATCTACTTCCCGTTGCTGTTCCATCAGAGTATAATGATTGAGCCCACCGAAACGGAGAGCAAAGAGACACTCGATGAGTTCATTGCAGTGATGAAGAAGGTTGCAACCGAGGCAATAGAGAACCCCGAAGTTGTAAAGAATGCGCCTCACAGCACTCCTGTGCGCCGCCTCGATGAAACAACAGCAGCAAGGTTCCCGAAGACAACATATAAACAGTTGAAAGGATAGAACTGAAACGTCAGACCGATTAAGTGCAATTAGAGAGACCGGAGCAAAAAACTTTTGACCCGGTCTCTCTAATTGTATGAGCCATCTCCCGAATTCAATAGACGCTTTGTTCCATTACATTCGTTTTCCAATTTATATTTATATTGAAGAGACAATTTTCTTGATATTTGAGTATTAGTTGCTAAAAAGTGTTATATTTGCATTGTTCATGAGGAGAAATTCATGAATGCAAGACAGCATTTTGTTAAGTCCAAATCTGTAAAATCGCCAAATAACAACGGAGGACGAAACAACTAATGCTCATTCTGTGTTGTATATACATGTTACTTGTAATAAGTAACCCGGTATATATTCACGGCGTGGGAATATTGTTTCTTCACCGTTCGTTTCCGTTAAGGCGTTTGGCGATGCCTGCAGATTGATGGACGTAAGACAGTAAGTCTCACGTCTTTTTTGTGTTTATACATAGCGTGATATAATATCTTGTAAATGTATATACAGGCTTTAAGAAAATGTTTTGGAAAT
>JAUNQV010000103.1 GCA_030535995.1 Bacteroidales bacterium
GTTGTCGCCGGCTGCATATTCGGCAAGTATAGCCTCTTTCTCGCTTTTGGCGGCAGTAATCTCCTTCTCAACCTCAAAGAGTTCGTCCTTCTCGCTTTGCGATACTTCGTCTTCCTTCTTGCCCTGCCTTGCATCATACAATGCCTTTCTGCGGCTCTCAAGAGCGCTCTTTTTTTCGTCTATGGGCTGAAGCTTGACGGCACACTCGCTCTCGGCGTTCTCAAGCACGCGCTTGATAAGAGGGTGCTCCTCGTTCAGCAGCATGTTGAACATATCGGGCATCTCGCCGTAGAACGACATTCCCGGCTGTATTGCTGCCATATCCTTCATACGGCGCATATACTCTGCCTGTGTTATAACTACAGGTGCTCCATTCTCGCCCATGGCCTGAGAGGTGACTGTAAACTCCTTCTTGTCAATTCTCGGCAACTGGCTCTCGAATACCCCGGTAAGTACTTCGCGCTTGCTCTCGGCAAGTATGCTGCCTTTCTGCTCCTCCTTTACAATGAGGTTCTCTACAGTGTCACTGTCCACACGTGTGAAGCGTGTCTTCTCGAACTTGCGCTCCAATAGACTTATGAGTGCCACATCAAGCTGTCCGTCCATCAGCAACACATTATAACCCTTGTTCTTTGCGTTGTCGATGAAGCTGAACTCCTTCTCTTTGTCGTTAGAGTAGAGGTATATGATGTTGCCATCCTTGTCGGTCTGCTCGGCAGCTACAAGGTTCTTGTACTCCTCGTAGGTATATTTGTTGCCGTCGGTATCCTGCAACAGGGCGAATTTGTTGGCCTTGTCATAGAAATCCTCCTCGGTAAGCATGCCGTAGTGGATGAAAATCTTCAGGTCATTCCACTTCTCCTCGAACTCCTTGCGGTCGTTCTTGAAAATCTGTTGCAAGCGGTCCGATACCTTCTTTGATATATATGTAGAAATCTTCTTTACGTTGGAGTCGCTCTGCAGGTACGAACGTGACACGTTGAGCGGAATATCGGGAGAGTCTATCACACCGTGCATGAGTGTTAGGAAGTCGGGTACAATGCCCTCTACCTCATCGGTAACATATACCTGGTTGCAGAAGAGAAGAATCTTGTTCTTCTGCAGTTCGAGGTTGCTCTTTACCTTCGGGAAATAGAGCACACCGGTGAGGTGGAAGGGGAAATCCACATTCAGGTGTATCCAGAACAGGGGCTCGTCGCTCATAGGGTAGAGCTTGCGGTAGAACTCCTTGTAATCCTCGTCCTTCAGCTCACTTGGCTTGCGTGTCCACAGCGGGGTAGTGTCGTTTATTATATTGTCCTCGTCGGTGTCGACCTGCTTGCCCTCTTTCCACTCCTTTTTCTTGCCGAAGGCTATCTCAACGGGCAAGAAACGGCAATACTTGTTCAGTATTCCGCTAATGCGGCTCTCGCTCAGGAACTCCTTGCTGTCATCGTCGATATACATTATAATGTCTGTTCCGCGCTCGGCCTTTTCAACATCCTCAATTGTATATTCGGGGCTGCCGTCGCAGCTCCATTTTACGGCCTGTGCACCATCGCGGTACGACTTTGTGACAATCTCCACCTTCTTCGACACCATGAATGCCGAGTAGAAGCCAAGGCCAAAATGTCCTATTATGTTGTTTGCACTGTCCTTGTATTTCTCAAGAAAATCGGTAGCACCCGAGAGAGCAATCTGGTTAATGTACTTCTCAATCTCTTCGGCAGTGAGTCCGATACCGTTGTCACTTACTGTAATTGTGTCAGTACCCAGTGTGACGGTTACCTTGGGTGTGCCAAGCTCGCCCTTGAACTCACCTTTCTCGTAAAGGGTCTTCAGCTTTTGTGTGGCATCAATGGCGTTCGATACAATCTCACGCAAGAAAATCTCATGGTCACTGTACAAGAACTTCTTGATAACGGGGAAAATGTTTTCGGTTGTTACCCCAATGTTTCCTTTCTGCATATTATAATTTTTTTAGTTTATGATACATAATTATGTCCTGCGCATAAACGGCAGGAGCGTTCTACATTATATAAAGCAAAAAAAGTGCCAGTTGTTCGATGACTGACAATTTGACAGACAAGGAGTGACTAAAAAGCGCATTACTTCGTTGCGCTCGTCCTCAAAATCCTCATTTACGCCAAGTAAACTGCGGTTTTGCGAACTTCGCAAGCCTTGTACTGCCTCTTTTTATTCACTCCTTGTTTTGAAGTTTGAAGCTAAAAAGCGCATTACTTCGTTGCGCTCGTCCTTAAAAACGGGTGTATTTTACGACAAAGAGACCGAGCCAAACGCTGTTTTGGCTCGGTCTCTTTGTCCGTATCATTGGAGAGTTAAATCTCTTTTCAGCAGAATAGCAGAATCATCATTTGCCCTACCAGTATCCTCAAGAACATTGCAAGCGGGTACACAGTGGCGTATGCAACAGCCGTGTCGCCTCCCTTGCTCTGCTGGTTGGCAAAGGCAAGAGCCGGCGGGTTGGTGCATGAGCCCGATATAACACCGGCCAGCGTGTTGTACTTTATTCTGAATACGTAACGTCCTACAAAACCTGCGACAAGAATAGGCACAACTGTTATGATGGCTCCGTAGAAAATCCACATGTAACCGCCCTTGTTTACAATGCTGTCGACAAACTCTCCGCCGGCACCAAGGCCCACACAGGCAAGGAACAGCGTAATGCCAATCTCCCTAATCATCAGGTTAGCACTGGTGGTAGTGTAGGTTACAATACCCATTTTGGGGCCGAAGTAGCTGACAAGAATGGCAACAATAAGAGGGCCGCCGGCCAATCCCAGTTTCAGCGGAGTAGAAATTAGTGTACCCGTTAGAGGAATACTGCCAAGAATACAACCCAGGGCAATACCGATGAATATAGGTATAAGGTTCGGGTGGTCGAGGTATTTGCGCTCATCGCCGAACATCTTCTTTATATCGTTTATTGCATTTTCGTGCCCCACAACAGTGATAATGTCACCAACCTGCAGGCGGAAACCGGCAGTGGGTGCAAGGTCTACACCAGCACGGTGTACACGTGTAATGTTCACCCCGAACTCGTTCCTTATGTTCAGTTTGCCCAGCTTCGCACCGTTAAGTTTGTGGTTTGTGAATGTTATCTTGCGCGATATGAGCTCCTCGTCAAACTTTATCCACTCCTGTTGCACAGGCTTTCCTATGAGCGAAACAAGCCTCTCCTGTATATCCTTGTTGCATATTATCAGCACACGGTCGCCAAGCGCCAGCTTGCTCTTCGAGTTTGCGATATCGCAATGTCCGGTCGCTTTGTCAATAATGCGCGATACAATGAAGTTCAGGTTATTTCTCTTGCGTATCTCCTCCAGAGTAATTCCTGTAACCCCCTTCTCTGTAACCTCAAGCGACAAGCGCTGTATATCTACATCGTTGTTCTTCTCCCTGTTGAACTTCTTCTCACCCTTATATATGAATTTCAGCGCAATTATTGAGAGTATGCAGCCGATAACACCAAGAGGGTAGGCCACACTGTAGCCCAGAGCAATATTGGCACTGTCATGGCCGAACATATCCTTGTATGCCGTGGTGGCAGCGCCCATTCCGGGAGTGTTCGTTACAGCACCCGACATTATACCCGTTATGGTATCAACCCCCTCGTTAGTTGTGAATATAAGCAACACGGCAACCAGAACATCAAACAGAACAATAATGCAAGTGATTGCATTGAGTTTCAGGCCACCCGACATGAAGCTGGAGAAAAATCCCGGCCCTACCTGCAAACCAATAGAGTAGACAAAGAGAATAAGTCCGAACTCCTTGACAAAATGCAGCAACTCCCCATCGAGCACCATACCGAAATGTGAAAGAAGAATACCGATGAACAGAACCCATGTCACACCAAACGAAATACCCGCAATCTTAACCCTGCTCAAGTATACACCTACCCCCACAGCAATAGCAAGGATAATCATTGAGTGCGCAATCCCCGAACCGAAAAACAAATTGTTGAAAAAATCAATAATGAAGTCCATAATGGCAATAACGTTAAAAACAGTGCAAAATTACAGCAAATATGTTATTGAATGTTATCGTATCTATTCATATAAACGATACATTCTATAGAACATTCCGATGCTTTTGGCGCACACACAACCAATTGCAACGAAACTAATGACGGCAGGAGCAAATTGGAATGGCAATATTTAACCTGAGTTCGATATAAATTCAACCAAGTTGCGAATCTGTCATTCCGAGCGAGTGAAACGACGAGGAATCTCAAACAATACGCGATAACAGAGATGTCTCACATACGTTCGACATGACAAAACTATGAAAAAGAGAGATCTCCCGTTCGGTTGACATGACAAATACACTCAATTACAGTACCAATTATTATATCGAACTCACGTTATTTAAGTAATTTATATATTGGTTTATAAAAGAAATAGCCCCGGGAATTGTCCCGGGGCTATCGGTTAGTGTTTTATGCATTGGCTCTATGCTTTATCTTTTTACTTCGAACTTCAGTTTGTCGTTCTCTGTGTCGCTCTCTACTGTTATGCAGTCGCCTTGTTTTAGGGCACCGTCGAGCAGCAGCTCCGATATTTCATCCTCTACATAATTCTGCAGGGCTCGCTTTAGCGGGCGGGCTCCGTACTGTATGTCGTAGCCTTTGTCGGCAAGGAACCTCTTTGCTTCGCTTGTGAGTTCAATGGTGTAGCCAAGCTCTGTAACACGTTTCACTATCTGTGCAAGCTCAAGGTCTACTATGTCTATTATTGCCTCCTTGCCAAGCTGGTCGAAGTTTATTATCTCGTCGACACGGTTGAGGAATTCGGGGGCGAAGCGCTTGTTAAGGGCTTTCTGTATAACATCGCGTGAGTATTTCTTGTCGCCGGCCCTTTCGTCCTTGGCAAAGCCTATTCCTGCACCGAAGTCCTTCAGTTCGCGTGTTCCTACATTGGAGGTCATTATCAGCACGGTGTTACGGAAATCGACAGTGCGTCCGTAGCTGTCGGTTAGGCGGCCTTCGTCCATTACCTGCAGCAACAGGTTGAAGACATCGGTGTGTGCTTTCTCTATCTCGTCGAGCAGTACAATGGAGTAGGGGCGACGGCGCACTCGCTCGGTGAGCTGTCCGCCCTCCTCATATCCTACATATCCCGGAGGGGCTCCTACAAGGCGCGACACGGTGAACTTCTCCATGTATTCGCTCATGTCAATGCGTATGAGCGCATCGGCACTGCCGAACATGAACTTCGCGAGCTCTTTGGCAAGCAGTGTCTTGCCCACTCCGGTGGGGCCAAGGAACATGAATGTGCCTATAGGCTTGTTGGGGTTCTGGAGCCCTACGCGGCTGCGCTGAATGGCTTTCGTGAGCTTTTCAATGGCATTGTCCTGGGCTATTACCTTGCCGGTGAGTTCTTGCTTCATGCTCTTGAGGCGTGTCCATTCATCCTGCTGCATGCGCTGCATGGGAACTCCCGATATCATTGAAACCACCCCGGCTACATCTTCATCGGTTACTGTCTGCCGGCTGTCGGTGAGGCTCTTCTCCCACTCTGCCTTCATTTCGGCAAGGCGGCTCTGAAGGTTCTTTTCCCTGTCGCGCAGGTTGGCTGCACTCTCAAAATCCTGACGCTTGACAGCATCGTTCTTCTCCTTGTTGGCCTGGTCTATGAGCTGTTCCTGCTCTTCAATCTCTTTAGGCACCTTTATGTTGCTTATGTGCATGCGGGCACCGGCCTCGTCCATGGCATCTATGGCTTTGTCGGGGAAACAACGGTCTGTAATGTAACGGTCTGTCAATTTGACACACGCCAGCAGAGCGTCGTCGGTATATGTGACATTGTGGTGGTTCTCGTAGCGCTCCTTTATGTTCTTGAGTATTGTGTATGTGTCATCTACCGAGGTGGGCTCTACAAGCACCTTCTGGAAACGGCGTTCAAGAGCTCCGTCCTTCTCTATTGTCTTGCGGTATTCATCGACTGTTGTTGCACCTATACATTGTATCTCGCCTCGTGCGAGTGCCGGTTTGAGAATGTTGGCGGCATCCATTGAGCCGGGGGTAGAGCCGGCACCTACAATGGTGTGTATCTCATCGATGAATATGATGATGTTGGGGTTATTCTCAAGCTCGGTTATTATTGTGCGCAGACGCTCCTCGAACTGTCCACGGTACTTTGTACCGGCTACTACAGCTGTCATGTCGAGTGCTATTATGCGCTTGTCGAAGAGTATGCGCGAGGTCTTGCGCTCCACAATGCGCTGTGCAAGCCCCTCTACAATGGCCGATTTTCCCACTCCCGGCTCGCCAATCAGAATGGGGTTGTTCTTCTTGCGGCGGCTGAGTATCTGCGATATGCGCTCAATCTCTTTCTCGCGCCCCACAACGGGGTCGAGCCTTCCCTCGCTGGCAGCTCTTGTCATGTCTACACCAAAGTTGTCAAGCGCTGGGGTGTCGTTCGAAGGTTTTGCCTGGTGGGTGTCGGTGTGCTGGCGTGTGCTGCCGGAGTTGTTTCCCGGCAGTGTCTCATCGTCATCATCCTGGTCGGTAAAGCCGAAGCCGTTGCTAATCTTGTTGCCGTTGTCGGGCATCTTCTCTTTTATTGCATCCAAAACTTGTGAGTATGTTATGTTGTTTTCTTCCAATACGTTAGCTGCAAGGTTGTTCTTCTCCTTCAGTATCCCCAGCAGCAGGTGTTCACTGTCGGCAACTGCTTTGAGAGTACGTGCCTCCAGGGTGGTGAAGCGCAATATCCTTGCTGTGCCAAGGCTCATCTCCACTTCGTCGCTGTATGGCGTGTCGGCCGGCGAAGCAACAGTGCTTCTGCTCTCCAATGCACTCTTTATATTCTGTATATTAGCATTGAGCCTGCCTAAAATATCGAGGGCACAACTTTTCCCCTGTCGCAATATACCCAAAAGCAGATGCTCGGGGTTTATGCTCTTGCTGCGCAGGCGTGTAGCCTCCTCCTTGCTCAATGATAGCAGTTCTGACATTCTTTGCGAAAATTCATTTCCCATGTTCTTGCTCCTCAAATTATTTCGTGTGAATAATCGTGTATTTTTCTCTATTGCTTGTTCTATATTCTGTTGCGTTGCAGGCAATTGTGCCGTTTACGCTAATTTTTTGCGAAGATATAACAGGTAATCGGGTTACAATAATCTTTTTTC
>JAUNQV010000187.1 GCA_030535995.1 Bacteroidales bacterium
CTTGTTATTATCGTTGTACATATCTACATTTTATTAAAATTAATCCTATTATCAAACACTCCCTCAAACAAACTCATTTCTCGTTTAGCAATACCTAATCTATTTGCTAATACTCTCCAATCCTTGACAGCCGTTACGACCTCGTTGATTATACCCTTGGCAACCTCTGGGGTGAGCATATACTCCTCGCACGAGTTGAGTAAAATTGACAAATCAGACTCGTTAGTTTTGCTGTTAATTAGCAAGCTTTGATGGTCATTCAGTGTCGGATTCATATCGTATGCAGGCGAAAGGGTCCAACCTTTTGCAGTGAGCAGAAAACCGTGGTTACGGAAATGATCATCGCTGTTGCCGACACATATATTGAATGCAACTCGGCGGAACAACTCTCGCAAGTTCGCATCAACATCGGTACAACCGCTAATGATAAAATCAACAATGTCAATATATCCGTGTCCTGTTGTAGCGTTGTCGCCATCATTTAACCCGAGCAGTGTCATTGCAGATGCAAAATGAATTCGTTTGCCTTCATTTGTCCGGTCGAAACGACGAGAAAGGAGTGTATGATGCTTGTCGTTAATTTCAAGCACCTTTGTTTCGGCAACGTTTATGCCCGCATTTTTGGCTAATAGATGGCAGAAATGCTCCCATAGTCCTGCATCGTAATCATCCTTCAATGATGGGAACTTTGCGACATATATACTGCGGTCCGTATCTACAACATTTGCTTTGGGACGCGCACCACCGAGCGAAGATCCTGGCTGCACAAGTTGAGCAATCCATCGTTTTTCGGGTAGTGCATTGGTCTCCTCGCTTTTCTCAATTTCCTTGCTTGCTACAATGAGTTCTCGCAAGTCGGTCAACGGAGGAATACGCAATGAGTTGTCAGCGTTGATGAACTCACCATCAGACGTTTCTTTGAAACGAAACCCGCCCATACGGGAAAAGTCATCAATGCCGGTTAAGAAGTCAAACGACGAGAGGCGGCGAACAGGTCTGTTATCCTCTTGTGCCAAAATTTGTTCACGACGGAGGATAAGGGTTCTTCCCCATCTGTCGGGAAGAGCATCGGCAAAGCAACCGAAAATATCTTTTTTCGGCTGAGTGTATTGTATCCCCGGATAGTTGTTAAGGTCTTCACTGAGGGTAATAGCATTGTACTTTTTTATCCAACTATCAGTGAACTTGAAACTATAACTATCAGAGCCACGAAGCGATTCGTAGCCCAGTTCTCCAACCAGCTCAATCTCCTTGAGCCAATCAAAATCGGCATATACATACAATTTCTTCATAGCCTACTACTCCTTTTTAGACGCCCTTTCACGCTGTGGCAAATTCATATCTTGCAACGCCCTGCCGAGTTCGTCATCTTTTGCCAAAGAGAGAATATCATCATCGAGTTGCAGGGCATACAACACACGCAGATAGATGCCAATCGCCACTGTGGGGGCACCTTTCTCTATACGTGAAACCGTAAGTGGTGAACAAGTAGCACGCTCCGCCACCTGCGCAACGCTCAGATTACGACGCAAACGAGCAAGCTTTATTTGCTCGCCAACTATCTGCATTTTCTGCTCTAACTTTCGGGGTAATTTTGTCCCCATTGTACTCTTTGCCATAACCTTAACCTATCATATAATATGCAAATATAATACTTTTTCTTTATTTTATGATAAGTTGGGTATGAATTTGCGCGTTTGATTATTTTTTGTCGTAGCTCTTGTTTAAAAAAGTGAGACATGTCCTACATTTTTGAGGAATCAAATATATCCGCAATTGAACTGTAAAGAAATTCTTGATAGTTTAACCTACTATAAACAGGTTCACGACTTGGGGACTTGCATGGTGACTT
>JAUNQV010000104.1 GCA_030535995.1 Bacteroidales bacterium
AAGTTTATACCATTAGAGAGTACACATTGCAATAGCGATGACTGTGCTTTTATAAGCAACGTGATGAAAAGCCATTCAGCTACAAACTCCATTGAGTTACTGCATCGATTACCGGAGCCGGATGTTACAGGAACAAGCTATATGTATTTTTAAATGACTGTCACTCACCATCTACAGTGTCTATGACAAGACAGTCGTTGCCCTTTTGAGGGAATACATATAATATAAAATTTAAAAAACAGGACTACCAATTGGTAATCCTGTTTATAAGGCCTATGGAAAAAGCCTCTTATTTTACAAGCAATTTCTTGACTGCAGAACCGCTTTTTATAACGTATATACCGTTTGAAAGTATAGGAAGAGCCGATTTATCTCCGGCAAATACACATGTTCCTGACAATGTATAAACCTCTATATGAGCGTTTTCGGCAACAATATCGCCTATTGAAGTTGCAAGCAAGGTAATGCTTGAATATGCAGAATAACCAGATGCACCCGCTTCATCAAGTGCGCAGACACGATACATATAAGTAGCACCCGTCTCAAGACCATCGAACATGCAACTTGTAGCAGCTGTCTTTACCTCGGCAACCTTCTCTTTCTTTACAGAACTTGCAACGGTGATGTTCACATCATCAACCGAGGCACGTTTCTTGCCTGTGCTTGAAGCTGTGCTGAACACAACATAAAACGCACCATCGACACTACCCTGCAACTCCACGGTATTCATAGCTGCACTTGGTGTAACATCCTCCGATGCGATTGTTTCGCCAGAAGCTGTCTGCAATGCCACAGTCAACACAGAACCGGTATCATTGGTATTGAATAGCTTTACTTTGAATTCCACTGTAACATCACCCGAGGCTGTCAACAGAGGAGATTTCAACTCACCGGCGTTTGATGATGTACCTACACGAATTACACCATTCTCGCTGTAAATCTTGCTGCCCGTCCAGCCGGGAACAGAGAGAAACTCATCAATGTCTGATGATTTTATTTCTGTATTTGATTTGCTGCAACCAAGGAAATCCTCACTGAGCAAGGACTCTGCATCGCCTGCACCATCGGCAACAGAGACAACCTTATAGAGTTCTGCCATGTACAGGGTTGCACCCTCAAGAGGCTCCCAGTTGGCGACAAACGAGGTTTCTGTCACCTCGGTAGCATCGAGCATGTTGGGAACACCGGCGAACACACCAGCCATAAAGTCGAAAGAGATAATATTGTTCTCATACTTTATGTTGGTAATGGGCTTATTCATGTAACCGCCTTTGTAAACCTTTGCGGCCGGTACAGAGCTGTTTGTAAGTTCCGTATTGCCCGAAGTGCCCGGCCACACATCGCCCTTGAGGCTTGCAACAAACTCACTGCTTGATACCTCACCGTAAACTGCGAGCTTATTATCGGCCGGTATAATTGTATAACGTGGATGACCGGCAACGGTATTTATCTCGTTGTTGTTCCATGCAGTTTTGTTGTAATCGACATGCACCACCAACATTCCGCTATTGAAAAGATAGGTATCCCACTTCTCCTGCTTGCGGTTCTCCAGTATGTAATACTCATCGGCGTTGGCATCATTGATAACTTTATATGCCGTACCGCCATGTGTGAGAGGCGCCATTGAGTAACTGCCTTTCTTGTCAAGCACAACCAGCTCTCTCCAGCCACAGAAATCTCTCTGATAGGCACTATAACCCACAGGAACATAACCTTCGGCTGCATAGTTACCCTGGTCCATTACATCCCAATAATCCATTCCCCAGTTTCCGCTCTCGTATGTTGTGTCATAAATATCATGTAACCCCAAGCAGTGAGAGAACTCATGGACAATAAGACCGATACCGGCAAGAACCTTACCTATTTCCGATTCATATTCCTCATTCATGACAAGCTCACCGCTGCAGGCGTATGTATCACACTTCACGCCATCGACAGTTATTGTGCCCGACTGTGCCGAAAGCTGCCACTGGTGAGGCCACACTGTGTTTGCATCGGCACCATACGATTCGGAATAACCGGCATATATACAATAGATGAATTCCACCTCCCCGTCACCGTTGTTGTCGCAGACAGAGAAATCAAAAGTGGCATTTGCCTTTTGTATACCCTCCTTAACCATATAAGTAGGTTTCTTGTCACTATCTGAAGCATCGTTGCCACCATAGTATGCCATATTGTTGGAAAGGGTAACAATATCAGTTACAATGAAATTGGGACGGAACTTGCCGTCGGACTGGGCAATGAAATAGTCACGTGCACTACCTATGCTGTTTGCAATAGGGTTCACATATACATGATTCTCGGTATTGAGAATATCGCTTATCTGTTCCTTGGTGTATGTAAATTTGCAATCGGGAAATTCTACAAGCACCACAGCGACATTGACATCGCCTACCGGGTTGATGTGCGAACCGGCTTTGCTGGCTGCCGCCCTGTATGCGCCTGAACGCATTTTGTGCACAGCAGCTATTTTGCTGTTCATCGAGTCGTAATCGATTGACGAAAGCAACTGCTGTTCATAGACACCTCTGCGGCCTTTGTCATGAGCCAGACATTTTGTCGATACAAAAGAGCCATCGGCAAATGTGGCATATGAGAAATCTCCATTGGCCTCCTTTACCAGAGGCTTGCCATCGAGTGTAGAAAAATAATGGACAGCCTCGTCGCCCATAAGCACTACAGATAGCGCTGTTCCATCGGACTGTTTCGCGATAAAAGGCTTGCGGTATGCAGGTGCTGCAAAAACCATTACAGCCATACACACCATCAAAACAAACAATGATATCTTCTTCATATTAATAGATTATTATTCCAGATTAATGCTACTCTATCTTGCAAAAATAGCAATTCTATCGGAATTTCATATAAATAATTTAATATTTAACTATAAGTTATTATATAATACTACCCTTTTTCATCATTCTCTTTTTAATCATCTTCTACACCCACCAGATATATACTCACACCTATGAGCAGAAGCGAGAGCAGAATAACCGGGTCGAACCTGTCCATTCCAATGATAAACGAGACAACTGTTGCTACTATAAGAGTCACATAGCCATAGAGTGCAACCACAGCACTTTTCAGGTATTTCATTCCCACCGGAATAAGGAAATAGGTTATTACAGTAGGGAACAGAAGCACAAACGACAGCACCGCAAATGGTTTCCAGTGCAAGCTACCGCTGAACATAGGTGCTTCAAAACCAAAAAAAGATGCTGCCAGAAGCGCCACAACAGCCGCCGAGGAGAATGTGTACCTTAAAATGGTTACACTCGACAGATGCCCTACAAGGCGCGCCGAAAAGACCAGATACACCGAATATATTACCGATGCGCCTATGGCAAGCATATTTCCCAGTTGCGAATTTGTAGCCAACCCCGCTCCGGGTTCGGAGAGAATACAGAGCATCGCCCCCGAAAAACCTACAGCAAGGCCAAACAGTTTCTTGCCACCTATACTCTCATGGTAAATCAGAGCTGATGCAACAACCACCCACAAGGGTTGCATGGCATTGAAAATTGCAAAATTTACAGGCGTAGTGTAGCTGATACTCAAGGCATAGAGCGACATATAGCCAAAAATGCC
Organism: Bacteroidales bacterium; assembly: GCA_030535995.1. GTDB lineage: Bacteria > Bacteroidota > Bacteroidia > Bacteroidales > Bacteroidaceae > HGM04593. The sequence goes on from JAUNQV010000104.1 coordinate 3,592, forward strand.
CAATGAACCGAGCGCTATGAGTTTCAGTTTATCGCTACGACTGACATTCTCGGGCTTCCCGAATATCGACACCAGCCAAAAGACAACAGCACCGAAACAAAGACGCAGGGTTACACAACCGAGCGGAGCTATCCACACAGGCAACAAATACCCCATTGCATTGACATTCAACCCACTGAAAGTCCGTGCCACCAACAGCGCCAACGAACCTTTTGCATATCCGTTCATCATTGAAACAACTATTTATTCCTTACATAGAAACTTCGTACCACTAAAATGGCTGTTGCCAGCAGCCCTATAATTCCGTTCAGCAGAAACGGGAACCTGACCCCTTTTGCGCCTATGAGATCTTGCGCCCCTTCTACTATAAATGGACACACCACAATAGCCACATAGTTCATGGTCATGAGCAGAGCAAGAGTAAAGGTCACCTTCTGCGGGGGAGCCAAAGAGGATGTGACATCATAAATATAAGGCTGTGCCATACCATAGCCGAAGCCGGCAGCCACACAACCAATAACCACAAACAGCAGCGAAGAGTTGAAGAACACATCCAGCAGGCCTAAAGAGACAAGTAACATGGCCCACATGAGAATATTCCTGCCAAGGAAGACTATTAGACGGTTGACAAACAGCCCAGGCAACATTATCGCAACAAAGAACACCGCTATCACAATACCCGAAACTGCACTGTCGTGCCCCCTTTCCCCGAGCAGGAACGGCAAGTCTATACTCACGACCATCACCAGATAGGTAGCCAGGAAATAGTATAACATATACTTTATCAACCTGCCATAATCGATGCCGGAAGCACCGCTCTCCTTGCCGGTTACCGATTTTGTGTCAGCAACACCACCCTCATCTCTTTTTATCAAAGGAACAAGGAGTATCGAAAAGATAGGCAGTAAATATACAAGGAAAGGCAAACGCCACTGTATATCGGCCAGCCACCCGGTAATTGCGGTAGCCACGACAAGAGCGATATTGTTTATGGCCGATACATAGCCATACTGCCTTGTCCTCTCCTCACCGGCAAAGAACCTCGACACCAAAGATGTAGAGAGGGGAACAATTATTCCGGCTCCAACCCCAAGCAATGCACTCACTGCTATCAGTTGGGTCATATTTTCGCAAACGAAATATAATGCACCGCTCAAGAGAAACAGCACCAACCCGATGTATAACAACCTTATATAACCAATTCGGTCACTTATGTACCCGGCCCATAGTATAAAAGGAATAATAAGCAACGATGGCAGCGTGGTGAGCAACTGTATCTCAACATCCGTAGCTGTTGGAAATATTGAAACGAGTTTTTCGGCAATGGGTGATATTGCCAACCCGGGCAATGATGTCAGTGCCGAGACTGACCATATTCCCAACAATGCCCACAAAGAGATAAATCCTTTTCCAGTATTGATTTTCATGACACAACTTTTTAATATCCATAAGGCATAACAACCCACCGGCATCAAATGTTGCAACATCATAAAAAATATAAAAACCGAAACCCTTGGCGGAGTTATCTTGTTTCATAGTCACAACAGGAAACATATTTATAAACCTTTAAAATCGAAGAAAAATGAAGCAAGAGAATTGCAAGGCAACAGTTACCACATCGGTATTCGGTTCCGAGGAGATGCTCAAGAGCGCTCCCGTAGACAAAATTCCACAACAACCCACAACTCCCGAGATTGCCTACCGGATGGTGAAGGACGAGATAATCGCCCAGACCCAACCACGCTTGAACATGGCAACTTTTGTAACAACATATATGGATTCATACGCCACCAAGCTGATGAACGATGCCATTGCACTCAACTACATCGATGAGACGGAATACCCGCGTGTAGCAGTGATGTGTGCAAAGTGTATCAACATCATCGCCAACCTTTGGAACAGCCCCGAGCAGGCCAAATGGAAAGCCGGAGCACTTGGAATAGGTTCAAGCGAAGCATGTATGCTTGGTGGCGTGGCGGCCTGGCAACGCTGGAAAAAACGTCGCATGGCCGAAGGCAAGCCCTGTGACAAGCCCAATTTCGTAATATCCTCGGCCTACCAGGTAGTATGGGAAAAGTTTGCCCAGCAGTGGCAGATTGAGATGCGCACAGTACCCTTGAGTGCCGAAAAACTCACTCTTTGCCCGCAAGAAGCAATCTCGAAGTGCGACGAGAACACTATTTGTATTGTACCTATAATGGGTGTTACATGGACTGGACTCAACGACGATGTAAAAGCACTCAACGATGCTCTTGACGAGTATAACAAGAAGACTGGTTACGACATTCCCATTCATGTCGATGCGGCATCGGGTGGTTTCATAATGCCATTCCTCTACCCCGAGGTAGAGTGGGACTTCCGCCTCAAATGGGTACTCTCTATAAGTACCAGCGGACACAAATATGGACTTGTTTACCCAGGACTCGGTTGGGTAATATGGAAAGACAAGAAGTTCCTCCCCGACAGCATGTCGTTCAGTGTCAACTACCTGGGTGCCGACATCACACAGGTGGGCCTTAACTTCTCGCGCCCCGGCGCACAAATTCTCGGACAATATTACCAATTCATACGCCTGGGATTCGAGGGCTACAAGGCTATACAGCACAACTCCATGGAGGTTGCAAAGTACCTGCATGCCGAAATAGGCAAGATGAAGCCTTTCAAGAACTATAGCACCGATGTTGTGAACCCACTATTCATCTGGGAGATGAAGAAAGAGTATTCAAAGCAGTGTAAATGGACACTTTACGACCTTCAGGACAAGCTGAAGCAGAATGGTTGGATGGTACCGGCTTATACCCTACCCGAAACTCTTGAAGAGACCATCGTAATGCGCATTGTTGTACGTCAGGGCTTCAGCCGCGACATGGCCGACCAACTGCTGGGAGATATTGCATCGGCAGTTGCCGAACTCGACAAGCTGCAATACCCCACAACATCGCGTTTGAGTATTGAGAGCAACATTAAAGTAAAAGGTACAGTTTACACCCATACAGGAAGACATTGATTTCCTGAAAGGCTTAAAAACAAGAAGAAATGGATAGAAGGATAACCAAAGAAGAGCTGAAAATTGCTGTCACCGAAGCCTATAAGCGCTTCAAGAACAACAAAGAGGGCAAAAATGCCGATTATATACCTTACCTTGCCCATGTAGACAGCGAACTGTTCGGGATAGCAGTGTGCCTGCCGGGTGGAACAACGATAACCGTTGGCGACTGCGACTATCGCTTTGGCATTGAGTCAATCTCAAAGGTGGCAACAGCGTTGCTGGTACTCAAGGACTATGGCCCTGAGACAATCATGGAGATGATTGGTGCCGACGCCACAGGCATGCCATTCAACTCTGTACTCGCCATATTGCTCGAAAATGAGCATCCTTCTACTCCATTGGTAAATGCAGG
>JAUNQV010000105.1 GCA_030535995.1 Bacteroidales bacterium
CTTTGTAAAGCTAAAGCTTCAGTCGTCGCAAACATTGCTCGCCCGCAATGGTGCCTCAAACAACTTCTCGTCCAAATATCGGGGGCAAAAGAACTCGCTTTTCACGGAGTAACAGCAACAGGATATGCATCGCTCAAACAACATTTGCCCTATCTCCGATATTTGGACGGTTGTTTGCTGTGTTTTTGATAGTGCCGGTTTTTATTGGAATTACCTATGCTGGAGAAAATGCTTCCTACATCTCATTGAAAAAATCACCCCAATCCAACAGACTTTGCAGGTGAACCATAAATTGGGGGAGGGCAAGGCTTGCGACGGTTTTGAAAAAGGGAGTTTAGTAAACCTAAATGACTGTTAACAAAACTGAGCAAAACAAAGTTATTACTGATTCAAACAACAACGGGATTAGAGTAAAAGTGCGAGAACAAGGCGTGTGGCTGTTGGGGAACCGGAGTTTACTAAACGTAAATGAGGATTACCCAATCAGCCACAACAACACAGTTATCGAGCTTTTAAGCACAACTGCATAATTATTAATATAAATTGGGGAGGGCAAGGCTTGCGACGGTTTTGAAAAAGGGAGTTTAGTAGACCTAAATGACTTTTTTCAAAACATAGCGTAACACAGCCATCGCCAATTTAGATAATAATTATATTATTTCGGCATAAGTCCCAAAATACCTGAACTGCTCCCCGCACTCATGAAGCTCGCACATGAGAGAAAGGAACTCATCGCTGTAGACGGAAGCCTCAATGTCGAAGTAGAAACGGTACTCGAACTCACGCTCGGGGATTTGGCGGCTCTCAAGTTTCACGAGGTTGACACCTGTTGCATTGAAGCGGGACATTATGCGGAAAAGAGTACCGGGACGGTTGGGGATATTTATCATAATGCTGGTACGGTCGGCACCTGAATAGATTTTAGGCTCTTTGGCGATACAGATGAAACGGGTGTAGTTGTTGTCACGGTTCTGCACGGACGACTTTATTACTTGCATCTGATAGAGCTCTGCACAAAGACGTGAAGATAGGGATGCTTTGGTTGGGTCACCGCCTTGGGCTACCATACGCGCAGCCTCGGCTGTGTTCTCGCATGCTATTACACGTACATTCTTCAATGTGGCGAGAAAATCCGAACATTGGCTGATAGCTTGTTGGTGTGAATATATTTCGCGTATATCTTCGAGTTTTGCGCCGGGAACACCAAGGATGGCATGGTCTACCTTGAGGCGTACGCCACGGACAATATTTACATTATATGCCACTAGAAGGTCATAGATAGCATTGACCGAACCGGCAAGAGAGTTTTCGATAGGAAGAACGCCGAACTCACAGAGACCACTGCTGACAGCCTTGAAGACACCCTCGAAATTGCTCATGTACATGATTTCGGGGAGGTCAAAAAGACGCTCCGAAGCAAGGTGGGCGTACGAACCTTCGCAACCGGCACAAGCAACTGATGCACGCTTGGGGAATGGCTGTGGCGGAACTGACGCAATGTTCTTGAAGTAGTTGAAGAACTCGCTGCCCTCGGAGAGCATGCGTGTCTCGTACGACTCGCTGAGGTCGAAGATTGTGCGGTAGAGTGTACGGCCGTAACCCTCGAATTCGGGACCGAGGCGCTTTGACACATTGTGCAACACGGTTCGTGCACGCGACGGGTGGTAAACCGGAAGATTGTTCTCTTTCTTGTACTTACCGATACCTGATACCACCTGCATGCGACGTGCAAAGAGGTCGCACATCTGGGTATCTATCTCATCTATTTCCTGACGTAGTTTATCCAAGTCCATAATATGTAGTTTTTATTGTTGTTTTTATATTCTTTCTTTATCCTTGAGATTTCTCGCATTCGCTCGAAATGACAAAACAGAGTTTTGTTATCGGTGAGTTTTTCAGCAAAAGTCACGCGAAGTATCGCGCAAGTGATGCCGCGTGGGATACGAATAGAAAAGCTCGCCAATGACATTGCAAAAAAATAAAACTATTCCACTATTCCACCCAGCACTGCAAAATCCTCAAAGAATGAGGGGTACGACTTTGCTACACACTCAGGGCCGTTTATTGTCGTAATACCCTGCGCAACTGTTGAAAGCACCGCTGCCGACATTGCTATACGGTGGTCACCGAAGTTCTCAACAGGAGTTAGTGCAACAGGCTCACCACCATACACGGTAAAGGTATCTTCACCAATTGAAGAACTGATACCGAACGAGGCAAGCACACTCTTCATTGCTGCAAGGCGGTCACTCTCCTTGAAGCGCAGACGGCCCACATTGATGAAGGTTGTTGTACCCTGCGCCACGGCTGCAGCAACGGAAAGCACAGGCACAAGGTCGGGAGTGTCCATGCAGTCAAGCTCTGCACCGAAGAGGTGCGAAGGCGCTGCCGTTACCTTGTCACCGTCAACTGTTATAAAGGCACCCATGCTGCGCAGATGGTCAACAATTGCACTGTCGCCCTGGAGCGATTCATTATTCATACCGCACACCGTCACAGGTTGCTTGCCAATAACACCTGCAACCACCCAAAAGGCAGCCGAAGACCAATCGCCCTCCACTACCACACGCGCCGGCATGCGGTACTGCTGGTTGCCTTTTATGGTGAATATATTGTTCCTGCGCTCGACAGATATTCCCGCCGTGCGCAAGGCATCTATTGTCATATCAATATATGAGGCACTTGTGAGGCCTCCTGTAATCTCTATCTCACTATCCACGGCAGCCAAAGGCAGAGCAAAGAGCAAGCCTGTGAGATACTGCGATGAGATGTTCCCCGGAAGTGCGAACCTACCTCCCTGCAATGTTCCGCTGCACGTTACCGGCAGTTCGTCGGCAGAGTGACGCCGAAAAGCCATCCCGTGCGCAGAAAGCACATCGGTGAGGGCACCCATAGGACGCTGCGGAAGCTTGCCTGCACCGATGAATGTAGCATCGGCACCAAGCACAGCAGCAACTGACATGAGGAAACGGAGTGTAGAGCCACTCTCTCCGCAATCGAGCGTGCCACCCTTTACAAGCTCTATCGGCAGTACATCAAAGACTCCCGATGAAAAGGTTATTCTTGCACCAAGGGCATTGAGGCAACGCATTGTTGCCATGATGTCATCGTTCACGCTATTGCACACAATGGAGCAAGGCTCAACAGAGAGAGCCGCACAGATGAGCAGACGATGCGCCTGCGACTTTGACGGTGGCGGTGTAACCTCGCCTCTCAATGTTCCGTGAACACGCTTTTCCATCAGGCAATCACTTTTGAGAGTAAAACACCCAACTCCTCCACCGGCATATCCACAAGAGTGCAGTCACCCACAGAACGGGGCAGCACCACAGATATTTTTCCTCCGCGGCGTTTCTTGTCCGACAACAGGGCATCATAGACATCCTGGGCACTATAAGGACAGCTTATGTCAAAGCCATACTCAACAAGCAGTGCCGAGAGTTCATCGGCAACATTGCACAGGCCGCACAACGGAGCTACGCGCGCAGCAATTACCATTCCTTTCGCTACAGCCTCGCCATGGGAAACAGAGAAGTTGCTCAATTTCTCTATTGCATGGCCGAATGTGTGCCCGAAATTGAGTAGGCCACGCAAGCCGTTGTCGAATTCATCCTGCTGCACAACATCACGCTTTATCTCCACGCAACGCGCCACAACCGCCTCGCGGTCGAACGGGAGTGTGTGCAGAATACTATACAAATCCGCATCAAGAATCATGCCATACTTTATTACCTCGGCACAACCGTCGCGGTAGATATCTTTTGGAAGTGTATCCATAAGAGCCGTGTCGCAGCACACCAACGACGGCTGGTAGAAACTGCCCACAAGGTTCTTGCCGGCAGGGATGTCAATAGCCGTCTTTCCGCCAACTGAACTGTCGACAGCGGCAAGGAGCGTCGTAGGTACCTGCACATATTTTACTCCACGCAGGTAGAGCGAAGCGGAAAGACCGCCAAGGTCGCCCACCACTCCGCCACCGAAAGCAATGACAGCATCTTTACGGGTCAGTTGCTCCGATGCAAGGAAGTTGAGGAACGCAAGCAAGCTCTCGGCACATTTTGAAGCCTCGCCTGCAGGAATTACATACTTGCATACATTGTACCCGGCCGCCTGCAGATACTCCATAATTCTGTTGCCATAGAGCGCATCGACATTACTGTCGGTGAGCACTGCCAGACGGCAATCGCCCAAAACAGGGCGTATGAAATTCCCAAGCTCCGCAAGAATACCTCGCCCTATGTGTATGTCATAACAGCGCGATGCCTCAACGTGTATTGTATTGTACTGCATATACAGGTTTAATCTATAGTCAGGTTTTGTATTAGTGTCATATCGAACGTATGTGAGATATCCCAAAAATATTTTTTGAGATCCCTCACGCAAGGTTGACTTTGGCCCCTACGGGCGTCGATCTTCGATTCGGGATGACAGGCAATTGCTACATTATTAATGTAAATATCGTTTCACCAGCCGAAAGGTCTTATTTTTCAGTCTCCTCCTTCGCAATCCTGCCGTCACGCAACAGGGCGCGCAGAGTATCGGCATCATCGTGGGCTATGGCATCGCGGTACTCGCGAAGGGAGCTTATCAATAAATCAAGTTCATTCAACAGGTGCCCCTTGTTCTCAAGGAACAGTTCCGTCCACATATCTTCGTTCAGGCGCGACACACGGGTGAAATCGCGGAAGCTGCCGGCGCTGTAGCCTCTGTGGAACTTCGCCGACGGACTTTTTATGAAGGCATTGGAGACAACGTGGCACATTTGTGAGGTGTAGGCTATCATGCGGTCGTGGAAATCGGCTGTTGTTACCACGAACTTCTTGAAGCCAAGAGAAGAAAGTGACTGTTTTACCCTGTCGAGCAGAGCGATATCATCGTGCACAGGCGGAACAATTATGAACGATGCTCCGTTGTAGAGTGTCGCCTTGGAATATTTGTAGCCCGAATATTGCAGACCGGCCATAGGGTGACCGCCCACGTATGTAAAGCCATACTCTGCAGCAAGGGCAAAGCCCTTTTCGCACACTGCGCGCTTGGTACCGCAGAAATCGACAACAAGGGCAGCACGGGAGATATGCTTCGCATTCTCACCGATGTACCCTATTACCGCCTGCGGTGTCGCAGTGAGTAGCACAAGATCGCACTTACCCAGATTTTCGGCCGACAGCTCGGCATCCACCGTACCCTCAAGCCCGGCATAGCCCACTATCTGGCTGTTTATATCAAAGGCAAAGACAGAGTGCCCGGCAGCCTTGAAAGCCTTGGCTGCCGAACCGCCTATAAGCCCCAATCCAACAATTCCTACAACCATAATCAATGCATTATACCACGAATCTCACGCACTCGCTGTGCTACCTCGTCGAACTGCTCGGGAGTGAGTGACTGTGCACCGTCGCACAGAGCGCACACTGGGTCGTTGTGCACCTCAATGATAAGACCGTCGGCACCGGCTGCTGTTGCGGCACAAGCCATAGGACGCACAAGACGCGACACGCCTGTTGCGTGGCTTGGGTCAACGACAATCGGGAGGTGTGTGAGCCCCTGCAACACAGGAACAGCTGCAAGGTCGAGCACGTTACGGGTGTAGCTGTCGTAGCTGCGGATGCCGCGCTCACAGAGGATTACCTGCTCGTTGCCCTCGGACATGATATATTCGGCACTCATAAGAAGCTCCTTTAGTGTAGCAGAGAGGCCACGTTTGAGCAGGATAGGCTTGTTGCTGCGGCCAAGTTCCTTGAGAAGTTCAAAGTTCTGCATGTTGCGCGCACCTACCTGAATGATATCGACATCGGCAAAAAGGTCAAGATGCGAAGCGCTCATAATCTCCGTAACAATGGGCAAGCCTGTTGCCTCACGTGCCTTCAAAAGCAACTGAAGCCCCTCGGCACGCAATCCCTGGAAATCGTATGGCGATGTACGTGGCTTGAAGGCACCTCCACGCAGAATATTGGCACCCGATGCCTTTACCGCACGGGCAACGGTAAGAATCTGCTCCTCGCTCTCAACCGAGCAAGGGCCTGCCATAATTGCGAAATGACCGCCGCCGATTTTCACCTCATTCTCGCCCTCACCCACAGTAACCACTGTATCCTCGGGGTGGAAGCTGCGGTTTGCACTCTTGAAGGGGTCGGTGATGCGTGTCACGCGGTCAATTATCTCAAGACCGGCAAGCAGGTCAATATCTATCTTGCGTGTATCGCCAATGAGGCCGATGACAGTCTGCATCTCACCCTCCGATACATGGACTCTTACGTTCTGCGACTCGAGCCAATGGATGAGGTTATCCTTCTGGGCCTTTGTTACTCCGTGTTTTAATACTGCTATCATAGTATATTATATTTTATATTTCTTACTAATAGTAAATTGCAAAATTACAAATAAACTTCAATTATCCTACAATTTTCAACAATTAGAGTAACAGATATATCATTTTGTATATCCCAAAAGCCTACAACATGAATTTTTGTAAAAATAGAGGGCAACCCGCGGGTTGCCCTCTATAAAATGCTATGTACCAGTTACATTACTTCTTTTCAAACTTCTTCATAGCCTTTGCAATAGCCTTGTCAGCGGCAGCCTTTGCCTTTGCAAGCTTCTTCTCTGCCTTTGCAATAGCCTTTGCATCACCTGCAGCTCTTGCATCCTTAAGTGCATCGTAGAGAGCCCAAAGGTTCTTCTTTGCAGCTACCTCTTTCTGTGCAGCGCTGTAAGCCTCGGCATAAGCCTCTGCCTCTGCTTCTGCCTCAGGAGCAGCGTAAGCATGCTTGTAACCTTTCTGAACATCCCAGTAACCGCGTGTGAAGTCGGGGAATGTTACAGCAGCGCAGTTGTTGTCCATTGACAATGTACCGAGCTCTGCCAAGCAGCACCACTCTGCAAGGTCATAAACGTCCATATCGAGTGGAAGACCGTTCTGCAAGCAGTAAACAAGACGTGAATCCATTACGAAGTCCATACCACCGTGACCGAGGTCGCGACCCTTCTCAACATA
>JAUNQV010000030.1 GCA_030535995.1 Bacteroidales bacterium
GCATGAAAAGTATCATACAAGTAGAATATTACCCACACTGAATTTCTACTGAGTCCTTTTTATTCATTTTCCAACAGAAAGAGGGTGACCCAAAATGAAAATGGGTCACCCTCATGTTGAACAGTCGGCCTGTAAGCCGGGTTCTGTGCCCCTTGCGGGGTGTCTGTCATTCATCTATGCAATATGTCACCACATTGCTAAAGCGTTCTACCCTCCGGCTCGGGCGAGCAACCCTCAAGTGCCGGTTTACATGAACTTGCAGCCTCCAAGACACACGGCCCGTACATCGCTGCACGGCCGGTGGGCTCTTACCCCACCTTCTCACCCTTACCCTTGCGGGCGGTTATTTTCTTCTGCGTTACTCTGCCTTCGCAAGCAGCTTTCTGTTAGGAAGTGGAGTGCTCTGTGCTGCCCGGACTTTCCTCCTTTGCCCCGATGAGGCAACGGCGACAGACCGTCCGACTGTTCTATCTTGTAATTATCGTGCTGCAAATTTAACTCATTTTGCCGAATTTACGACTATTGAGGCTCTTTTACTTTAGAAAAATAAAAATAGCAGGATTTATTTGTTATGCTCTTTTCTTTTATTTACATTTGCCATAATGCTAATACTAACCTTTAAAATATTACTCCAATGAACACAATTGTTTCTCAATTCAACATTCAAGGCAATGTTGTTGAAGTTGCTCCTTTAGGCAATGGTCTTATCAATACAACCTATCGTGTAAAGACAGAGGGTAATGCTCCCGATTATGTTCTGCAACATGTAAACAATGCTATTTTCCCCGATGTTGACATGCTCATGAACAATATCGTGGCTGTTACCGAGCATATCCATGGAAAGCTCGTTGCTGCCGGAACAGAGGATATCAGCCGCAAGGTTCTGAAGTTCGTTCCTGCCAAAGATGGCAAGTACTACCATTTCGATGGCGAGAAGTACTGGCGTGTAATGGAATTCATCCCCGACACTGTGGGTATGTCTGCCGTAACTCCCGAGACTTCTTATATTGTAGGTGAAACATTCGGTAACTTCCAGGCAATGCTTGCCGATATTCCAGCCCAGCTTGGCGAGACTATCAAGGATTTCCACAACATGGAGTTCCGTCTACAGCAGTTGCGCGAGGCTGTTGCCGAGAACAAGGCTGGTCGCTTGGCCGAGGTGCAGTGGCTCGTTGACGAGCTTGAGGCACGTGCCGAGGAGATGTGCAAGGGTGAGCGTCTGCACCGCGAGGGCAAGCTGGCAAAACGCATTTGCCACTGCGATACAAAGGTCGACAATATCCTTTTCGACAAAGAGGGTAACGTGCTTTGCGTAATTGACCTCGACACCGTTATGCCTAACTTCATATTCTCTGATTTCGGCGACTATCTGCGCTCTGCCGCAAATACCGGTAAGGAGGATGACAAAGACCTTGACAATGTGAATTTCAATATGGAAATCTTCAAGTCATTCACAAAGGGTTACTTGAAGTCGGCCGCATCTTTCATTACTCCTCTTGAGGTTGAGAACCTGCCATACGCGGCAGCTCTGTTCCCATATATGCAGACTGTACGTTTCTTGGCCGATTATATCAACGGTGATACATATTACAAGATACAGTATCCCGAGCACAACCTCGTTCGTTCAAAGGCGCAGTTCAAGCTGTTGCAGAGCGTTGAGGCTCATCAGGCTGAAATGCAGGCTTTCATTGCAGAGGTGATGAAGTGATTGAGATATCTATAAAAGAGAAAGCCGGATGCTGCGTGCATCCGGCTTTCTCTTTTATGGGTTCACTGTTTATTTTGTTGTAACTTCGAGCAGTTCAACATCGAAACGCAGTGCATGGTTAGGACCAATCTGCTGGTTGGCGCCTCTTTCTCCATAGGCGAGTTCTGCCGGTATCCAGAGTGTAATCTTGCCGCCTTTGCCAATGAGTTTCATGCCTTCGGTCCAGCCTTTGATGACTCCGTTGAGCGGGAACTCGATGGGGTTGTCCTTTCCTTCCTGCTCGGGCTGGTACATCTTTACCATCTGCTTGCGCTGTTCGGTCATGTCTTCCCAACGGTTGCTGTCGAATACCTCACCGTAGAATGTGCGGCCTGTGTATATTACCTTTACAACATCCTCGTCTTTTACAGCCTTTATTGCTTTGTCGCCTTCGTCTTCAATCTTGTAGAGTATGCCCGATGCGGTCTTCTTTACTCCGCTCTGTTTCTCTATCATAGATAACCACTCATCCGATTTCTTCTGGCACTCTGCTGGGTATACTTTAGTGTAGTAGTTCTCGAAGATTTGTGAAATTTCGCTGTTGTCTAATTTAACAGTGTTGTTCTTTACATCTTCTATGGCTGTTTTAATCCATGTAGTCTGCAATGGGAAGGGCATATTTGCCATATCATATCCAATCATGGCTCCAAAGAGTGAAGAGATAATCTCCTTTTCGTCTTCGCTTGTGTATATCTGCGCGGTAGAATCGGTTCTTGCCTTCATTACACGTCTGTTGAAATCCTGTGAGAGATATTTGCGGCTGAGGCTTTCGAGGCTATCCTTGCTGATAGTCACTCCGCAAACCTCAAAATCTTCGCCGTTGAGCGCTGTGTTCTCGAATGTTGCAACTATTGTCTCGTAATCGGCTTTTGTTGAGGCTACAAGGCCGTTCACGATGTGGTTGCCGATGTTGGTGCCAAGGGCGTATGAAAGTGTGTCCATCTTGCTCTTGTCGCCCAATGTTACATTCTCCTTCTTTAAATAGTCATTGGTGCTGCATGAAACAGTTGCGAATGCTACTGCACATGCGATAATTGATAAAATTGTCTTTCTCATGGTTTTTGTATTAATTTGTTTTATGATATTCAATGAGTCCGTCCATCGGGCTTTCTACTATGTTTCCAATGGAGAGCCCGAGGCTTTCTGCGGTTTCTTTTATTTCATTGGCAAAGTTCATGGCAACACCTCCTATTATATGTATCGGAAGCCATGAACGGCGATAAACCATTGTGTTTCGCTGGAAGAACTGCTTGAAGCAGTGTTTGAGCAGTGCCTGTATCTCGGCATATTTGCGGTTTTCGCTGAGGAATGGGGTGAAACTTGCAAGCCAGCGGTTTGGCAGGGGGGTGTGGTATACACGCTCAAGTATACCGGCAATGTCGAGGTTGTATTGTTCAAGGAACTTCTCGCGCAACTCTTTAGGCAACTGCTTTTTTATGCAGTCGCTTACCAATTGCCTGCCAAGGTGAGCGCCGCTTCCTTCGTCGCCGAGGATATATCCAAGTGAAGGTGTGTTGTCTACAATTTTCTCTCCGTCGAAGAGGCATGAGTTGGAGCCTGTACCTAATATACAGGCAATGCCTTCTTCGTGTCCGCATAGAGCACGGGCTGCTGCAAGAAGGTCACTGTTTATGTGAATATCGTTTGTCCGGAATATCTTTTTTAGGGCTGCCTCCATTCTCTTGTTGGCATTTTCGTATGCGCATCCTGCACCGTAGAAATATATTGTCTTTGGTGCGTCTTGGTCTATTTTGTCGGCCAATTCTGTTGATAGTATCATGAAAATGTCATCGGAGCTTTGCTGGGTGGGGTTCAGGCCTTGGGTCTTTACCCGTGTAACGATGCCGGAACCATCGTGCAGAACCCAATCGGTTTTTGTTGAGCCACTGTCGGCAATAAGTATCATAATTTCTGTTTTTTCTTATCTTGTTCAAATATTTTGTAAAGATACTTCAATTTTCTATTTTGTTCCAAATTTCGGGTCTACTTTTATAAACGCCGATACCAGGAACGTTACGGCAGTGCATGCCATAACCCAGATGAAGAAGTTTTCGTAACCGAGCCATTCCTGTATTTTTCCCGAAATCATTCCGGGCAACATCATGCCGAGCGACATGAAGGCGGTGGAAATTGCAAAGTGGGCTGTAGGGTATTTGCCTTGTGCAAAGTATATCATATAAAGGGTATATGCTGTAAAACCGAAACCATAGCCAAGTTGTTCAATGAATATGCAGCTGCCAATGACTGTCAGGCTGTCGGGCAATGTCATGCTCATATATACATATACGGCATCGGGCAACGATATTGCCATTACCATGGGCCATAGCCAGTACTTGAGTCCTTTGCGCGAGATGCATATTCCGCCGGCGATACCTCCTGCTATAAGGCCGATAATTCCGATGACTCCGTTTATGTAGCCAATCTCTCCTTTGTCGAGGAAAAGGCCTCCGGCTTCGGGGGTGTCCATAAGGAACAGTTTGCCTATTTTCCCCAGTTGGGCTTCGGGGAAGCGGAACAGGAGCAGGAACAGCAGTGCGGGTACTATTCCCGGCTTTTTGAAATAGCTTTTTATTATGTCGCCGAAATTGCCGAACACCTCTTTAATGCCGTTGACTTTGCGCGAGATGTCATTCTCGGCTTTCGGCATTGCTTTTTTGTGGTATAAGAACAAAGTGGCCATTATAATGGCAGTTATTACGAAGGTGATGCTCCAGGCAAGGCTGTTGCTTCCTGATTTTGTGGCAACCCACCCTGCAAGCATCACTAATATTCCGGAACTGAATACTGTTGCTATGCGGTAGAATGTGTTACGTATTCCTGAGAAGAAAGATTGTTTTTCCTGTGGCAATGCGAGTATGTAGAAACCGTCGAGTGCAATGTCGTGTGTTGAGGATACAAACGCTCCAATCATGAATGCTGCAAGGGTGAGTGCTACGAAACTGCCGGTAGGTATAGCAAAGGCGACGGCAGCAAAACAAAACACAAGCAGCAGTTGTGAGCAGAGTGTCCATTGACGGCGTGTGCCAATCATCTCTACAAATGGGCTCCAGAGCGGTTTGATGGTCCAAGGTATGAGCAGTATGCTTGTGTACAGGGCAATGCTTGTGTTGCTTATGCCCATGTCTTTGTACATTATGTCGGAAATTGAGGTGATGGCGTGGTATGGCAGTCCCGAAGCGAAATAGAGCGATGGTATCCATAGCCATGCATTGGTTTTCTTTAGCATGGTTATATTTTGTACTTTTATTTATTTTTGTATTTTGTTCCTGCTTGCGAAGTTACGTAAAAAAGTGTATATACAAAAGCAAATCCGTGGTTCGAACCACGGATTTGCTTTTGTTGCGGCACAGGCTTGCTGTGCTTTGCATGCCTTTGGTGAGTATATTGTCTATGTCGCAAGTAATATTTACACAATGCCTTGTGCCATCATAGCCTTGGCGACTTTTAAGAAACCGGCAATATTGGCACCTTTTACATAATCGATATAACCATCTTCGCGTGTTCCGTATTTTACGCAGGCACTATGAATGTTATGCATTATCTCATGCAGCATCTGGTCTACTTTTGTGCTGCTCCAGTTGAGCTTGCCTGAATTCTGGCTCATCTCAAGGCCTGATACCGATACTCCGCCTGCATTTGATGCTTTGCCGGGGGCATAGAGTATCTTCGCCTCCTGGAATGTGTGTATCGCTTCGGGTGTTGAGGGCATGTTTGCTCCTTCGGAAACTGCAATCACTCCGTTGGCGACGAGTGTTCTTGCATCGTTGCCGTCAATCTCATTCTGCGTGGCCGATGGCAAGGCTATATCGCCTTTCTCGCCCCATGGACGTGCATTTTCGACATATTTGCAACCGTATTTGTCGGCATATTCCTTTATGCGTCCGCGACGTACATTCTTCAGCTCCATAATATAGTCGAGCTTCTCGCGGTCAATGCCTTGCGGGTCGTAGATGTAGCCGTTGGAGTCGCTCATGGTTACAACCTTTCCTCCAAGCTGAATGATTTTCTCGACTGTATATTGTGCTACATTGCCTGAACCTGATACGAGGCATGTCTTGCCTGCTATGTTGTCGCCTCGGGTAGAGAGCATCTCTTGAAGGAAGTATATGTTGCCGTATCCTGTGGCTTCGGGGCGAATCAATGAACCGCCGAATTCAAGGCCTTTGCCGGTGAACACTCCATTGAACTCGCGGGTGAGTTTCTTGTACATTCCGAACATGTAGCCTACTTCGCGTCCGCCAACACCGATGTCACCGGCCGGCACATCCATCTCCGGGCCTATGTTGCGCCATAGTTCTGTTATAAATGCCTGGCAGAAACGCATTACCTCGTTGTCGCTTTTGCCTTTGGGGTCAAAATCGGAGCCGCCTTTCGCGCCGCCCATGGGAAGGGTGGTGAGCGAGTTCTTGAAAGTCTGCTCGAAAGCGAGGTATTTCAGGAGCCCTACATTGACCGACGGGTGAAAACGTATGCCTCCCTTGTAGGGGCCTATTGCATTGTTGTGCTGTACTCGGTAACCTGTGTTGACCTGTACTTTGCCGCTGTCGTCAACCCATGTGACACGGAATGTGAATATGCGGTCGGGGATGCATAGTCTCTCGATGAGATTGGTGGCTTCAAACTCGGGGTGTTTGTTATACTCCTCTTCAATAGAGTGTAATACCTCTTCTACTGCCTGATAATATTCGGGCTCATTGGGAAATCTACTCTTCAGGCTCTCAAGCGTTGTTTCTACTTTCATTTTGTTTATATGTTGTACCTTGTTTAAACGGTTTGTTATCTGTTTTGCTTGTTAACGATGCAAAAATAATATCTTTTTTGTATAAATTTAAAGAAATGCAAGCAAATTTTCGAAAAATGATGAAAAAAGATTGGGAATGTGTAGTATATGTGGATTATTTCCATTAATTATTAATTATTCAAGACAAAATGTTCTGCTGTTTGTTTTGTGTGGTTGTGACTTTTTTGTGTGGTTGTACATCTGTATGCGACCATTGTGTTTGTAGAATGTACGTGTGTTGCGATGGAGGTTGCGAAAAATCCTCTTTTGATTTCCGTAATATCCAAAGATGTGTTATCTTCGCGTAATACGAAAATTCATATAATATGATTTCTGCTCTTGAAAATCTATATTTCGGCATGTACCGTTGTCGCCCGCTTTCAGTTGTAAAACTTGCCGGTGAGGGCTCTAACCGTGTATATTATCGTCTTGTAGGCGATGCCGGTTCTGTTGTTGGTGTTGTTGGTACATCGGTCGAGGAGAATAAAGCCTTTATTGCTGTTGCCAAGGCTTTTGTGGCCGGCGGTGTGGTGGCGCCCCGTGTGTTGGCGGTGACTGATGATGGCATGTGCTATTTGCAGGAGGATTTTGGAGATGTTACCCTGTTCAAGCATTTGAGAGAGTCGCGCGAGAGGGGTGACTTTTCTCCCGAGGATGCGGATTTGCTATGCCGGGTGATGGGCGAGTTGCCAAAAATACAGTACCTGGTTCCGGAGCATTTTGATTTTTCGGTGTGTTATCCCGTCAGCGACTTTGATTATCGCTCTGTAATGTGGGATTTGAACTATTTCAAATATTGTTTTCTCAAAGGGGCGGGTGTAGAGTTCAACGAAAGTGTTCTCGAAGATGAATTCGAGAAACTTGCAGGGCTGTTGCTGTGTGAGAATGAGAATACATTCCTTTACAGGGATTTCCAATCGCGCAATGTAATGGTGAAGGATGGTTTGCCCTGTTTTATTGATTTTCAGGGTGGTAGGCGAGGGCCTATATACTATGATGTGGCCTCTTTTGTGGGGCAGGCAAGGGCGAAATATACTCCGCAGGTTGTGGAGAAAATGATAGATGCCTATCTGTCGGCGCTTGTGCGGTACAAGACGGTTGAAAGAGGGCACTTCATGAAAATGCTTGCGCTGTTCCGTATCTTCCGCCTTTTGCAGAATTTGGGAACTTATGGCTTCCGTGGCCTCTTTGAACGCAAGAAGGCTTTTGTGGAGACAATTCCTGCTGCACTGGGGCAGTTGCATGAATTGCTGTGCGGGTTTTCTGCGGAATTTCCTTATTTGGGTTCATTGGTTGCCAAAATAAGGCTTTTGCCGCTTTTTAGGCGTGAAGAATTAAAGGAACTCACTGTTGATGTGGTAAGTTTCTCTTATAAGCGTGGTATTCCCGATGATACTTCGGGGAACGGTGGAGGCTTTGTGTTCGATTGCCGTGCAATACATAATCCCGGTCGTTACGAACCATATAAGAAGCTCACGGGAATGGATAAGCCTGTAATGAATTTTCTTGAAACAGAAAGCAATATTGCCGAGTTTCTTGAGAATGCATACGCGATGGTCGATAATATGGTGGATACATACCTCAAGCGAGGTTTTACACACATACAGGTCTGCTGCGGTTGTACAGGTGGGCAGCATCGGTCGGTATACAGTGCCGAGCATATTGCGGTGCATGTGTCAAACAAATTCGGTGTAAAAGTGGTGGTGAACCACATGATGCTCAACCGTTCTTATGTGTTGGAACGAAAAACGTAACTCTCTTTTATGGGGGTGAGAGCGCGTGAATGTGCCGCCTGTCAACTCTTTTTTCTGCCCGCTTTTTTTAGGCGGGCTTTTGCTTTTTTATTTGTGTTTATTTTTAAATAAGGTTGATATTTCAATCGTTTTTGTGTAACTTTGCGCAACTTTATAGTTTTTATAGTAATGAAAAAGAAATTTCCTGTATATAATCAGCTCAATCTGCCTCAAATAAACAAGGAGGTTTTGAAAGAGTGGGAGAGTGACGACCTGTTTTCAAAAAGCATGACCGAGCGCGAGGGTGCTCCGTCATTCGTATTCTTCGAAGGCCCTCCATCGGCCAACGGCATGCCGGGTATTCACCATGTGATGGCCCGAAGCATAAAAGATACTTTCTGCCGCTTCAAAACAATGAAGGGCTTTCAGGTTAAGCGCAAAGCCGGCTGGGATACCCACGGTTTGCCTGTTGAACTTGGCGTAGAGAAAAAACTCAATATCACAAAAGAGGATATAGGCAAGAAGATATCTGTAGATGATTATAACCGCAACTGCCGTGAGGAGGTTATGAAGTATACACGCGAGTGGACCGACCTTACCCGCAAGATGGGTTATTGGGTTGACCTTGACAATCCCTACATTACATACGAAAACAGTTACATCGAGTCGTTGTGGTGGCTTCTGAAGCAACTTTATAATAAAGGACTTCTTTACAAGGGCTACACAATACAGCCATATTCCCCGGCAGCAGGTACCGGCTTGAGCTCTCATGAGCTTAACCAGCCCGGTTGTTACCGCGATGTTAAGGATACCACAGCTGTGGCACAGTTCCGTATGCTTGACCCTAAACCCGAACTCGAGGGCTGGGGTACACCATATTTCCTTGCATGGACAACAACGCCTTGGACTTTGCCCTCGAATACTGCGCTTTGTGTGGGGCCCAAGATAGATTATGTCGCTGTACGGACATACAATACATATAACGGCCAGCCTGTGACATTGGTGCTTGCAAAAGCTCTTCTGTCGGCTCATTTCAATCCTGCAGGTGCAGAGGTCGCTCTTGAGGACTACAATCCCGGTGACAAGATTGTACCATATAAGGTAATTGCGGAGTACAAGGGAACCGACCTGGTAGGTATGCACTATGCACAGCTCTTCCCATGGGTGAAGCCTGTGGTGAAGGATGGTGACCGGGTTGCCGATGCTTCGGCCGATGCTTTCCGTGTAATTCCCGGTGACTACGTTACAACAGAAGATGGTACCGGTATTGTTCACATCGCTCCGACTTTCGGTGCCGATGATGCCTTTGTGGCAAAGGCGGCCGGAATTCCTTCGCTCTTCATGATAAACAAGAAGGGTGAAACCCGCCCTATGGTCGATTTTACCGGTCGCTTCTGGCCTCTTGATGAGCTCGATGAGGAGTTTGTGAAGAGCTTTGTAAACGAGGAACTATACTCCAAATTTGCCGGTGCCTATGTGAAGAATGCGTATGACCCGCAGTTTACGACCGATGGCCGTTACGACGAGAAGGCCGCAGCAAAGGCCGAAACGCTTGATGTTGCCCTTTGCATGGTAATGAAACAGGCCGGTGTCGCATTCAAGATAGAAAAACATGTACACAACTATCCTCATTGCTGGCGCACCGACAAACCGGTTCTCTATTATCCGCTCGACAGCTGGTTTGTACGTGCTTCGCAGATGAAGGAGCGCATGAGTGAACTCAACAAAACCATCACCTGGAAGCCCGAATCTACCGGAACAGGCCGTTTCGGCAAGTGGCTCGAAAACCTGAACGACTGGAACTTGAGCCGTAGCCGTTATTGGGGTACTCCTCTGCCCATCTGGACAAGCGAAGATGGTGAGCAACTGTGTATCGGCTCGGTTGAGGAACTCTACAATGAGATAGAAAAGGCTGTTGCTGCAGGCGTAATGGCGGTTAACCCATATAAGGAGAAAGGTTTTGTTCCGGGTGACTACAGTAAGGAGAATTATGACAAGATAGACCTTCATCGTCCTTATGTCGATGATATAAAGCTTGTGTCTCCGAGCGGCAAGGTGATGACACGCGAGCTCGACCTCATCGATGTATGGTTCGACTCGGGTGCAATGCCTTATGCACAGATACACTATCCGTTCGAGAACAAGGAACTGCTTGATGAGCGTACCGTTTATCCGGCCGATTTCATAGCAGAGGGTGTTGACCAGACACGCGGTTGGTTCTACACATTGCATGCGATAGCAACAATGGTGTTCGATACCGTTGCTTTCAAAACGGTTATTTCAAACGGTCTTGTGCTCGACAAGAACGGCGACAAGATGTCGAAGCGTCTGGGCAATGCCGTAGACCCCTTCAGTACAATAGAGAACTACGGTAGCGATGCTCTGCGCTGGTACATGATAACAAACTCCGCTCCTTGGGATAACCTGCGTTTCAACGAGGATGGCGTAAAGGAGGTTTCGCGTTCTTTCTTCGGGAAACTTTATCAAACATACAGTTTCTTTACCATGTATGCCAATGTCGATGGCTTTACATTCGAGGAGCCCGAGCTTCCGCTGGCACAGCGTCCCGAACTCGACCGTTGGATTTTGTCTGAACTCAATACTCTTGTAAAGGATGTGAACGGCTGCCTTAACGATTATGAGCCGACAAAGGCCGGCCGTTTGATACAGGAATTTGTTATAGACAATGTGAGCAACTGGTTTGTACGCTTGAGCCGCAAGCGTTTCTGGGGCTCGGATATGAGTTTTGACAAACTCTCGGCCTACCAGACACTTTATACCTGTCTTGAGACGGTAGCGCGCCTTATGGCACCGATAGCTCCATTCTATGCCGATAGACTGTATCAGGATTTGACATCGGTTACCGGGCGCGGTGATGCGAAGTCTGTTCATCTGGCGAAATTCCCGGAGTGTAACGAGGAATTTGTTGACAGTGAACTGGAGTATCGCATGGAACTTGCACAGCAGATATCCTCTATGGTGCTTGCTCTCCGCAAGAAGGAGGCTCTCATCGTGCGCCAGCCTTTGCAGAAAATTGCAATTCCGGCGGCCGATGAGGTGATGAAGTCGCGTATAGAGGCTGTCAAGCAGCTTATCCTCAGCGAGGTCAATGTTAAGGAGCTTGTATTTGTCGAGGGTGACGGTATTCTTGTAAAGAAAATCAAATGTAACTTCCGTACACTCGGAAAGAAGTTCGGTAAGCTGATGAAGGGTGTGAATGCGGCGGTTACCGCAATGTCGCAGGAGCAGATAGCGGAGCTTGAAAGGAACGGCAGTATTGCATTGCCGGTTGAAGGTACGGAGGCTGTTATAGAACTTGCCGATGTAGAAATCTTCAGCGAGGATGTTCCGGGTTGGACAGTTGCCAACGAAGGTGCTTTGACTGTCGCTCTTGATGTTGAGGTTACCGAGGAACTGCGTCGCGAGGGTATTGCCCGTGAAATTGTGAAGAAGATACAGGCTGTGCGCAAGGAGAGCGGTCTTGACATCGTTGACCGCATTGCCGTTACTGTTTCGCACAGTGAGGTGAGCGATGCTGCAGTCGGGGAGTTCCGCGAGTATATCTGTAATCAGGTACTTGCCGACAAACTTGAGATAAGCGAAAGCGTTGTTTCGGGCGATGAAATTGAACTTGATGGAGCAACAATAAAGGTTGCCGTGTCAAAGATATAATTAAAGGGAACAAACATTAACTAACCATAATAAAGTAAAAAGATATGTCAGAAAAACTTCGTTATTCGGATGCTGAATTAGAGGAATTCCGTCAAGTGATATTGCAGAAACTTGAACTTGCAAAGAGAGATTATGACCAGATAATGAGGGCTCTGCGCCATGAAGACTCAAATGATGTGGCCGATACTTCGCCTACATACAAAGGTCTTGAGGATGGCAGTGATGCTGCTTATCTGGAGGAGCAGATGCAGATAGCGAGCCGTCAGGCAAAATTCATACAGGGTCTTCAGGCTGCTCTTGTGAGAATAGAGAACAAGACATACGGAATTTGCCGCGAAACAGGCAAGCTCATCTCCAAGGAGCGTCTGATGGCAGTGCCGCATGCTACGTTGAGCATTGAGGCAAAAAAGAACAGATAAAAAGAGTAGATGACACAGAGTATAAGGAAACGTACTGTTGTTGTTGTGACATCGGTATTGCTTGCAATTGTAATAGACCAAATCATTAAGGTTGCAGTCAAGACCGGTATGTACCTTGGTGAGAGCTTTTCGGTTTTCGGCGATTGGTTCAAAATTTGCTTTGTCGAGAATGACGGAATGGCTTTTGGTATGGAGCTGTTCAGCAAACTTTTCCTTACCGGTTTCAGGATTGTGGCGGTCATTGCTCTGTGTTATATACTGTACAAGTTGATAAAGAACAGGAATTATCCGTTGGGCTTCCTGTTTTGTGTGGGAATGATACTCGCCGGTGCATTGGGCAATATAATCGATTGTCTTTTCTACGGCGAGATATTCTCTTCGAGCTATGGGCAGGTTGCCGAGTTTGTGCCTTGGGGGCAAGGGTATGGAGAATTCATGTATGGAAGGGTGGTGGATATGTTCTATTTCCCTCTCTTTACATGGCCCGATTGGGTGCCGCTTGTCGGGGGAGATATTTTCTTCGGGCCTGTCTTTAATTTTGCCGATGCATGTATAAGTTGCAGTGTTGTTGCAATACTGTTGTTTTATAGGAAATTTATCTTGAAATAGAGTCAGAATATGCCAAAGTGTTCAGTAGCTCCACTTCTGTTTTTTATGCTGTTTTGCTTCGCTTCGTGCGAGGTTAAAATGCCCGAGAATGTGATATCGCCTGAAAAGATGGAGGCTTTTCTCTACGATTATCATCTTGTGCAGTCTATGAGCGGTGAATATGCGGCAAATGATTTTAAAGAGAAACTCTTTTACGATTATATTTTCAAGAAGCATGGTATAGACAGAGAACGCTTCGATTCTTCTTTAGTGTGGTATAACCGCTATCCCAAGCACTTGAAGAAAATCTACTCCAATCTTGAGAAGAGGCTGGAGCAGGAAATGGAACTGTTGGGTGATGCAAAAGGAGCCGCCGATGGTGGTGTTACCATTGAGATGGCTTATCTGGCAACGGACACGGCAGAACTATGGACTGCTTCACAGCTTAAATTATTGTCGGCTACACCTCTTAACAGCAAAATTCTATTTGCTTTTGATGTGCCGCGTGATACTACATTCCTGCAGGGCGACAGTCTCTGCTTTTCGTTCGATGCCCATTTTATATCGGGTGGCGTAGAGGGTTTAAAGCAGCAGGCCTTTGCTTCGGTGCTGCTTGAGTATGATAATGGCAACGAAAGCCACAATAGTGTGATGGTGAATACTACCGGTAGCTACACGCTTCCGCTACCCAGGAATTTTGAGACACGCCCGAAGCGCATGTGTGGTTTTGTACATTATAGCGATAATGATACTTCAGTACATGCCAAACTGTTGTTAAGCAACATCTCCTTGAAAAGGGTTCATCCGGCTGTTGCAGGCGAGGAGAGTGATAAAAAAGGGAAATAATGCTTTACATTGCGCGTATCCTGCATCGAGAAAACGGTGAAATTCAACATAATATGGTCGTAAAGTGCTCGGGAGGTATGTTGCAAAATGTTCAGCCCTTCGAGCGTGAGGGCCAATCCATGATTCTTGTTGAAGAGGTGTATATCTCTCTGTTGCCGAGTCTTGAATCTCTTCCTCTTTCTGTGTGTGCCGTGGCTGATGCTTCTGTTTTGTATGCTTACAGTGCCGATAGCAATGGCGTTTTAAAGCCTTTGGAATAGAACTATTGTCTGCGGCGGAATTCGCTGCATATTATGGCTGTTGCTACAGATACATTGAGTGACTCCGATGTGCTTCTGCCGGCGGGGTAGTTGGGTATCAGAATTCTCTTGTCAATGAGCCTTCTGCACTCTTCGCCGATACCGTTCCCTTCGTTTCCCATTATTACAAGACCATAACCGGGTAACTCTGTGTCGTATATGTTCTCACCATCAAGGAAGGTTCCGAATACAGGTGCTTTCTCCTTTATGCTCCCAATCAGGGCAGGCAGGTCGGTGTAGTGTATCTTCACTCTTCCTATCGCACCCATGGTGGCTTGTATCACTTTGGGGTTGTATGCGTCGGCACAGCCATGTGAACAATATATGTTCTCAATTCCGAACCAGTCTGCTATGCGTATTATTGTTCCAAGGTTACCCGGGTCCTGAACGTTGTCGAGGGCGAGGCAAAGTTCTCGGGTTGGCATCTCCGGGTCCATAATGTGGCTTGGTTGCCTGAATATTGCCAATATGCCTTGTGGCGTGCGTTGGAAACTTGCACGTCTCATCTCCTCGGCGGTAACTTCTATTATCTCTACGTCACATTCTGGCCGGTGAGTTGCAAGCCACTCACCGGTAGCTATGATTTTGTATGTATCGAACTTCAGGGCCAAGAGGTCGGTGACTGTTTTTCCGCCTTCGGCAACAAATAATCCACTCTCTTTGCGGTTCTTTTTCAATTCGAGTGACTTTATCAGTTTTAGCAGTGCTTTGCTGAGCATATATACTGTAAATAAGTTGCGTTAAAGTGGTGCAAATCTACCTTAAATCTTTTATCTTTTTGCTATATTTGCAAGAATTTTTAAAAATTAGGTGTAATAATGCCATTTGCGAAGGTCATATATATAATTTTATGCATTACCATGCTTTTTTCATGCTCGGTGAAGAAATTTATCCCCGAGAATGAACTGTTGCTTGATGATGTAAGGATTATTTCCAACACAAATGTAGGCAATGCTTCAAAAGCAAACAGTTATGTGAGGCAGCACCCTAATTCAAAATGGTTCAGTCTTGTAAAAATTCCGTTGTATACCTATGCCCTTTCGGGCAGTGACACAACAAAGTGGGGTAACCGTATATTGCAGAAAATAGGTGAACCTCCTGTTATATTTGATATTGATGTGGCCGAAAAGAGCCGTTACAACATAGAGCAGATGCTGGTGAATGACGGGTATCTGCATGCAACGGTCGATTTTGATACGGTCAATGATACAAAAAAAAGAAGCACTGTCGCTACATACTACCTTCATGAGCGCGAGAGATATTATGTACATGATATAAAATTCTCTACAGAGGACAAGGTGCTGGCAGCTATTGTAGACAGCTGCTCGTCGGCCTCGTATCTACGCTCGGGAATGCCCTTCAGTATAGATGGTCTGGAGAGCGAGAGCCGCAGGCTCACATCCCTCTTGCGCAACAGGGGCTATTGGCGCTTCAGAAAAGATTATATAACATACATTGCCGATACAGCTCATCACTCGAACAAGGTTAAGTTGACAATGAACATTGCTATGTTCCAGCCTTCGGCCGAGGAAGGTGTTACGGAGCATAGGGTGTACAGGATTGCCAAGGTGCATTATGTTTCGGGTGCGGGGCTTCACTTTGACGAAGAGGCCTTCTCGAAGTGCGATACAATGGTGCTGTCAGGCAATTACGATATAATTTACAATGGTAGTGCAGTTGTGCATCCGCGTGTGCTTGTAGAGAATACATATATATCGCCCGGAGAACCATATTCACAAAACGATGTCGACAGGACATATAATGCTTTTTCGCAGCTTACAGCACTGAAATATACGACAATCAGGTTTGTAGAGCACCCCGATACGGCTCTGCTCGACTGCTATATAATGTATGAACGCAATAACCGCCGCTCGGTGGGCTTTGAGCTTGAGGGTACAAACACGGCCGGCGACCTTGGCGCTGCAGCGTCGGTGACTTTCTCCGACAAGAACCTGTTCGGAGGTTCCGAACTGTTGTCTTTGAGGCTTTTCGGTGCCTATGAGGCGGTTTCCGATTTAAGCGGTTACACGGGCGACAGCTACACCGAATATGGTGCCGAATTGAGTCTGCGGCTTATAGGTGGGGTAGCTTCGGCTTTTGTGCCTGCCGACCGCCGAATGTTGCTCTCCTCGACGCTCTTTTCTTTAAAATACAACTCGCAGGAGCGCCCTGAATTTGACCGCAGAATTCTCTCGGCATCGTGGAGCTATATGTGGAGCAAGAGAAAAGACAGACAGCACAAACTCGATATTCTTGATCTTAACTACATATATGTACCTTGGATATCGGATACATTCAAAGAGGAGTATCTCGACAGTATATCGAACCGCAACTCTATTCTCAAGTACAACTATGAGAATTTGCTTATAACAAAATTGGGTTATTCATACTCCTACAACTCTTCGCTCGACGACGATGACCGACACGAGAGGGTTGCTTATTCGCTGCGTACCAATGTCGAGTGTTCGGGCAATCTCTTATATGCTGCAAACAACCTCTTTGGCGGTACAAGAAACAGCGAGGGGCAATATACCTTCCTTAATATCGCGTATGCGCAATACATAAAGGGCGATATTGATTTTACAACCCGCATAAAGATTGACGAGAGGAACTCGTTTGTTGTGCATCTTGGGCTCGGAGTAGCATATCCCTACGGAAACTCCCGAATTCTGCCTTTTGAAAAACGCTATTTTTCGGGCGGTGCCAATGGCATGCGTGGCTGGACGGTGCGTAGCCTTGGTCCCGGACGCTACAAAAACAACGGCAGGAGCATTGATTTCATAAACCAGTCGGGTGATATGAAGCTTGATATAAATCTTGAATACCGCTCACACCTTTTCTGGAAACTGCACTCGGCGGTGTTTATAGATGCCGGAAATATATGGACAATACGTGCCTATGACGAACAGCCGGGCGGGCAGTTCAATGTAAGCTCGTTTTACAAGGATATAGCCTTCTCCTATGGCTTGGGATTGAGGTTCGAACTTGACCTGTTCGTCTTCCGTCTCGATGCGGCCATGAAGGCAGTAGACCCTGCGCAGAGCGGCGCAGACAAATATCCGCTCACACACCCTAAATTCAGCAGAGATTTTGCTTTGCATTTTGCAATAGGTTATCCGTTCTGACGGGGTTTATATAAGGAAGAGAAAATAATATATATATGGAGATTCGATTTATGAGTATTGGCAGCGGAAGCTGCGGAAACTGCTATTACCTTGGTGTTGGCGATTACGGTATCCTGATTGATGCCGGAATTCCGTCAAAGACCATACGTATGGCTTTAAAGAAGGAGGGTATTCCTTTTGAGAGTATATGTGCCATGTTTGTCACACACGACCATGCCGACCATATAAAGTCTCTCGGTGTAATATCATCCAAGGCTAATATCCCTGTTTATGCAACCCGTGAGGTACATACAGGTATAACACAGAATTATTGTGTCTCAAAACCCATTGAGCCGCAACATGTGAGGTATATACAGAAGGAGGAGCCTGTGACTCTTCGGGATTTTGTAATTACACCGTTCGAGGTTCCTCACGACGGTAGTGACAATGTGGGCTATTTCATTGAAATCGGCGACAAGAGGTTCTGTATAGCTACCGACCTGGGAGAGATTACCCAAACAGTGTCGTACTATGTTGACCAGGCCAATTTCCTTGTTATTGAGGCGAACTACGAGGAGCAGATGCTTGCCATGGGGCGTTACCCCGAGTTTCTGAAGATTCGTGTCTCGGGCAAGCGTGGGCATTTGAGCAACCAGGCAACAGCCAAGTATCTTGCATCGCACTTCAACGAGCATCTCAAGTATATCTGGCTCTGCCATTTGAGCGAGGAGAACAACCATCCGGAACTTGCATACAAGAGTGTCGCTATGGAATTCGGGGATTACGGTATAATCCCGGGCAAGGATGTTCAGCTCAATGTGCTGAAGAGGACAATTCCTTCGCCTCTTTACCGTTTATAAAATAATATGCTTATTTTTGCTAAACGGCAGACAAAATAAATGATATTAACAAACTAAATATAATTAAGTATGAATTTTGTACAGGAACTTAAATGGCGTGGCATGATACAGGACATGACACCCGGAACAGAAGAGCAGTTACAGAAGGAGATGACAAGTGCATATCTTGGAATTGACCCGACAGCCGATTCATTACACATCGGTCACTTGGTAGGTGTAATGATGCTCCGTCATTTTCAACTTTGCGGACACAAGCCCATTGCACTTATAGGCGGTGCTACAGGTATGATTGGTGACCCTTCGGGTAAATCAAAAGAACGTGTTCTCATTGACGAGGAGAAACTGCGTCATAACCAGGAGGCTTTGAAGAAGCAGCTTGCACGTTTCCTCGATTTTGACAGCGATGCACCTAATGCGGCTATTCTTGTGAACAACTACGATTGGATGAAAAACTTTACATTCCTCGATTTCATTCGTAACATTGGTAAAATGATTACAGTGAACTATATGATGTCGAAGGATTCTGTAAAGCGCCGTCTGTCGGGCGAGGCCGGAACAGACGGAATGTCTTTTACCGAATTTACCTACCAGCTCTTGCAGGGTTATGATTATGTTCACCTCAATGAGACGCACGGTTGTAAACTGCAGCTCGGTGGTGCCGACCAGTGGGGCAACATAACCACAGGAACCGAAATGATACGCAAGATGTCGGGCAACGAGGTTTTTGCGCTCACCTGTCCGCTCATTACAAAGGCCGATGGAAAGAAGTTCGGAAAGACCGAGCAGGGTAACATCTGGCTCGACAAACGATATACATCGCCTTACCGTTTCTACCAGTTCTGGCTTAATGTGAGTGACGATGATGCCGAGAAGTATATTAAGATATTCACATCTATTTGTCGCGAGGAGATAGAGGCTCTTGTTGCAGAGCATGCACAGGCTCCTCACATGCGCCTGTTGCAGAAGCGCCTGGCCAAGGAGGTTACACTGCTTGTACATGGCGAGGAGGAGTACAACAAGGCTGTTGAGGCATCGGGAATTCTCTTCGGCAATGCATCGACCGATGCTTTGCGTTCACTCGATGAGGATACTTTGCTTGCCGTGTTCGACGGTGTTCCCCAGTTCGAGGTGTCGCGCGATGTAGTTGCAGAGGGTGTCAAGGCTGTAGACCTGACAACAGACCATGCTGCAATCTTTGCTTCTAAAGGCGAAATGCGCAAGCTTGTGCAGGGTGGTGGTGTCTCTGTAAACAAGGAGAAACTTGCTGCCTTTGACCAGGTTATCAACTGCGAAAATCTGCTTAACGACAAGTATATTCTTGTGCAAAAGGGCAAGAAGAACTATTACCTTATAATTGTGAAGTAACTTTTATAAAATAGACCTATACAATAAATAACCTTCAGAACCAGTTCTGAAGGTTATTTATTGTATAGGTGATGTCTCTTTATTAATTCTTTCCGGTATTGTCGGGCATGCTTTCCTGAACTCCCCAAACAATCCACAATACTATACCGGCTACTGGTATCAGGTACAGGAATATGAATGGCCATGGCTTGCCGATATCATTAAGGCGTCGCACAGTAACCGAAATTGATGGTACGATGGTAAGTAGAGCGATTGGCAAGAAAACAAACCATCCTAAATAAGGGATTGTTGAAAGAGCTTCTACAATTGCTGCAAAGAGTGTCCACCACCAGAATTCAGCTCTGCCACTTCTCCCCTTGAAATTAAAATAATTCCTTATTCCACTTTTAATAGCCCCGATGAATGTAGTAGTGTCCAATTTGCCATTTTTGGTGTCTTCTATAAATTGTCCCACGAAATTGGGCTTTTTCAATTCATATCCACACTTTACGCATACAACAGCAAGCGGGTCAGGCTTGGCCCCGCATCCGGGACAGTAGGTAACGCCGTCACCAACCTTTACTCCGCAATTCATGCACACACGAGCATCTTTTGCCACTTCTGCACCGCAATTTTTACAAAACATAGTTGAATTATTATAGTTATTATACATTATTTTATGCTCCGAATGGTATCACCCGCAACCAAACTTCGCTAATCCAATTCGGGCTCTCTTCACCTCCAAGGTTGTACTCGATGTAAAGGATATTCTTGTTCTCTCCGAACCTGAACCTGAGTTGTGAAATGGTGTTGTTGAGGTTCTTGTCGATATAATGGTTGTTGATGTACTCAAGATATGTGCTTTCCGATGTTATCTCAAGTTCTCCTTCCTGGGTGATGAAAGAGAGTGTGCTTATTTTTGTCTCTTTGCTGTTCTCTTCTTTGAGTGGAATGTTTACACCCAAAACTACATAGTATCTCTTCTCCTTGGTAATTGTCTTGTAAATCTGTTTGCCTATGTAGGCTTTCTCTCCGTCTGCTTTAGTAACCTCCTCTACATATTGCCACGTTCCTGCGAGCGGCTCAATTACAGACTCTTCATTTACTCTTTGGGCATTGACGGTGCTCATGCATAAAAGCAAAACCGTGAGTAGAAACATTCTCTTTTTCATAGTGGTAGAGTTTTATGGTTAGCTTCCGCAATGTACAATTTTTTTTATAAAAAAAAGTTTTTTTAGTATAAAATATTGTTATATGCCTGGGTGTTGCTCTCAATGAACGATAATATTTTGTACTTTTGCATATGTAATGAGGTATATTCTTGCTTTTTTAGGTTGCATTTCGCTTGTACTCGGTATCATTGGCATCTTTCTGCCGGTGTTGCCAACTACACCTTTTCTGCTTTTGTCGGCAGCACTGTTTGTCAGGAGTTCAGAGAGCCTTTATGCGTGGCTTATTAATCACAGGTATTTGGGAACCTATATAAGGAATTTCCGCGAGAACAGGGCTATTCCTTTGCGTGTGAAAATAGTTTCGGTCACTCTTGTGTGGGGTACATTGCTCTATTGTGCTGTGTGTGTGGCGCAGGTGTGGTGGCTTCGTCTGCTGTTTGTGGGAATAGCAATTGGGGTGAGCGTGCATGTGTTGAGTTACAAGACTCTGGGGAAGTAACGAAATATCATTTGTCAAGTATTCCGGCAATCTTCTCAAGCCAATAGCGGTCGGTGTTGTCAAAAGTTTCCAAGCATTCACTGTCGATGTCAAGAACTGCTGTTACATTTCCCTCTTTTATCACCGGAACTACAATTTCGCTGCGCGAAGAGCTGCTGCATGCTATGTGTCCGGGAAATTTATCTACATCGGGAACAACCTGTGTTCTCTTTTCTTTCCATGCTGTACCGCATACTCCGCGGCCGTATTTTATGCGGCTGCAGGCAAGAGGCCCTTGGAATGGCCCCAGTACGAGTTCTTCATCTATCACACGGTAAAACCCGGTCCATAGGAAGTTGAAGGTGCTTTGTATCATTGAAGATATATTTGCCATGTTGGCTATAAGGTCGTTTTCGCTCTCTATAACTGCTTCAATCTGTTTGTATAGCAAGGAATACTTCTCGTTCTTGTCGCCTTTGGCAATGTGTAGTTCTTCGGCCATGGTTGTTGTTTGTTGATTTTATTGTTATGCTTGTTGCCGGCAAATATACGAACAAACTTAACAAATATCGGAACATTTATCATTTATTATGGTTCAGTAGAAATTCAGTGTGGGTAATATTCTACTTGTATGATACTTTTCATGCCGAAAAATCTTATTCCGAGGTTGCTTTTACCC
>JAUNQV010000188.1 GCA_030535995.1 Bacteroidales bacterium
TGTACCACCAAAGTTGTGTATGGCTGCATACGGTAGATCGGTGAAAACTCGCACCCTCGCATCTTGTGGTACATAGCGTATTGATTTCATAAGTGCCTTGCGCTCTGATAGCAACGGACTGTAATTACTTTCGGCTTTTTTGCTTACTGATGCCTGTCGCTTTGTTTTCGGCCATTTGTGTACTTTGCCACCTGTAAGGTGGCCACCTCTGCGGAAGTTGTCCTGGAAGTGGGCTTGCGCAATTTCGCCTGCCATTCTTGGCCACTTGTTGCGTCGATAGTCTTCGAATTCTTTTCGCTTTTGTTCAAAAAAACGGCTTAATTCTTCGGGTTTCATAAAAAAGTATTTATATTTGCATCACAAAGTCGCCGGATGGCGCGATGGTATCAAGCTTGGGACTTTGTGTAATTGCGAGGTAGTTTTCTACTTCGCAATTTTCATTATTAGGTCTATGATAATGTCTTTAATATCATTTTTGTTGTCTAAATTGAATATGTCGGCAGTAAACGAGGTTGCTTTGCCCTTATGGACAATGTAACATCTCTTTATTATCCCATTACGAAAATCAGCGTATCTACCATATACAGCATTTGCAACAAGTATAGGTTTGACTTCTCTGTTTTCCATATACATATCAAGGTCAAGAACAACGCATTCGCAACCTTGCTTTATAGCAGATTTGAATGCAGCAGTAACACCTTTCTCGCTCATTATCCCCTTGCGGTCTGCCACAAGTCCGTTTATGCGGTATTCAGGATTTTTATGCCCGAATATCTTAAACTTCTTAAAATCCGGGCGAATAAACACCTTTGCATCTTCAAAAGAGGCGAGTATAGCACGTGCTGCACGTACGTTATCTGTCAAATCTTTGTCATCGGCTATAAAACTAACCGTAAGGCGACCATTTGAGGGCTTGTCGGTGTAGTACTCGCTTTCCTCATAAAGTTGCAACAGACGGGCTTTTACAGCCTCGTCGGCATTATCTCCTGCATTGGCTATATACGGGTGGGTGTTGGAAAAGAGTTTTGCGTCTTTCCCGGGATTATTCTCAAGCCCTGGGTGTGGTTTCTCTTCGTCGGCATTCGGTGGCAGTTCTGTTACCGGCTCGGTTGTGGCACGCAAGTCGCATTTGCAATTCCAACGGTCTCCTGGACGGTGCTGGTTCCAGAACTCGTCGTTCACAGGGCGGACTATGTTCCAAAACGGCAAATGGTCTTTGCCCGGTGTCGGGCTTGTTGATGGCAACCATTTGAGGTTGGGGAATATGTCCTGGTTCTCGATGAACCGTCGCCAGTCGGCTGCTTGCTGAGCTCTGAGAACTGCGGTGTTGTATTCTGTGTTCAACCATTTGCGGCACTGATGATCTGCGATAGGTAGAACGTCATTATACCACTGTTCGAATGGCTTTAGGTTGCCGTCCTCGTCGCGCAGTTTGCTGACCATATCGCTTTGCATACGGTGGACCTTGAACGCTGAGAATACTCCGTTGTTGTATCTCAAGGCCTGGTAGAACTTGTATTCAGGGTCTATGCCTAAAGTGATGTCCTTATCTGCGTTGCCTGGAAACGCCTTATCGACGGCCTGATTATATAAGCTTCGTACATAATCGAATAGTTCCTGCTGAACATCGGTAAGGGCGTGCTTGCGCTGCTTGTAGAACTTGTCGAGGCATCGGCGCATAAAAGCTTCATCGAAAGTGAAAGAGGCTTCCGGTGTATCGTCGGTATTATAATAAAGGCGGTTTACTACCAGTCTAAAGCTGCCCCGTCGTCCTTCGGGGCGAACCCGAAAAAACGCATAAACCAATCTTTGAA
>JAUNQV010000106.1 GCA_030535995.1 Bacteroidales bacterium
ACTTCGGTAAGAAATCGCTCACTGAGCTTGATGATTTGCTCGAGAGTCTGAATCTTTCGTTTGGAACAGATATTTCAAAATATAAATTAGACAAAGAATAATTATGAGACATAAGAAATCTTTCAATCATTTGGGTCGTACTGCATCTCACAGAAAGGCCATGCTTTCTAACATGGCAGTTTCTTTGATCATGCACAAAAGAATCACTACGACTCTCGCCAAGGCAAAGGAGTTGAAGAAGTTCCTTGAGCCGCTTATCACAAAGTCAAAAGACGATACAACAAATTCTCGTCGCGTAGTGTTCAGCTACCTCCAGAGCAAGGAGGCCGTTACAGAGCTCTTCAAGGAGATCTCTATAAAGGTTGCCGAGCGTCCCGGTGGTTACACACGCATCATCAAGCTTGGTACACGTCAGGGTGACGCAGCCGAGATGTGCTTCATTGAGCTTGTTGACTACAACGAGAACATGGCAAAGACACAGGCGAAGAAGACTCGCCGTCGCCGCTCTACAAAGAAAGCCGAGGCTCCCGTTGTAGAAGAGGCAGCAGTTGCAACAGAAGAAGCTACACCAGCAGAATAATTGAAATTACTTACTTAATAGATGTGAGAGGGTACCGTGAGGCACCCTCTCATTTTTTTTCTGTATGCAGGTTAAAGAAAAATATTAAAATATTTTAAAACAACTTGTTAGAAATGCGGAAATTTTTCTCTAAATTTGTAACGGATATTGTATTAACGTAACCCAAATTATATGCACAGAGTTGTTAAAATTTCCAAGGGATTGAATATCAATCTCAAAGGTGCTCCGGTTGCAGAGTTTGTACCGGTTGAAGCAGCAAAGTACTACGCTTTGATGCCGGCCGATTTTACACGCGTTACCCCCAAGGTTGTCGTTAAACCCGAGGACGCAGTGAAAGCCGGCGACCCTTTGTTCTTCGATAAGGCCAATCCCGAGATACAATTTGTTTCGCCCGTGAGCGGAAAAGTTGTAGCGGTTAACCGCGGTGAGAGAAGGCGCGTGTTGAGCGTCGTAGTGGAGTCGGACGGCAAGTTCGAGTCGGTTGAATACAAAGCAAAAGATGTACTTTCGCTTTCGGCCGAGGATATCAAAGCCGACCTGCTCAAGTCGGGTCTCTTCGCATTCATGCGTCAAAGACCCTATGATGTCATTGCCACTCCGGCCGACACCCCACGTGCCATCTATGTATCGGCATTCGATTCAAAGCCCCTGGCTGTAAGCTTCGAGGTTGCCCTCAAAGGCAACGAAGAGGATTTCCAGACAGGCCTTGATGCACTCTCGCGCATCGCGCCCGTACACTTGGGCATTTGCGCATGTCAGAAATCGACAGCATTGCTTGTTGCAAAGAATGTAACCACAACAATCTTCAAAGGCCCTCACCCCGCAGGCAACGTAGGCGTTCAGATAAACAAGACCGCCCCCGTAAACAAGGGCGAGATAGTATGGACCATCGGCGCCGAGGAGGTAATCTTCATCGGCCGTCTCTTCAACAAGGGCGTTGTAGACTTCACACGTACCGTAGCATTGGCAGGCAGCGAAGTGAAGAACCCCGCATACAGCAAGGTTGTTCTCGGTGCCCAGCTCACCAACCTGCTTGCCGGTCGTCTGTGCAACAAATACGAACAGCGCATTATCGACGGCAACGTACTCACAGGCAAGAAGACCACTGCCGACGGCTATCTCGGAGCCTTCTCAACCGAAATTACCGTAATCCCCGAGGTTATGGGCGGCGACGAAATGCTTGGTTGGGCAATGCCACGTTTCTCAATGTACAGCACAAGCCACAGCTACTTCAGCTGGCTCTTCCCAAAACGCAAATACACAATAGATGCCCGCATCAAGGGTGGCGAGCGCCACATGATAATGTCCAACGAGTACGACAAGGTATTCCCCATGGACATCTACCCCGAGTATCTACTTAAAGCGATAATCACCGGCAACATCGACAAGATGGAGCAGCTCGGCATCTACGAGGTAGCTCCCGAGGATTTCGCACTCTGCGAGTTTGTCGACTCCTCAAAGCTGGAGTTGCAGCGCATAGTACGCGAAGGACTCGACAAGTTGAGGGCCGAAATGTGCTAACAATACGATGCTCCTTCCGGGGCAACCCCCTGAAGGAGAGTCAAATTTTAATGCAGAATAAAATATAATCGTATGAAATTTTTGAGAAATTATTTGAATAAGATTAAGCCCAACTTCGAAGAGGGCGGCAAGCTCAAAGCTTTCCGTTCACTGTTCGATGGCTTCGAAACATTCCTGTTCGTTCCCAACGACACTTCGAAGAGCGGCGTGAATATACACGATGCAATAGACAGCAAGCGCATCATGTCGCTTGTAGTGATTGCCCTCATGCCCGCAATGCTCCTGGGTATGTACAACATCGGTCTCCAGAATGCCATTGCAGCCGGCACCGTTGCCACAACAGGCTGGTTCGATATGTTTGTATATGGCTTCCTGGTAATGTTGCCCAAAATAGCAGTATCCTACATCGTAGGTCTCGGCATCGAATTTACTGTAGCACAGTGGAAGAACGAGGAGATACACGAAGGTTTCCTTGTATCGGGTATCCTCATACCGATGATTGTACCTGTTGGCTGTCCTTTGTGGATACTTGCAATAGCAACAGCCTTTGCAGTAATCTTTGCCAAAGAGGTATTCGGTGGAACAGGTATGAACATTGTTAACGTGGCTCTCATTGCCCGTGCATTCATCTTCTTCGCCTATCCTTCTGTTATTTCCGGTGAAAGCGTGTGGGTTGCAACAGAGTCTGTTTGCGGTTTTGGTTACGACGTTGTCGATGGCTACACATGCGCAACAGCCCTTCAGCACGTAGCCAACGGCGTGGCAATAACAGGAGCCGATGCATCGGTAACACTCTCTGTCAGCGACATGCTCTTCGGCTTCATGCCCGGTTCAATAGGTGAGACAAGCGTTGTTGCAATAGCAATAGGTGCTGTTATTCTCCTCTTCACAGGCGTTGCAAGCTGGAAAACCATGTTCAGTGTTTTTGTCGGCGGTATAGCAATGCTTTTCGTCTTCCGTGATCAATTGCCCGCAGACATGCCCATCTGGCATCATCTACTTCTTGGTGGTTTCTGTTTTGGTGCAGTGTTCATGGCAACCGACCCTGTGACATCGGCACGTACCGAGGTTGGTAAGTACATCTACGGCTTCGGTATCGGTGCAATGACAATCATCATCCGCGTACTCAACCCCGGTTACCCCGAAGGTATGATGCTTGCAATTCTCCTCATGAACGTAACAGCTCCGTTCATTGATTACTGCGTAGTGCAGTCCAATGTGAATGCCCGCGCTAAACGTGTAACTAAAAACAAGTAATAGAATATGGCAGCAAAGAAATATGTATGCAAAGTGTGCGGATACGTACACGAAGGCAAAGAGGCACCCGGTGTGTGTCCTCTGTGTAAAGCCGCTGCTTCGGAATTCGAGGCTGTGAAGGAGGCAAAGAAAGGCCTCGACACAAACAGCGATGTATATGCCATCATCTATTCAGTAGTGATGGTTGTTATAGTGGCATTCCTGTTGGCTGGCGTTTCATCAGTTCTGAAACCCACTCAGGACGCTAACATAGAGCTTGACAAGAAGAAGCAAATTCTTTCATCGCTCAACATCAAGGGACAGGACGACGCGGCAACTGTTTATGCCAACGTTGTCAAGGCAGACATCATTGTTGATGCCGAAGGCAATGTCAAGGCAGAGCAGGGCGGTTTCGACGACAAAAATGTAAAAGATGGTGAGTACGCTCTTTATATAGCCGAAGTTGACGGTGCACGCAAGTACATTCTTCCTATGACCGGTAACGGACTTTGGGGCGGTATCTGGGGCTATCTCGCACTCAACGACGACTGCAACACCATCTATGGAGTCTACTTCTCACACGCAAGCGAAACACCCGGTCTTGGTGCCGAAATTGCCGGCGACAAATTCCAAAGCAAATTCCCCGGTCGTAAAGTTTACCGCGATGGCGATGTAGCTCTGACCATTGTAAAAGGTGTAAAAGATGAAACCGTAGAAGTTAATGCTATCTCCGGTGCAACAATCACCTGTAATGGTGTGAACGACATGCTCAAGCATAAGCTCAATCCTTATTATAATTACCTCAAGAAACAGGCAACAGCAATTCCTGCAACCGAGTTGGTACCTGCCGAGCCTGTTGCCGAAGAGGAAAATGTTGAACCCGCAGCCGCCGATGCTGCACAAGAAAATGTGGAGGAATAATTATGGGACTTTTTTCAAAGAAAAATAAAGAGGCGCTCAACACTCCTCTTCTCAAAGAGAACCCGGTAACCGTGCAGGTGCTCGGTATCTGTTCGGCATTGGCTGTTACAAGTAAATTGGAGCCGGCTATCGTTATGGGTCTTTCAGTAACCATTATCGTGGCCATGGCCAATGTTATAATCTCACTCATCCGCAACACAATTCCCATGCGCATCCGCATCATCGTTCAGCTTGTTGTGGTAGCAGCCTTGGTAACACTGGTTAGTGAGATTCTCAAGGCCTTTGCATACGATGTGAGTGTACAGCTCTCCGTCTACATCGGTCTTATCATCACCAACTGTATCCTCATGGGACGTCTTGAGGCTTTTGCCATGCAGAACAAGCCATGGCCTTCGTTCCTCGACGGTATAGGTAACGGTGTTGGTTATGCAATGATTCTCGTTGTAGTGGCCTTCTTCCGCGAGTTGTTCGGTTCGGGAACACTCTTTAACTACCCTGTATTCGAAAAGCTCGGCTTGTATGAAATTGGGTACATTAACAACGGTCTCATGCTTCTTGCTCCTGCAGCCTTCTTCCTTATCGCATGCGTAATCTGGTATCAGAGAGCAAAAGACAAGAGTTTACAAGAAAAATAATTTTAGATACGGTTAAGAACATTAATTATGGAACATTTCTTTAGTTTGCTTGTCCGCTCGGTATTCGTGGACAATATGGTATTCGCCTTCTTCCTTGGTATGTGTTCATACCTGGCTGTATCTAAAAGCGTAAAGACAGCCATCGGACTCGGCGTAGCCGTAGTATTCGTGGAGGTGATCACACTGCCTGTCAACTACCTGTTGCAGACAGAGGTGCTCGACCCCCTTGGTCTTTCATTCCTTGCGTTCATCCTCTTCATCGCGGTTATCGCAGGTATCGTTCAGTTGGTTGAGATGGTAGTAGAGCGTTTTGCTCCCGCACTCTACAACCAGTTGGGTATCTTCCTTCCGCTTATAGCCGTTAACTGTGCCATCATGGGTGCTTCTCTCTTCATGCAGCAGAGAATAGGTCTTCTCGATACAGACCCCAAGTACATTGGTGACATCTGGGATGCAATAGCTTATGCTTTGGGTTCAGGTATCGGCTGGATGCTGGCAATTGTTCTTTTTGCAGCAGTACGTGAGAAAATGGAGTATTGCAACGTTCCCAAGCCTCTTCGCGGTCTTGGTATCGCCTTCATCACCGTAGGTCTCATGGCTATGGCGTTCATGTGTTTCTCTGGTATTAAAATGTAATAAAGTAAGGATATGAATACACAATTGATTATTTCAAGTATAGCTGTCTTCCTTGTAATCATCCTTCTGTTGGTTATCATCCTTTTGGTGGCAAAGCGTTTCTTGCTCCCCGGTGGTAACATCAAGGTTAAGATTAATGGAGAGAAAGAGGTAGAAGTAGCAGCCGGCGGAGCCCTCCTCGGTACACTTGCCGAGAACGGCATATTCCTCCCCTCGGCTTGTGGCGGTAAGGGCTCATGTGGCCAGTGCAAGCTTCAGGTAACAGAGGGCGGTGGTGAGATTTTGCCTTCAGAGACAAGCCACTTCACACGCAAGGAGCAGCAGGCACATTGGCGTCTGGGCTGTCAGGTGAAGTGCAAGAACGATATGGAAATCAAGGTGCCCGAGTCTGTTATGGGTGTCAAGGAGTGGGAGTGCGAGGTTATCTCGAACAAGAACGTCGCAACCTTCATCAAAGAGTTCATCGTTGCCTTGCCTCCGGGTGAGCACATGGACTTTGTCCCCGGTTCATACGCACAGATTAAAATCCCTGCATACGATATGACCTACGACAAGGACATCGACAAGAGCCTTATCGGTGACGAGTACCTGCCGGCATGGGAGAAGTTCGGTCTTCTTGGCCTCAAGTGCAAGAACACCGAGGAGACAATCCGTGCATACTCAATGGCCAACTATCCTGCCGAGGGTGACCGCATCATGCTCACCGTACGTATTGCAACACCTCCTTTCAAGCCCGACCGTTCAGGCTTCATGGATGTACCTTGCGGTATCGCATCATCGTACATCTTTACTCTGAAGCCCGGCGACAAGGTAATCATGAGTGGCCCTTATGGCGACTTCCATCCAATCTTCGACTCAAAGAAAGAGATGATGTGGGTAGGTGGTGGTGCCGGTATGGCTCCACTCCGTGCACAGATTATGCACATGACAAAGACACTCAAGACTACCGACCGTGTAATGACATACTTCTACGGTGCACGTGCCCTCAACGAGGTGTTCTACCTCGAAGACTTCCTGCAGCTTGAGAAGGATTTCCCCAACTTCACCTTCCACCTCGCTCTCGACCGTCCCGACCCCGCTGCCGATGCAGCAGGCGTGAAGTACACAGCCGGTTTTGTACATCAGGTTATCTACGAGACCTATCTCAAAGACCACGATGCACCCGAGGATATCGAGTACTACATGTGTGGCCCCGGCCCGATGTCAAAGGCTGTTGTCAACATGCTCACCGACCTTGGTGTTGAGGAAAAATCGATTATGTACGATAACTTTGGAGGTTAATACTTCTTATAACATTAAAAAAGCATCACTCTTTGGAGTGATGCTTTTTTAATGTATAAACTGAAAACT
>JAUNQV010000189.1 GCA_030535995.1 Bacteroidales bacterium
TACCTGTCATCCCGACAGAGCGAAGCGACGAGGGATCTCTTCTCATTACAATCGTAGAGATTACATTCTATTGAGTAACAGAAACAAATTATAAAACCATATTACAATGAAAAGAAGATTTTTAATGACACTTGTGCTTGCCATTGCAGGCATGGCGTCGATGATTGCACAAACAACAGCGCTTGTAACTTACGAAGGCGGTTACTTTATTAAGGATGGCAAGGAGTGGACCGAATACCGCCCGGCCGACAAGGTGGAGCCTTGGAATGAGTACAAGCAGTACAATGAGGATGACAAGTTCTTTTACCTTGAAAGTAAACGATGCAATGTTTCTGTTCCCAAAATTTCGCATGACAAGATTTATGTCGACCGCAAGAAGAACGGCAACTGGGAGGTTGTGTACAACACATTGAACGTGCATCTTCTTTGTCCCGAGGGCAATGCCCTGTACTACACCTACAGGAACCACAGCATGAAGCATTATGAGTACGACGGGTATTTTGTTCGCGACAATCTCAACTGGCGCGAGTACCGTCCAAGGCTCAAAAGCGGTGTATGGGCGGAATTCAAGCAGACTGCTGAAGACTATAGATATTTTACCCTTGAAAGCGCACACAACATTGTGTACATTCCAAAGACCACTGATGACGACATTGTAATCAAAGATAAGGATAATAGAAACTGGAGCGGCGGTTACGCAATACAGGCTGTGTATGACCGCTCTGCAACCTATCTCTACAGTTTCTATTACACAAAGAGCGGCCTCCTGAAAGGCAAGAATAAATACGGACTCACAGAAAATACAGCACGTATAAGTTTCGATAACAAGTGCAATATCCAGATATCCTTTAACGGAAAGCATTACGACCTTACTTATACCGGCATTGAGGTTGCCGAGCTCAATGGCAAAGAGGCTATCCTCATTACCATCGACAAGGATAACAGGATATGGCTCTTCGACGGCACAGCACAGATTGAGTGCAAGAAGATTGGCAAGAAGATGCTCTTCGTCGGTGCCGGAAGTTACAGAAAGCTTATGGAACAGCTGAAGTTCGGAACATTCAGAATTTAATAGATGATGGCAGCCTTGCAAGGCTGCCATCATCTATTAAATCAATATTCCACAATAACAACGCGCTCTCCGCTGAAGATGTTGAGCCGCAACTGCTCCATAATGTAACGCATGGCAAGCTGCGCCTTTACCGAGTTGCCGGCCTTGTCTATTGGCGGCGAGAAAGCGGCTATACCAAAGATGCCGGGAAGTACACCGATGATACCGCCGCCCACGCCCGACTTTGCGGGTATCCCGCAACTGAACATCCAGTTGCCGCTGTGCTCATACATTCCCACAGTTGCAATCATGGAAGTTATCTTTTCGGTCAGCATAGGCTGAAAAACAGTTTTCTTTGTCACAGGGTTATATCCGCTGCAAGCTATGGTGGCTGCCATTATTGAGAGCTCTCTTGCCGTTACGCCCAATGAACATTGACGCGTATAAAGGTCGAGCGAGAGTTCGGGCTCGTCATATATGCGTTCATAACTCTTGAGCAACCAGGCAATTGCACGGTTGTTGTGGTTGCTCACGCTCTCCGACTTGTAAAGCTCGTCTATGAGTGGCAGTTCACTGCCGCACAGTTCGCTCATATTTTCCAAGATAGCCTCCCACTTCCCGCGGCTGTTGCCAACCGGGCGCACCATACTTACAGTGGATATAGCTCCTGCATTTACCAATGGAGTAGAAGGATGCTCATTTTCGAGCAATATGGCGAGTA
>JAUNQV010000107.1 GCA_030535995.1 Bacteroidales bacterium
AATCTCCTTTTGCAACGACTCTTCCAAGTTCGTCATCAGCGTTTTTTCGAATCGCAAATAACTCATCTCGTACAATTTATATATTAAACTTTAAATCTTATCACACCTCCAAATGTAATAATTATAATATTCAAATACAAAGAAGTAGTGCTATTTTTTAAAAAAAACATAAAAAAAGCAAAATAATCAATTTCGGAAGAGCGAAAATGCGATTTTAAAGCCCAATCTGTGATATGAATAGTTCTCGAAGCTGATGAACACACCCGTGTTTATATAGGGCGTGTCAACTCCATAGCCACACTCAAAGTAGGGGCAAAGATGAGATATAAAAAGGATATTGCTGTACAAAGCCTCGCTCTCAATTATGCGTGCAGACGGAATAATTTTCTGCAAAAAAAGAAACGGAGACTCGTATGCAAAGCTGGCTCTTACATATTTGTTGGCAGAGTTGTACCACTCGGCATCGAGCAACTGGAAAGCACCGCTCAATTCATCATCTTTATCCAAAGGCAAATTGTTATTCTTCAGAAAAGCATAATTGACAAAATAGAGGTCTTTTGTGTAGAAAAAGCCTCCCGCGCCCAAACGCATATAAAGAGAGGCGCTCGATGAGATGCTGTGCATATACTGCATGTCCAGTTCGGCACGGGTGTACACTCCTTGCGAGCCGAGCACACCCTTTATTCCCTGCTCCACATCAAGAGCAAAACGTGGAGCACGGGACCCCATATTAATTTTTCGCCCTCCACTTATATAATAATACATACCGGGATGCCATGTAACCATGAGGTGAGGTGCGAATTGCCTATAATTCTCTTTCAATTCCGTACCGTTTATTTCAAGACCGACGGCATTACCCGACATTGTACGTTTATAGAGGTTTAATCCGGCACGGAGTTCAAGCCCGTTCGTCACCTCGAAACGATAATCACCCTTCACATGAAAATCGCGATAGTAGACAAACGGCATTGAAGAAAAATTGAGAGTATCGAGTGATGTCTCTTCAATATCATCGAGCATTATACTACTGTAAAGGCTGCTCTCACGACCAACATCAAAAACCAGCGCAGAGCGTTTCAGCGGATTGAAATCCAATGAGCCGGCAATTCTCCAATAAACCTCTTTCTGCTTGAAGTTATACCCAAGCATAGGCCGCAACTCGAATGCACGCCGCTGTGTCAACCTTTTCCTGAAACGGAATGATAACTTATAGGCCAGACCACGGCTTGTGCTGTACGACAGGTAAGATGGATTGAGTATAGGCGACATTTTAAGGTCACTGTTACCCCACGCAAGTGAATGGCTACTGATAGCCTTGTCGCCTATTAACCATAGCATATTCTTTATATCACCGCCATTGTATGCCGGCTCAACAAGAGCCCCACCTGCGCTGTTTATACCTTTTTTCCGATAAAGCAATGAATCATTCTCCGAAAGAGGCCACTTGCGATACCTGACAGCAAAATCGCAGCAGTCATGCTCTGCAGTATCGCCGACAAATGCATCACCCACCGACAGATTATAATCACGTTCCAAATTCTTACCCGACACACGAGGTTGCAGGTTTGTATAATCGAAACGTGCTTCGGCCTCTATATCAAGTTTGTTCCGGGCAAAGGCATACTCAATATCAAGCTTAATATCGCGTACCACAAACCGTTCGAGCCCAGAGGCTCCCATACGGCACTCCACCGA
Organism: Bacteroidales bacterium; assembly: GCA_030535995.1. Classification (GTDB taxonomy): domain Bacteria; phylum Bacteroidota; class Bacteroidia; order Bacteroidales; family Bacteroidaceae; genus HGM04593. The sequence goes on from JAUNQV010000107.1 coordinate 1,696, forward strand.
GAAACTGCACTGTTCGTCCCAACCGCTGGCAAAGAAGAGCTGCGGCAACATATCCTCGGTAGAAACCACAACCCAGCCATTCGTAAAGAGCTTTATATTATCGAATCGGGCCTCAAAAAGCAACTTCACAGAATTGCCGCCTTTAAAAGTTGTATCTACACAATAATTATAGTATTTGATATTGGACGGATAGAGAGGAGAGAGAAGCTCATCACCGAAAAGTCTCTCGCCGTATATCTGCGGTGCCATAAAAAAAAGAACCTTGTCCATTTCGCCGCTACTCCGGGCAAATGTGGAAAGAGAAGCCACACGCTTTATACGAGGCAATGAATTATATATACAACTCACCTCATAGAAAAGTTCGGCAAGATACTCATTCTCTCCCCTATCGAAACGGGTCATGGTTGGTATTACATTAAGCAGCAGGTTCTTGCGGTCAACGCTCACATGCTCCCTGACATACAGGTTCGCATTCAAAGACTCTACCCCACCTGCATCGGAAGTTACATTGTCGGCAACTCTCTGTATAAGCCCATAGGCAACAGAGTCCCTATCTTCCGCAGCACACACGAAAGAGAAAGACAACAGCAGAGAAAGAAAGAGAAGAGTTCTTTTCATCAACAAACCTATCTGAAGAGTGATATTAATAGGCAAAACAATTAAAAGGCGCATATTGTGCGCCTTTTAATATCACCTGACAGCAGCTCTTACCTTCAGCAACCTGTCGAGCAGGCCTTCGAGCAGGTCGAGCTGCAACATGTTTGCACCATCGCTTTTTGCAACCGCAGGGTTCTCATGGGTCTCGATAAAAAGCCCATCGGCACCGACAGCTATGGCTGCTTTTGCTATAGTTTCAATCATCTGAGGCATCCCGCCTGTTACGCCTGCCGCCTGATTAGGCTGTTGCAGCGAGTGGGTGATATCCATTACCACCGGATAGCCGAAAGACTTCATTTGTGGTATCGAACGGAAGTCGACCACCAAATCCTGATAACCGAAAGTTGTTCCACGTTCTGTGAGCATCACCTGGCCGGCACCACCCTCCGAGACCACTTTTTCTGCGGCGAACTTCATAGCTTCGGGCGAAAGAAACTGCCCTTTCTTTATATTTACTATGCGGCCGGTCTTTGCCGCAGCCACAAGAAGGTCGGTCTGACGACAGAGGAACGCCGGTATCTGCAATATATCTACATACTCCGCAGCCATTTCGGCCTCCTCGGCCGAGTGTATGTCGGTAACTACCGGAATATTGAAAGTTTCACGTACACGGCGCAACACACGCAACGCATTCTCGTCACCGATACCTGTAAAAGAGTCGAGACGTGAACGGTTGGCCTTGCGGTAAGACCCTTTGAACACATAAGGAATTCCCCTTTCTGCTGTCATAGCCACAATGCGTTCCGCTATTTTCATAGCCATAGCTTCGCCCTCGATTACACAAGGACCTGCGAGAAGAAAGAAATTCTCGGTAGATGTCAATTCTCTAATTGTCATAGCCTTTTATTTATTTTTGTAGGTATTATCAGGTTAAGCTCCTCGGGCAATGCCGACACAGTCATAGGGAACGATGGCTTGAATGGTCTGCCATCAATTCCAAGTTTGGCACCACCAACCGATTCTATAATAATTTCTGTAGAACGGAAAGGCTCCACGAGCCTGAAGTTTAGGATTTTGCGACGCGAGAGCATGTGAAGCCCTTCAAGCACTCCCAGCCATTTAGGCATTCTTATGGCAGAGACATCGAGCCAGCCATTATACGGAACTGCACTGGGGGTCATGCCATAGCCCGTAGAGTTTCCAATACACAGCATCATGAATTTCTTCTCCACGACCTGGCTGTTGAGCCTCATTTTCATGGGGAAATTCTGCCTATGGAACAGAAGATGGAAGACTCCACGGATACGATATGCATATTTTGCAAACAATGCATGTTTCTTATTGGCAAGTTCCACAATATGCGCCGAAAGGCCTATATTCAGGACATTCAGGAAATATCGTCTTTGAGCAACACCTTCACTCTCATACTCACAACAACCGACATCTATTTTCCTTATCCTATGGGTCATTATGCAATCGATAGCCATTCTATAATCATTCACCGACAGTCCCCAATATGTTGCAAAGTCATTGGCAATACCGTTCGGAACTATTGCAAGCGACACAGCAGCCCTATTTGGTGATGACATTATACCGTTCACCGCATCCTGCAAAGCACCGTCACCGCCAATGACAACAATCGTTTCATACCCGTTATCGGCGAACATACGCGCCTGGCGCTCTACAGAGTTAAAGTTCTCCGACTCAATGAAATCATACTCCACACCCTTTACCGACAGGTATTCGCGTATCTCACGCCAACGCTTCATTGGCTTTAAAGCCCCCACTTTGGGTACATATATAATACCCCAGCGATGGCGGTTAACGTTACGCATTTCAATCATATAGCAAACCCTTTATCTGTTCAACCAATTGGGCGTGAGGCAACATCCCGTCAACCCAATGTATATGCACACCACGCTTCTCCATACCCCGAAACCAGGTCATCTGACGCTTTGCAAACTGGTGTATTGCAATCTCAAGGGCACAGACCATTTCCTTATAATCCATTGCACCTGTCAGATACAGAGTGATATATTTATATTCAAGTCCATAGTAAATGAGCTGTTCAGGAGCTATGCCACTATCAAGCAAACCGCGTACCTCATCCACCATACCACAAGCAAGACGCTCATGCAATCGGCGGGTAATTCTCTCCCTGCGCAACTCCCTATCAACAGAAACGCCCACGGTCAACACGTTAAGTTCCGGAAAAGAGCGTTCCTCTACCGGACAGGAAAGATAATACTCCTCTATCTCAATTGCCCGTATGGCACGTTTTTTTGTATCCGTGTCTGTATTGTTGTGCAGCGAGCGATAGCCGGCAAGCATCAGCGTAAGTTCTTCAAGACTCTTTTTTTCCAGTTCCTCGCGCAAAGCTGCATTCTCGGGAACAGGCAGAAGACGATAGCCTTTGAGCACCGACTCTACATACATACCGCTTCCTCCGCACATAACAGGATAGCCTCCACGCTCTTTAATACCGTTGTAGGCCGAAAGGAAGTCGCGTTGGAATTCAAAAAGGTTGTATTTTTCCCCGGCAGGAAGAATATCCAACAGATGCGTTGGAACAGAAACGCCCCCACGTGTGTATTCTGCAATATCCTTTCCGGTACCGATATCCATGCCACGATATACCTGACGGCTGTCGGCACTGATTATTTCGGCACCTTCAACCTCAAGTGCAAGACTAACCGCAAGTGAAGTTTTTCCACATGCGGTCGGGCCCACGACCGAGAGCATATCATATTTTTCCTTTCGCTGCAACATATATGTAATGCATATATTCTGCGAAGTTAATGCAAGTTAAGCGCATTAACAAAATTAGTCGTTTAATTTTTGTTATCTATATGCAAACAACACTTCTCCGCAGGAGCAACACAAACCATGATAATGGAAAAGCCAGACACGTAATGTTAAAGCAGATGTTAAAAATAACAAAAATCAAAAGGTATTACACACTATTTATATATTTAGATAGTTATTGAATTATATATACAATTCCATTATGTACGAAAGCCTATTATGCCTGCCATATTTCCAAGGCATGAGCAAAGACGATATTACCGCAATACTCGACAAAGTAACTTTCGAGTTCAAGAAATTCAGCGATGGCGAAATAGTTTATGCCACAGGTGAGAAATGCGAAAAATTCAGCATACTCACCCGTGGAGAATTGTCTACGGCCTCACTGTCGCCCGACAACACATACAGCATAACCGAAATAATTCCGGCTCCGTTTGCAATTGAGCCCCAATCGATGTTCGGATACGACACCACATACAAGAGCACATACACAGCAAAGGGAGAGTGTACCATACTTGAGATTGAGAAGAAATATCTTTTCAGCGAGTTTACCCACCACAACATATTTACCATAAATTTCCTGAACCTGATAAGCCACAACACCCAGAAACAGAGACATGCTATCTGGAATTACACGCCCACCAGCATCGAGGGACGCATAATACGCTTCATATCCATGCGGTGCAACAACCTCAAAGGTGTCAAAAGGGTTTATATAAAGATGGAAAAGCTGGCGACCATATTGTGCGAGACACGTCTTAACGTATCCAAAGCTCTCAACAACATGCAAAACCAGAAGCTGCTCGAACTGCACCGCAAGGAGATTGTAGTACCATCAATGGAGGCTCTCATCAAGGCCCCGCAACTGATTACCGGCGCCACCGCAGAATAAAGAATAAAACATATACATCAACGGCATGCCCGCGGGCATGCCGTTGATGTATAAAAAAGTTTTGCTGTATGAAAAGAACGACGAAACTCCGAGAATACAAGATTTGAGGGCTCCTGTCCTTTGTAATCCACCGGCTCTCTAAAGCTACCCGAAGGCGTGGCCCGCCATTGGACAATGTGAAGCGGTCTCGGTTTTCGATAATAATTGATGAGTTTCCCAGTCAATCGATACAGCAAAACCATGCACAAACATAAGAAGGTTTTTTAATGAAAACAAGTCATTCTGCCACTTTTTCATCTTTTTTCAGAAAAAACAATCCATTTAAGAATAATTTCACAGAAGAGCCACCAAATAATCCACAAAAAAAGAGCGCCATCACAAGATGGCGCTCATAAATCACTATCAAAATTCAGAAGTGGAGATTTACTTCACTTTGTCAACGATAGCCTTGAAAGCTGCAGGATTGTTCATTGCGAGGTCGGCAAGAACCTTACGGTTGATTTCGATACCTGCCTTGTGCAATGCGCCCATAAGCTGTGAGTATGACATACCCTCAAGACGAGCTGCTGCATTGATACGCTGAATCCAAAGTGCGCGGAACTCACGCTTCTTGTTACGACGGTCACGGAATGCATAGGTCAAACCCTTCTCCCAAGTATTCTTGGCAACGGTCCATACATTCTTTCTTGCACCAAAGTAACCTCTGGTCAAACCTAAAATTTTCTTTCTTCTTGCTCTTGAAGCAACGTGATTTACTGATCTTGGC
>JAUNQV010000108.1 GCA_030535995.1 Bacteroidales bacterium
CAGTTTTGACAATGCCGTCTTTTCGCAACCCGCACGGCATCACTTGCAGCGATGCAGCGTGCGACAAGATGCTGCCGGCATTATCGAAACTTTTCAGTTTTCAGTTTAAAATGAAACCCTACTCTGCACATTATAAGGAATTGGTCAAACTCGGGTTGCCTATAATAATAGGACAGCTCGGAATTATTTTTGTCTCCTTTGCCGACACCTTTATGGTGGGACACCACGGTACCGATGACCTTGGCGCTGCAGGTTTTGTGAACAACGTGTTCAACCTTGCTATTATCTTTGCTACCGGCTTCTCATACGGGCTCACACCGGTTGTAGGCAAACTGTTCGGGCGCGGAAGGCTCAAGGAAATTGGTATAACACTAAAGAATGCCCTCTTTGCCAACAGCATCATAGCCCTGTTGCTTATACTGGTGATGGGTGTGCTCTACCTGAACATTGACAAGCTCGGGCAACCTCATAACCTGATGGGGCTCATTCGCCCCTACTACATCGTGTTGCTCATATCGATGCCATTTATCATGCTCTTCAATGCCTTCAAGCAGTTTGCCGACGGTATTACCGACACAAAGACAGCTATGTGGATATTGCTGTCGGGCAACGTGCTCAACATCATAGGCAACTACATTCTCATTTTCGGAAAGGCCGGAATGCCCGAACTGGGGCTTCTGGGTGCCGGTATCTCCACGCTGCTCTCACGCATGGCCATGCTTGCGACATTCATGCTGTTGTTTTTCCGCAGCAAGCGTTACCGCCCATACATGCAGGGTTTCATGCTCGGATATGTTAACAGGAGCGACCAGAAATTGCTTAACAGGATTGGCCTGCCAGTAGCCCTGCAGATGGGAATGGAGACCGCCTCGTTCAGCCTTGCGACAATTATGGTCGGATGGCTTGGTACGGCAGCTCTCGCTGCCCACCAGATTATGTGTACGGTGGGGCAATTGGGGTTCATGATGTATTACGGAATGGCTGCAGCCGTTGCAGTTAAGGTGAGCTACTACAACGGCAGCAACGATAGGGGCAACATCTCACGTTCGGCCAATGCCGGTTTTCACATAATTCTCCTGATGGCTGTGGCTGCATCGGCTATCATATATCTGTTCCGCAATAGTATTGGAGGCATATTCACTGACAACGCCGAAGTTGCCATTCTTGTGGCGCAGCTCGCTGTGCCGTTTATACTCTACCAGTTCGGCGACGGGTTGCAATGCAACTTCTCCAACGCCCTTCGCGGCATTGTCGATGTTAAACCGGTAATGCTTTATGCATTCATCGCATATTTTGTAATCTCACTACCTGCGGGATACCTCTTTGGCTTTGTCTTCGATTGGGGCTTGACCGGTGTGTGGATGTCGTTCCCCTTCGGACTCACAAGTGCCGGAATAATGTTCTACCTGCGCTTTCACTCAAAGAGACATGCTTGACAACGCCGTCTATTGCGCTGTTCCTCTTTTTTTCATAATTTCGCAAAAAATTGAAATACCATGAATGACTATACAAAAGTAAAATTCACAGTTACTCCCAACGAGGAGATTGCAACCGATGTTCTTGCTGCATTGCTAGCCGATACAGGTTTTGAGAGTTTTGTTCCCGAGGATGATGGCCTTTCGGCATACGTTCCGCAAGCCCTTTACAACGCCGGTGCTGTTGCCGATGTTGTTGCAGGCTTTCCGTTGCCCGGCTATGAGATATCGCACGTGAGCGAATTCATTGAGGGCGAGGACTGGAATGCCGAGTGGGAGAAGAACTATTTCCAGCCCATTGTGCTTGGCGAGGATTGCGTAATCCACAGCACCTTCCACAAGGATGTTCCCAAGGCTCGTTACGATATTCTCATTGACCCCAAGATGGCCTTCGGCACCGGCTACCACCAGACTACTTGCCACATGCTGCGCGCCATACTCAACAGCGAAATGCAGGGCAAGAGCGTGCTCGACATGGGCTGTGGAACAGCACTGCTTGCCATTCTCGCCCGCAAGCATGGAGCGACAGATGTTGTAGCCATTGACATAGATGAGTTTGCATACGAGAATGCAAAAGAGAACGTTGTGCTGAACGGCACTCCCGACATTGAAGTGAGGCTTGGCGGTGCCGGGGCAATAAAGGAGAGCGACAGTTTTGACTTTGTCATAGCCAATATAAACCGCAACATTCTGCTCATGGATATTGTTAACTATGTACGTGCCATGCATGCAGGGTCGCAGCTATTCATCAGCGGTTTCTACACCGACGACATGGATGTACTCAAGGAGGAGGCAGCCAGCCATGGGCTCCGCTACCTCGATTATGCCGAGGAGAACCGCTGGGCCATGATGAGGTTTGAGTTGTAGGAAAAGAAGAGAATATGGACCAGACGACAATATACAACATTTTCGGTTATATAGCCGGTTTCGGCATGATACTGGGCTACCTTCCACAGGCAATAACCACCATACGCACACGCAACACCGACGGCATTGCCCTGCCCACCTTCCTGATGATGGCTATCGGTGCCTTTGCTTTTGTGGTGCAAGGGCTGTTGCACGAAAACGGTATAATATGGTCTATGGTAATAACCAATGCTGTAACCTGCACATGCAGCTGCATTGTCTTTGCAATAAAGATGTACAACGACTATATCAAGAAAAAATGAGAGGCGCGCCTCTCATTTTTTCTTGATATAGTCGTTACTGTGGTAATGTAATACTATTGAACTGCTGTATTGAGCTTGCAGTATGCTCGCGCAATATAATATCCTTCATTTGCTTTACAATCTCGGGATACTGCGAAGCAAGGTCGGTATCCTCATGAGTATCGGTAACAAGGTCATACAAGTAGCATTTGCCACCCTGTACAACAAGTTTCCAATTACCCATGCGCAGAGCCATCATGTTTGTTTCGTGGAACTCCCAGTAGAGGAAATCGTGCTTCTCCTGCTCGCCGCTGCCCAAGAGTGTAGGTGCAAAGGAGAGGCCGTCGAAATAGTCGTTCTCAAGCTTGGGGTTCGAATAACGCGCTATGTAATTGTCGATACCCGCAACATCGCAGAAGGTAGGCATGAGGTCGTAGAATGCAAGCTGATGGTCGTTGACCACACCTGCCTCAACCTCACCTGGCCACCAGGCTATGAACGGAACACGTATACCGCCCTCGGTTGTGGAACGCTTGGTTCCGCGCAGCAGCTTTTCGGTATTGAAGTAATCGGGGTCGGCACCACCCTCGGTGTGAGGGCCGTTGTCGCTTGTGAAGATGACAAGAGTATTCTTGTCTATGCCCTTCTTGCGCAACAGGTCGAGCACCTCGCCCACATAAGCATCGAGGCGTGTCACCATGGCAGCGAACTGCTGGTGAGCGATATTTGTGGGGTTGTAGCGCGAACCTGCATCACCGCCATAGCTTCTCTCGATGCAGAAGGCACCCTGATAGGCCTGAAGTATCGAGTCGTTGGGCTGTGCAAGCTCGGCATGAGGCAATGTATATGTGAGCACTGCAAAGAACGGTTGGTCGGCCGGTTGTTTGTCTATCCACGCCATTGCTCTTTGGTGGATAAGGTCGGCCGAGTAGTCGCGGCGGTTCTTGTAATCCTCACCATGCATTGCATAGTTGATGTTATTCTCAAGAAGCTCACGGTGCACGGCTGTGTCGCCCGCCTCACGGCTATAAGCGTTGAGGAAGTTGGGATAATAGAGGTGGGCCTGGAACTGGCACATAAAGCCGTAGTACTCGTCTATTCCACGCTTGTCGGGGGTAGAGATGGAGCCCTCATAGCCTCCGGCCCACTTACCGAACATACCTGTTGTGTAACCGTTGTCCTTCATGATTTCGGGAAGGATAACATGCGCCGGGTCATACGGTTCCTGGCCTGTCTGCACCGGGTCGGTTGTCTTGCCGTATGTTACAGAACCGATACGGTACTCCTTGTTTCCGCGTACCTTTGTGTGGCCAGTGTGCTGACCTGTCATGAAACATGCACGCGAAGGAGCGCTCACGGGACTTCCGGCGTATGCCTGTGTAAAGCGCATACCCTCTGCCGCCATACGGTCGAGGTTGGGTGTGCTTATGTACTGTTGTCCGTAACAGCCAACATCGGCATAGCCAAGGTCGTCGCACATTATATATATAATATTGGGGCGTTCCGCCTCCTGTGCCTGTACGGCCGCCGAAGCCAACATGCCGCAACCGAATAGTAATAGTTTATTGTTCATATAGCTGTTTTTATAATCCGTTAATATATATCTTTATATTCTTGTAGCCCTTCTCTGTAGTTACACGCACAATGTATATGCCACTCTTCACATTGCCGGTTTCAATGGTATTGCCATTGCTCCGGGCAACTGTCGCTGCATCTATGGTGTAGATAGTCATTGAGTTGATAACACTTGACGCTGTTGCTACAAGCTTGCCACCCTCCTCGATTATTGTAATATCCTCGGCCGAAGGCACTGCATCGACACCGGTAGGATAGCTCTCCTCATCGGTATTAGGTGTAAAGTATGCAACCAGCTTGACATTATGGTCTACTGTGAATGTATACTCGGCGTTGGTAGATACCACTACACCCTCCTGACGCCAGCACACAAAACGTGCATTGCCATAAGGAACCGCTGTTGCCGTGATTGTTGTGCCGGGCTCATAGCTCTCGGCCTCGGCAGAGAGTGTTGCCTTGCCACGCTCCCAAGAGTTCACCTCGACTACTACTGTGCGCTGTGCCTGTGGCTCTACTACCTTAATATGGAAGTCGTAAATAAAACCGAAGACCTCATCCTCGGCAAGATCGAGGCCATTGCTGTTTATGCGCAAGCGCATGCGTGTCTGCTTCTCTGTCGCCCAATCGGGAACCGTTACCGCCACACTGCATGCAGTGCCGGCAATATCCATGGTGTGGCAGGTCTCGAACATGCCATCGCCGTCCCAATCGAAATATGCACCGGCAACGACATTGCTCTCGGGAGCCGAAGAGAGTGTTGCTGTTACATTGAAGCTGCCGCCGCTCATCACTTCGCCCTTGTCCATGGCATACACCACATGCCAGTTGCCTGGTTTTGCCTTTGCCTCATAGATTATTGTGCTTGCGACATCCTCGCCATCGAGCTTCACAGCTGTAAAGAAATTGTCTCCTGCGGAACCGCAAGGGTTGTTGTATATCTGCATTCTGCGTGAATAAGCACTGCGCACTCGGGTGAACTTGAATAGGCTGTCGCCTTCAACGGTAAATACTGTACCGTCACACGCAAAATAATAATAGCCTATCTTTTCCTTGCTTGCATATACCTTCCACTTAGTATCGGCATTGTTGCTTACAACGAACTCACCGCCGGCAATACCCACCATGAGCGATGGCTCTGCCGAAGATGCTATCTGCCAACCATCGGCATTTCCTGTACCTATGAAATACCACTCCTGGTTCTTGTCGAAAGCATCGGGAGCTGCCAGTGCAAGAGTACCGTCCACTATTGTGAGGTTCTTGCCGCCAACAGTCTCCATGTTGTAGCTTGTACCTATTTCCCCTACGCCCTCGCAACCATCGAACGGACGCACCTCATAGAGATCCTCTGTCTCAATAAGTTTCCAATATGAGCCTACACGGCTTGTACCGGCCTGCCATGTAATTACATAATCAGATGCACCGTCCTTGTTCAACGCACGCGGCCCGGCATTCTCGTCGCTGTAGTTCTCACAATCGGTTGAGCTGAAATAGTAGCAGCCTGCAATTTCACCGCTTGTAGCCGAGGTCTTCTTTACATAATACTCTACCGGAGTCTCCGATGTATATATTTTTGAAGCCGAAGAGGGAGTGAGGTTACAACTTCCCATATAACGGTCGGTAGCAGTGTTCTTTATATAATAGCAGTTCTCTTTACCTGTCGGGATGAACTTCCAGAACTGCGCCTTGGTAACATCGTTATCCCTTACAGCCATGCGGTGGTCGCTCTCCTCGGTAATGTAATTCTTGCCGGTGTTCTTCCACTGTATGTAGTAGACTTTGGCATCATCCTCCTCGGGTTCAGGCTCCTGCTCTACAGCTGTTGTGCCTAACAGCACCTCGCTCAAGCCGAAGAAACAGCCCTTGTTTTCAGAGCCGGCAGTAATTGTCAACGATATCTCTAATGCACCGTTGCTTGTTACAGCAGCACTGTTTGCGATATTCCAAACCTTGTGGACGGCGCCTGCCGCGCCCACTCCGGCAGCAATATCAATATCGTTCAAAGAGCCGAAGTCAGTAGCATCTGCTTTTGCAGCAACATTCCATTTGCGTGCAATGCCGTCACCTGGTTCCTGGTAATTTCCGGCACCGTTCAATGCATGAATATCAAGCCCGATGGTGTTGAATTCAAAGCCTGTGGGCAGCCCGCTGAGTGCAAATACAAGCTCAATGGCAGGATTGGTATTTCCGTTGACATCGGGGCAGATGATTGCATCGGTAATAGCCGCACTTGTGCCTTTGAATGTATGCGATGATGTAACTGTGGCTGTAGCACCCTCAATTACAACACCGCCTTCATCAACGACACTCACTGTAACACTTGCAGCATCGGTTCCGCTACGGGAAAATTTAAGCCCGATACCGGTCACTGCCGTTGATGGCTGAATAGCCAATAGGCAGAATATAAGAATAGTCAAGTAAAGTTTTCTCACATCTATTAATTAATTGTTGATACCATTAATTGCAAACATACATAAAAAAGTTCAGTATTTTTATCTGTTTTTGAATAAAAATAGAGTTTGTTGTTTGGACGGAAAGAAAGGACGGAAAG
>JAUNQV010000190.1 GCA_030535995.1 Bacteroidales bacterium
GTACAATCCTCGTAGCTTGCAGCAAGAGGCTTCTCAACGTAAACAGGCTTGCCGGCCTTCATGGCCATAATTGCGTATGTTGCATGTGACGATGGGGGAGTGGCTATATACACAGCATTTACCTCCGGGTCATCAATGAGTGCCTGGGGGTCGGTATACCAATGGGTTATGTTGTGGCGCTTGGCATAGTTTCTTGTCTTTTCCTTGTCGCGCCCCATCACGGCTACAACTTCTGAACCCTTAACAAGAGGAAAGGCCGGCCCGCTCTTCTTTTCAGTAGCCTCGCCACAGCCGATGAAACCCCATTTTACAGTGATATTCATTCTTCAGCTTTTTTAGTTATAGAAATTCCATGAAAGACCGAACCACAATACAGCCGGTGTAATTGGGTAGTGGGGGGCAAGGAAGTAGTTCCTGTTTCCACTGCCTTCGTTTACATGGTAGTATTTTACATAAAAGCGTGTCTGTTTCAGCAGGAAGTTTGCATATACGCTTGCAATAGGGTAGTTGCCTACCTCAACCCTGTCGGCCTGGTTCTGCTGAACGAATTGTCCGAGTTCGGGTGAGTAATCAGGGGCATAGTAGCTTGTGAAGTAAACGGCGTCGGCTCCAAGTTCGGTGTTCAAAACCCGTGCTATCTTGAATTTCAGGAAAACATTGGCGTATGCATTGAATTCGGGCAATGGCAACACCTCTTTGTTGCTGCTGTTCTGGTAGGTAAGGCGGGTGTTTATGTTTAATATGCCAAATTTGAAATCCTGCTTGAGCATTGCTGTAAATACCTGTATGTCTCCGGCTTGCTTCACGCTGTATCTCTTCGCGTAACCCTTCTGCCCACTCTTGGCAACGGCATCGTTGGCAATGTATGTGTAGTTCTTTATATTCTCGAAGCCTGCGCTTATGCTTGTTTTCCATGAGGGTATCTCAAGCTTTCCCTCTATGCGTGTCTTGAATTCCTTGTCGAGGTCATTGTTCCACCATATATGCTCGGAGTGGTAGTGGCGGTAGTAGAATGATGGCCTATTGTTCTTTGCAAAGGCATTGGCTGTGAGTCTTATATCTCTTTTCAGCAGTCTGAAATCGAGTTCTGCAGTACCGTCTAACGAGAATGTGCCAATCTCGTCGCCCGAAACAGCTGTCTCACCTTCTATGCGGTAGCGCAGGTTTTTGCCGTAGTTGCTCGAAATAATACCACCTATGGAGAGTATGTGCTCACTATACTCCTTTTTTCTCTCCATTGTATTGCCGGGGAGTGTGTCGGGCAGTGTATAGCGGTTGTATGTGTATGATGCAAAGGCTGTTACATCGGCAAAGGCCCATTTGCTGAATCCTTCGCAGAGCGACAGGGCAAGTTTGTTGTTAATCGATAGCCATTTGGTGTTGTCTACCGAGTCGTGAGGCAGGAACGTGTCGGCATAATAGCCTTTCATTGCGTTGTGGTTTATGAATTCACGCATGTTGTGCTTTGCATCGAGCGTGTGTGTTATGCGAGCTACCCTCACAAATTCCTTCTTTATATTCTCTGCGTCGGCATTGCTGCTGTCGGCAATTGCCGTTTCGCGGTAGAAACCAAAATTGTAGTTGTGTGTGAAATAGAGATTGTAAGTCTCGTTGCGGTTCCAAGCGGCCTCGAGGTTCACCGGTATATCCTGGGTGCCGAAGTTGCTGTTTGAACCGTCGGTCTCTTCGGGGCGTGTTATGTAGCGGTCATCTGTTATACCTCCGTTCTCGGCCTGTTTCATGTGGTA
>JAUNQV010000191.1 GCA_030535995.1 Bacteroidales bacterium
GCCGCGCGGAAGTGACTGAATTCAGTCCCCTTGAATGCGAAATCGAGGAAATCGCCTGTACGGTATGTCGTGAAATATGATTGGAATATCTCAAGCATGCCGCTGAAAGCTATGGGGGCAATGATGGCTCCCCAGAATATTTTTCTGGTATTTGTATTCAAATGGCTTCTGTAGTATTCGTACCACAGTATGGAGCAGAAAAAAGCGTACATCATGAAGTGGATGAGCTTGTCGGCATGAGCGAAAAGCTCTACACTGCTGCTGTCTCCGGCGCTGAACAGGCTTAAATAGGATATTGCCGTCAGGGTCATGAGCGATAGGGGGTAGCGTGTCAGTATATTCTTTATTCTTTCTGTTGTCTGTTGCATAATCTCTATTTTTCAGGTTATTGTATGGACAAATAACAAGTTTATTCTATTTTTGCATGTAAAACTTGTGCAAATATATCATAAGTGGTATTAACATTGTCAAATGTAAATTAAATTAACGTGGGCAATTATTTTTATTTCACAAAAAGCCAGAGGCGTGGCATCGTTTTTTTAATAATTTTAATAATTGCCGCAGTTGTAATGAGGTGGGTTCTGTGAATGTGCTGCAATTATTGCATGGGCGGCAAAAAAACGGAAGCTAAAATTTTAAATTCCTCAATTCATGTACTATTTTTGTATAATACAAACAGGAAAGTAATACTTTTATATATACTGATGAACGGAGATTTCAATATACGCGGAAAGAACAGCGACAAGGAGTTTGAGAATGCCTTGCGTCCTCTCTCTTTCCCCGATTTCAACGGGCAGGAGAAGATTGTAAACAATCTCAAAATATTTGTGCAGGCTGCAAAGATGCGTGGCGAATCGCTCGACCATGTGCTGCTTCATGGCCCTCCGGGCTTGGGAAAGACAACATTGAGCAATATTATAGCAAACGAGCTTGGGGTGGGGTTCAAGGTTACATCGGGGCCTGTACTCGACAAGCCCGGTGACCTTGCCGGAATACTTACATCGCTTGAGCCGAACGATGTTCTCTTTATCGATGAGATACACCGTCTCTCTCCCATTGTCGAGGAGTACCTCTATTCGGCTATGGAGGATTACCGCATAGATATCCTCATCGACAAAGGCCCTTCGGCACGTTCCATCCAGATAGACTTGAGCCCGTTTACGCTAATAGGTGCAACTACAAGAAGCGGTTTGCTTACAGCTCCGTTGCGTGCGAGGTTCGGAATAAACATGCATCTTGAGTATTACGACAGCAAGACTTTGGCCGGTATCATAAGCCGTTCGGCACAGATTTTGGGTGTTTCATACGACGATGAGGCTACGTACGAGATTGCGCGCCGCAGCAGAGGTACTCCGCGTATAGCCAATGCGCTCCTGCGCCGTGTACGCGACTTTGCACAGGTAATGGGCGATGGCCATATTACAAATTCAATTGCCAAGCTTGCTCTTGAGGCGCTGAATATCGACAAATACGGGCTCGATGAGATAGATAACAAGATACTCTGTACAATAATCGACAAGTTCAAGGGTGGCCCTGTGGGAATAGGCACAATAGCTACTGCATTGAGTGAGGATACCGGCACCATTGAGGAGGTTTATGAGCCCTACCTGATAAAAGAGGGCTTCATAAAGCGTACTCCGCGTGGGCGCGAGGTCACCGATCTTGCCTATAAGCATCTGGGGCGCAGCCGTTTCAATAACGGTGAGCAGGGAACGCTTTTTTAAACTGAAAACTGAGAACTGA
>JAUNQV010000004.1 GCA_030535995.1 Bacteroidales bacterium
AACAGACAGGATGCGAGGTGATGTCTGAAATATCAGAAAAACAAATAAAAAGATTACGAACTCTAATTCAAGAAGCAGAGACAAATCTTTCTGCAGCTAAAGAATTATTAATTTCAACCATTGGTGACGGCGAAGCAATATCCGCCCCACGTGATACAGTTATTTCCGGCCCAGAAGGAAAAGTTATTGAGGGTGTTTCAAGACGAGAATATCATCAATGCTTATGAGATTAAGGGAGAGGATTTGGATCATGTACTTAATATCTTTGTAAGAACCAATAGCGGCGGGAAACCACTTAGTAAGGGTGATTTATTGTTATCAGTGATAACGGTCAATTGGGCAGGAAGTAATAATGTCAATGCGCGCGAATATGTACAAGATATTGTGAATAAAGTTGCAAAATATGGATACAAAGTAGATAAAGACTGGGTATTGAGCTGTATTCTTTATATTTTAGATAAAGACATCAAACTAACTGCCAGCAACTTTGATCAAAGCACTGCCTGTGAAATATTCAATGCAAAAGATGAGATAGCCAATAGTATTGAAGCTGTCTGCAAATTGCTTAATCGATATGGAATGTTGGAACGTGGCTTGACATCTAAATTAGCACTACTGCCGATTGTGTATCATATCTTTAAATTCAAAATTTCAAGAAAGGTAAAACAAGATTTTGTGAACGGTCAGAAACAATCTGTTGATACGGGAATATATGCCGATATGAGAACTTGGCTATTCCGTACGATTTCAACAAGTTTCTTTACCTCCGGAACTAACGAGAAACTGAAAAAGATTCAAGATGTACAGAAACTTCATGGAGAGGAGGACAATTATCCTCTTTCTGCGATAATTGCCACAGATTCGTCTTTATCTATTTCTGACAAAGAGATCTCCGAATATATGAGGATAGAAAAGAAAGCCAGTTTCCCAATTCTGAATATCATATATTCATCCACAGATGGTATTTGTTATTTGGAGCCTGCAAGAGGATATGATGTAGATCATGTACACGCTGCTAAAAATTTTTATGATTCGGATGATAAACGCTATGATACAATACCTAACCTGCAGTTGTTAGGCTACGATGAAAATCGGAGCAAGAATGACATGTCTCTTAGTGAATGGTGGGACGGAAAGTCTTCTACGGAAAAAACAAAATATCTTCAACCTGCAAATTTCAGTACCGATATCAGAGATTTTGATATGTTCTTTGAAAACCGTGAACAGATGTTTAGTGAAATTCTAAAAAAGAAATTGGGGGTATAGTCATCTAAACTTACATAATAGAAACCTCGCGATGTAAAGGGAATCGCTGATACAAAATCATGAAAAACTGGACAATACAGGATATTAAGAAAGTGGCAGAAAAGATTGAAACTTCCAGAAACCGTGCAAGCAACCTTCAAAATCCTTACAATGTATTTACTGCATGGAAGATGAGCGAGAACGATCATACCAAAATGTTCTTGGCATTGATGCGCTACCAAAATGCTTCCGGAAGATATTTGTTGCTCAACAGTTTCCTGAACCGATTTGCCAAAGGGCGCGACAAGATGATTCATTATCAGAACATCTCGGATGTGAATATTCTGTTCAATCCCCGATATAAGACTAATACAGCAAACAGTTTCATAGACGGGCTCATCACCTTTACCGCCAATGGCAAGCGCATAGCAATCATTGTGGAAAACAAAATCTACGATGCACCTGACCAGCCAAATCAGATTTCCCGCTACATCGAGCACATGACAAAGGACGAAGGAATTTCTGTGGACAACGTGTGGGTGTTCTACATGACGGGCGACGGCAGCAAGGAAGTTGACGCACAAAGTTATGGCAACAATGGTAATGTAAACATTGGTAATCGCTTTGTTCCACTTGCCTACAACTGTGACATCGTTAATTGGCTGAAGAACGACATCCTCGAGGCACGTATCTATCCCGAAGCTCTGACCGGTGTGGTTCGTGCCTATGTGGAGTCCTTGGAAAAAGACTTGTTCGCAGAGGATGACTCTGACGATTCGAGAATGAACATGTTGTGCAACTCCGTGATAGGTCATCACAATCTGAAGAAGGTGACCACGGATGATTGCGACACCCTGTATGCCTTCCGCAAGGCTGTGGCAGAGGCGAGAAACCAGATGCGCGAAGATATTGCCAATGGAAGCGCAGAGGATATGCGTGCTATGGAAAATCTGTACACCATTATCAAAAAAGTGCTTCTGAAGGTGGAGCAATTGGCTTTCGGCAAATTTGAAGAATACACCATAGAATTGCTGAACGAACGGTGGAAAAAAGAACTGAAAAAGCGTGGTGGCCTCCAATGGACTGTTGGGCATCGGGGGGTCAGCGGTGAAGGATACCTGCAAGTGCGGCTTGGGAACGAATGGGGAACCGCTCATTTGGAGTGGATACCTATCAATACCTCAAAGATGTTGACAGGTACGGAATACACACTGGAACTTCATGTAGAGGGTAACGTCGCATTGGCCAACGAATGGCGCAAGCATTTGCAGAACAATGCTATCCTGCTCCCGAAGGATGCCTCACTGGGAAAGAACTGTACAAAGACAGTCCTCCAGTACAAGATTAGAACTGCCAAACCCATTGCACAGATGAAGGAGGCGGAGTTGAATGATCTTCTGGAAAGTATCTATTCGGAGAAACTGAACTATTTGTGCAGAATGCTGGTCAATGAGTTTGGAGCATATAAAGTATAAAACTTTAAAATATAGGTATGTGGAGATGACTGGTGTACATTGCTGATAACGTTGCATACGCCAATTACAGATGTATTGGATTATTGTTTTTAATAAACTTTAACTGTTTATATCGCATTGTGTTTCAATGCTATATAAATTATTTTCATTCGCGATTACCCGAAACTTCGAATTTTTTTAAAAAATGTCTATTTTATGTCTGTAACATATAAAACAAAGCACTATGGAAAATAAAAAATCAAAAGTTTTTGTAGCCGGTGAAAATCTTGTTTACCATTGTGAACTGCCATTGCATTTGGCAAAAAAAGGACTTCCCAAAAATGTTGCAAGGACAGAACTTTTCCGCCTCGATGAACGCAACGGCAACACCCTGACATTCAAAAACGGTATAGGGTATCGCAACACTTATACAGCCAAAGCGCTCCAGAATCCTAAGACCGGTGACGAAATTTGCTTTGTGGAGTACAAAGGTACACGCATAATGCTCGATGCAATGCAATATTTCAAGGGCGGGCGTCGTATTTCCAGAGAGTCTTTAAACAGCACTGTCGAAGCCGAGTTGGACGAGCAAAAAGGGGATTTTGTAAAAACCGATGACTGCGGAACAACATTAAAGGAGTTTCTTGATAAAAAAGCCAACGAGACAATATTATAATAGTTTAAAAAAAACACATATTATGATTGAGAAGAAAGGAATAATCTATTTCGACTCTGATGCAGAGTTCGAGGACTGGGCTGTTGCGCCTTATGCCACAATAAAATACATAGAGAACAGTAATATACCCTACACATCGGGAGATTTTTCCAATGAGTACAAAGCCGCCATTGAAGGGGGTAAACATTTTGTAATAAAGGATGAGGATTCCGTTGTGTGCGAACGCAAATGCGTGTGCAAACGGGTGCCTGTAAAAATTGAAGGATGCCCCACATATAACCGCGATGTACTGGTACAACTGGGGATTGACAATCTTGAGCCTTATTTCGGGATATTAGACAACAAATAACCGGCAGCAATGGCGATATTCGGAACATTCCATCATAAACTGGGCAATGTGTGGCCACGGGAGTACATAGCCGATAATGGCGAGGTATTCTACTTGAAAAGCCGTACCAAAGAGCGCCTTGTATTCATTGCAGCCGATACACTATACTGTGCTGAAGGGAAGAAAAACAATGCCGTTGTTGAATATCCCGCAGTTGCACAAATGGATGCCGACTGCAATGAGCACTGCACTATTGAACGCGCAGGCAGGCTTCTACGACTCAATGCTAAAGAGTGCCGCCTTGGCGGCTGTGAACTTGGATGGCACGAGAGAAGAAAAATAATAGATAATATCAAAGGTTGAATTATGCGACAATTGAAAATCATAAAACTGAAAAAAATCAGGCGTGAGCCCAAAGACAAGGAATACGCAAAAGCGTATTTTGAGGCCAAGGATATCTATAGCAGCAAGTGTTCTGATAATTCCAGATTGCGTCAATTCCTTCGACGGCACTCCTCGCTGTCGAGAATAAATCTTTTTACAAATGCCAGGATTAACCGTTGCTACAAAGAACTTTTTGAGATTGCCGATACCGTTGAGCAAAAAATGGCTGCAATGCAGTTAATCCCCACTGATATTTGCGAGAAACGTGTTGAAACAGGTATATATATACTTGAGGATGCTTTATACTCGGGCGAGTGTATGGGTTGTGTTAAGCTTGACAACGGAGAATGGTGTGTGAAAACAGTACCGGATGAACGAAAGATTTCATTCCGCGAACTCACCGACAGAACTTCATTGCTCCGCATCGCCGATGCACTTGCAGCAACACTTGAAGAACTTGTAGAAAGGGATACCGAAGCAAACGAACAGTGGTTCTCAAAATATCCTTACCCTGAATACATTGAGATTCCGGTAGAATAGGAAACTGTTTAAGAAACAATATAGCGGTAAAAAGATATTTCGCCGACGCTTAATATGACAAGAAAAGAATATCGACAATGGACTACGAAGAGAGAATAAAACAGGAAATAAAGACGATGAAGGCAAAGCGTGCCTTTGCTCTGCAAGCAAATGACTACGATGCATTTTGCGATATGATTGACGAACTCTGCGCATTCACTGTAAAGAAGCAGATGGACAACCAGATGCACACTCCCGATGGTTTTGGCGGGGTAACGGAGATAAAGACAAAGCCCTTTGCCATTGCCTGCGATGCATACAATGGCGAATGTTGCAAACTGACCAAAGGCAGTGACGGACACTGGGACATTGCTGCAAACGATGGCACTTGCTTGCCTGTAAACACATTGTCAACAGAAGCCATGCGCGCCGCATCAATTGCCCTGCTCGACACCATTGCCGGAATACATGCGTGGGAGCAGGAGTGGATGTAAAGTTCAGGACGAAAGGACTGGGGGACCATTTCAAGAACATTGATCCAAGTTACTATTATTACCAATTTGAAATTAGGGCTGACTTTATTAATCTCATGCTCGAATTCCATAAAGATAAATATGAAGAACTGACTGAGGAAATCTCAGATAAGATGCAACAGGCAAAGTCGTTGTTTGGAGAACGTAAGAAAACACTAAAGAAAGACTGGGTTTGGAATAGAGTTTGGACAATAAGAACGAATGATATTAATAACGAAAAATGGATACACGAAAAGCTAAATTTAATTTGCGCGAAAGATGGTACCAATAATATGCTTGTGGAGAGTAAATCGACGGAGTAATATACGATGCGGATTTCCTAATTTTTGTTATTTATTACAACATACCATAAGAAGGGTAATCATTGTCTAAATCATATACCCGAACTCGGGTATTTAGTTAGGGGTAGAGGGCGGAGTGTTAAAAAAAATCACCTCGATTTTTTAATTTTCTCCTTTTTGTCGCTATATTATGGATGAACCAAAAAAACAATAGTTATGATAAACAACAAAGCATTAGTCTGTTCCTATGTGGCGAAGATCTTCGCTGACGGTACCAAGTATCACGAATCTATCAAAGAGTCGGACAACATCGGTTATATCTACGATGCAGTGGAGGAGATGCTCAACACAAAACTATCGAAGCAGGAAAGAAAGGAGTTGCCTCTTGATGTGCAGATAATAAGGCTGACGGAGCGAACAAATGATGATTATGACGCCCAACTCATCATTGCCGCGTACTTGCTGATGACGGTCGCACCACAGCTCTGAACATCGGCGCGTTGAATTTTATCAACCAGCACGATGACACAGAAGCAGATATCATGCTCGCCGTCGCTTGCATTGCTCGTGCCAAATTCGCATCCGTTCCCGTTGAAAAAAACAGAAAAAATCACTTTTCTTCTTATTATTATATTTGCAACCGTTGCAACAAATTATACATTAAATTAAAATTCAAGAACTATGGATTACGAAAGACTCAGTGAGATTTTTGAACAATATGGTTCAATGACCCTTTCATGGGGTGATGTGATTGAAGAACAAACTTTTAAGAAATTTTTTGAAAGTAATGCTTTTGAGGGCACTAACTGTACGTTTGGTGAAATGCATGACAAGGCATTGGAGAGACTCGGCAACATCGTTGATGCTTTCATCACCCTTGCAGGTGTTGATGAAAACGATAGTCAGAAACTCGCGCTAATGGCAGTGCTCTATGAAATATTGTGGGATGAAGTATGTGGTTGTTGGAATGATGATACAGATATTATTCGTATTGAATATAACGATGAAGTCTTAGTCAACAAACCCACAAATGAGGTGTTTGAAGAGTATAAGTCGTATTTAGAAAAGGTAGAAGGTCATGTGCCTCCCTATGAAGACCCGATAGAGTTGTGAAGATGAGGATTGGGACGATGAAGAATGATGATAACCAACAGATGAAACCAAACAAAAAATCCCCAAGGCTGCCCCACACGGAGCAGCCTCGGGGATTTTGTTGGGTGAGGGTGAGTTTAATATAAGAAACCAAAAAGCCAAAGAGGAATCTTGTTCCCCAATGCATATTCGATATTGTCGGCAGCAATGAATGCATTCTCTGCACTGGCAATCTGCTTGCCATCCTTGCTTGCTCCACCCACCTCGATGGTATATTTTCGGTCAATAACGAAGTCGCCCTGTTTGGCATACTCCACCGTATGCTGGTATGAAAGTTGATTGACAAAGTAGGTTTCTCGTGCAGTGCCCGCTTCTACTTGTGTGAGCGAGAGTGCATGCAGCAGATTGCAATTCTCCATATAAATCTTGTCTGGTTTCTGCATTCGCTTGAGGTTAACTGAATCGCTATATAGGAGGTTGATTAGTTTGGCCCGACCGAGATGAGCAAGATAATTGATAATGGTGTTACGATTGAGCTCTGCAGTTTGAGCCATTTTACTGATATCTACCGCAAAGGGTACACCGCTACTGACTACGGATAGCAGACTTTTTAGCTTACGCACATTGGCAATATCTACATTGCCCAACTGTGGAAGTTCAATCTCTAGAATCATATTCACCACCCGTTGCACCTGAGTGAGATAATCTATCTGTTGCTCCATGAAGAAGGGGTAGTATCCTTCTTCGAGATAGTGGGAGAAGTGTTGTAGGGGTCTGCATGCAGCCAACACCTTCTCTGACACCTCCAATGGGTGGTTAAGGATGTCGTCTAGTGTGAGGACGGGCAATGAGATGTTTTCTTTGATCATCAGATATTCACGGAACGAAAGGCCCTGTAGGTCATAGCTCACGCAACGTCGCGACAGGTCGGCCTCGGCATTGAGGATGTTGAGCAACGATGAGCCCGTGAATATGATTTGTAGTTCGGGAAATCCGTCGTAGATGTTCTTGATTTCGCGGCTCCAGCCTTCATATTTATGCACTTCGTCGAGACATAAGCATTTTCCACCTCGTTGGTAGAACTCTTCGGCCAGATCAAGTAGCGAATGGCGGGTGAAGTATAAGTGGTCTAAACTTGCATACAAGGCCGTTGTGGGTGATGTGCCGTAGGTCTTTTTGATGTGTTGCAAGAGCATGGTTGTCTTGCCCACACCGCGAGCTCCACGTACAGCAATGAGCCGTGCATCCCAGTTGATTGCCGCCATTAAACTACGCTCGAAAGGCATATTCAAATGTCCCAAAAGTCGCAGATGTTGAGATTGTAGTTGCTGCATAACACATTTATTTTATTAGTTACCGACACAAAGATAATACAAATTGCTTAATAGAATAAGCAAAATGATAGAAATATTGCTTAATAGAATAAGCAAGCTTGCTTATTGCGGTGAATAATACGATTTTTATTTATTGAGAATATACAAACTGATTAAACTTGATACAATTTTATTTCTTATAGGAAACAAAAACACATAAAATGACTGTTTTATTTCTTACAATTCTATTTTTACAAACTTTAACACTTTCGCAACAGGTTGATACTGCTTGACTTATAAACTATTTTCAGCCAGAATGCTTCTTCACTTTGAAATTTTTTCCAAATGTTTCTATTTTATGTAAAAACGGATAGAGAAAATATGGAAAAAAGAAAAGCACAAAAGAAGGAACTGACACTGCTGCAGGCTGTTGAAAGACTTCATCAACGCACCGCTCCCCAATGCTCCCACCATTGGCAAGGTTGTGGATGACGAGACTTTGAAGCGTATATATTAACCACCTATTTTAATGAATATGAGCGACGCTGAAAAAAAGATTCTTGACAGAATAAAGGTACTGATGAAGAACCACGGAATGACAAAACAACGTTTTGTTATCGACGAGTTTTGCAGCAACAGGTCAAACGCAGCATAGCCGCAGGTTATGCCGTTTGGGTTGCAAAAAGCAAAACGAGTCAATGACAGTGCAAATATAGAATGACATCTTACCGCATTGGGGCTTTCAACTTTTACATAGGTAAAATAAAGGTTATTCCAAAGGGATTGAAACGATTGCTTGTACCCATAAAGGGCTATTACTATGAAGATTTCGAACTTACAAAGATAATGCACCTTAATGGAGAACTCTACTTTATTGTCAAGAAGGAATATCAGACCTATAATGTTCCTTTTAAGAAAGAGTTTTTCCGTTTTACCTGGGACGAGTTTGTCAATATGGTAGAAACAACAGAGTGGAGCAAGAGAACGTGGAACTTTGGCGGGAAGAACCATACCGGCTGGAGCACACAGAGTTTGAAAAGCATAGAAAGGGACCTTGTGTATTACGACGCACACGAAGAGCTGAAGGAAAAACTGAGCGACCGGCAGATAGAAATCCTTGTCCAGAGAATTGAGAGCGAAAAAAGCCTTGCAGAGAAACTTGTGGACCGGATGCTCGGATATTAAAACTGTTTAAAACCATTTCGCTAACTAAACTATACGATATGCGCCTTATTATAAGCGAGGAGGAGATGAAAAGAATGGAGCAAAAGTTTCATGAGGATTTTAGGGAAGCGGCAAAGAACCCGCCAAGTCCCGATATTGATACAATATTCAAACTGATAGTTGTAACAATTGACAGAGATTACGATGACGAAGGAAACCCATTGCCGCTGTACCCATCGTTCAAGGTTGACGCATCGGAATGTTACTACAGCCGCACCCTTGTAAAGGCCGAAAAGATTATGAGAAAAAGGGTTATAAAAGAGCAAAAGAAGAAAGAGCGCAACGAAGAGGTACACAACGAGATATACTGTTTTTACATAACAGAACTGCCGCTTGAGCACAAGATAACCGAATATGTGCCGGGCGAATATCTGACTTGCCGCGCATACGATGCTAACGGCTTGCTTGCCGACAAATCAAAGGCCGGAAATATCTGATTGAGGGAAGATATAAAAACAGATTGCACTCATCTTTCATACCCGCTTTTCCGTGGCCGCAGCGAGGAGGAGATACGGTTCAAGCTCGGCGACATTGTTGAAGTGATGGACGGAACAAGCATCAGACTTGCTGTCATTACCGGCATTCCGCACACAATTGAGCAGTGCTGGGAATACTGCATAAGACTCGCCAAATCCCTCTCCCTTGAACCTGAATGCAGAAAGAGGCCTCATCATTATATGCGAGACTACTCCGATGACAGTTATATTGTCGTTGACTCTGCACCGGACAACCAACTCTACCACGAACATGTGAATTGCATATTTGTGTTTACACCCCGTTTCCCAATTCCGGTAGAAGTCGAACAGAAATTCAAGAGGGCCTTTGAAGAGTGGAAGGCATTATAGAGAAATTAACCGGTCAGAATTATGCGAAATAATTTGAGATTAAGAAACTGCATTTGACAATGTGGTAATATGAGAAAGAAGAAAAGCATACTTTTTATAAACAATATTTTTGAAAGTGCCGGCTGTGGAGCTCTTGAGAAGGTGGCAAAGCTGCTGCACGGTTATGAACGCATTGTACTGCAACCGCAGGCCCGGCCATCAAGGGCTATGAGGGAGATTAAGCGTGCTTGCAGCGAGCACAGCCCTTCGCTTGTTGTCGCCCACTCTGCAGCTGCAGCATTGGCAATGCAGCTGGCAGGGATAGAGAGAGTTATAATAGAACCTTACTTCAGCACCGGCAACATGATGAACAATATCCTGCGTGGCAAGATGTGGACAACTTTCCCACTGTTGAGTTATGGTGCAAAGGGAAAGCATATAAGAGTGACTGCCAAATGTGCGACTGAATTCCGGGAACTTGAAGAAAAGACCTTCAACAGTGATAACAGCTGTACACACGGTGTCTTCTTTTCGGACAGCATAGGTACTGTCGGCTATAAGGAGTATGTAAAGAGCTTTGGCTGTGCTTTCTCAATTCCCGGGAATAATATCTATGGGAGTGCCGAGCAGTTGCGAATTGCAGAATTCATCAAAGGTGTGCTTGAATGTTGAAACTATAAAAAATGAAACAATATGTTGAATATATCAGGTTATAATGAGCAGATAGAGAGGGAAGAATGGATAAAAAGATTCGGTATGCGTTCAAGTACATTATGTGCAGTTTTGTTTATTGCAGCGGTTATGTACCTGGCCGTGCAATGGGGATACGACAGAATAGCCATACATTTATGCAAAGTGTTGGAGCGTAGCGGTGATGGTGTTGCTGGTGGCGGCAA
Source organism: Bacteroidales bacterium (assembly GCA_030535995.1). Taxonomy (GTDB): domain Bacteria; phylum Bacteroidota; class Bacteroidia; order Bacteroidales; family Bacteroidaceae; genus HGM04593. Next base: position 10,770 of record JAUNQV010000004.1, read on the forward strand.
CCTTCTTTGATTATGTGGAGTTCATGCAGAACCAGCCCGCTATCCATTTTGTAAACACATAAGGCTAACCCTGTCCACAAGGCATGGACGGGAAACACACACGAGATATTACGATGATTACTAGTATATGCAGGTTTAAATAATACTAATTTGTTGATAAATAACAATCTTTTTGTAGTGTAAAATCGGGCAAAAAAAGTTAACTTCGCGAGAAAATAGGGCACCACACCCTGTCTTCTCACTTAACAACTTTATAGTCAACAAAATAAACAACAAAATACACTACAAACATGTCTACAAGAAGAATTAAATCGGCATTGGTTTCCGTTTTCCACAAAGACGGGCTTGACGAAATTATAAAGTTGCTTCACGCCAATGGTGTGCAGCTTATATCGACCGGTGGAACACAGCAGTTCATCGAGTCGTTGGATATTCCCTGCACTGCAGTAGAGAGCCTCACAGGTTACCCCTCAATACTTGGTGGCCGTGTAAAGACGCTCCACCCAAAAGTATTCGGCGGCATCCTCGGGCGCAGAGAACTTGAGAAAGACCAGCAGCAGATGGCCGAGTATGAAATTCCCGAGATTGACCTTGTGATTGTAGACCTCTATCCATTCGAGCAGACTGTTGCTTCGGGTGCATGCGAGGCCGACATAATCGAGAAGATTGACATAGGCGGCATCTCGCTCATACGCGGTGCGGCAAAGAACTTCAACGACGTTGTAATTGTTGCAAGCAAGGCACAGTATGCACCACTCCACGAAATTCTCAAGAGCAAGGGCGCAGAAACAACACTCGAAGAACGCCGTTTCTTCGCACGCGAAGCCTTTGCAGTATCTTCGGCTTATGATTCTGCAATATTCAACTGGTTCGACAAGGAGACAAGCAGCGCATTCCGCCAGACAAACGACACACCTATGTCACTCCGCTACGGCGAGAACCCCCACCAGAAGGGTGCCTTCTACGGAAACTTCAACGACATGCTGGAGCAGCTTCACGGAAAGGAGATTTCGTACAACAACCTGCTCGATATAAATGCAGCCGTTGAGCTTATCGGTGACTTTGCAGGTGAGACAACATTCGCAATTCTCAAGCACAATAATGCCTGTGGCCTCGCTTCGCGTCCCACACTGGCCGAGGCTTGGGATGCGGCACTCGCAGGCGACCCTGTTTCGGCATTCGGCGGTGTGCTCATAGCAAATGCCAATGTCGACAAAGCCACAGCCGAGAAGGTTAATGAAATCTTCTTCGAGGTAATAATCGCTCCGAGCTACGATGCCGATGCTCTTGAGGTTCTCAAGCAGAAGAAGAACCGCATTATTCTTGTACAGAAACAGGCTGCAATGCCCGAGAAGACTTTCCGCAGCGTACTCAACGGTGTGCTGGTACAGGAACGCGACACAAAGGTTGAGGTTGAGGCAGACCTGCAGACTGTATCGAAGGTTGCTCCCAAGGCAAGCGAAATTGAGGACATGCTCTTTGCCAACAAGATTGTGAAGCACAGCAAGAGCAATGCCATTGTACTGGCAAAGAACAAGCAGCTCATTGCAAGCGGCGTGGGCCAGACATCGCGTGTCGACTCATTGAAGCATGCAATAGAGAAGGCCGGCACATTCGGTTTCTCGCTACAGGGCAGCGTAATGGCAAGCGACGCATTCTTCCCGTTCCCCGATTGCGTGCAGATAGCACACGAGGCCGGCGTAACAGCCGTTATACACCCGGGAGGGTCTATCCGCGACAAGGAGTCGGTAGATTACTGCGATGCCAACGGTGTGGCAATGGTAATAACAGGTTTCCGCCACTTTAAACATTAATTCTAAAAACCGATTAAAGAAAAATGGGTCTATTTTCATTCACACAAGATGTAGCCATTGACCTTGGTACTGCCAACACCATTATATCGTACAACGGTAAGATTGTTGTTGACGAACCTTCGGTAGTAGCTATTGACGGACAAAAGAAAATGATTGCGGTTGGTGAAAAAGCAAAGCAGATGCACGAGAAGACCAACCCCAACATACAGACAATACGCCCTCTGCGCGATGGCGTGATTGCCGACTTCTACGCATGCGAAATGATGATGCGTGGTTTCATTGACAAGGTAAACATGGGCAGCAAGCTCTTCCCGCCGTCGTTGCGCATGGTCATCGGTGTTCCCTACGGCTCTACCGAGGTTGAACTGCGCGCCGTACGCGACTCGGCCGAACATGCAGGAGGACGCGATGTATACCTCATATACGAACCAATGGCATCGGCCCTGGGTATCGGCCTTGATGTAACGGCCCCCGAAGGCAACATGGTTGTCGACATAGGTGGCGGTTCTACCGAGATTGCCGTAATATCACTCGGCGGCATTGTTTCCAACGGTTCGTTGCGCACTGCCGGAGACGACTTTACTGCCGACATCCAGGATTACATGAGCCGCCAGCACAACGTACGCGTCAGTGAGCGTATGGCCGAGCGTATAAAGATACATGTAGGTTCAGCACTTACCGACCTTGGCGACGAAGCTCCGCAGGACTACATAGTACGCGGACCGAACCGCATAACAGCAATGCCTATCGAGGTTCCTGTATGCTATCAGGAGATTGCACACTGTATTGACAAATCGATTATAAAGATTGAGAATGCCATTATCAGCGCACTTGAGCATACACCACCCGAACTCTATGCCGATATTGTACAGAACGGTATATACCTTGCCGGCGGCGGTGCATTGCTCCGTGGACTCGACAAGCGCCTGTCGAACAAGATAAACATTCCTTTCCACATTGCAGAAAACCCGCTTTACTGCGTGGCAAAAGGTACTGCACTTGCGCTCAACGACCTCACCTATCCGTTCCTCATGAGATAAAGAGAGATACCGTGCAGACGATACTTAATTTCTTGATAAAGCACAATCACTGGTTCCTTTTCCTGTTGCTGGAAGGAATCAGTTTTGTGCTTATTGTCAGTTTTAACAGCTATCAGAGCGCGGTAATGTTCACCTCGGCCAACGGAGTTGCCGGCAACATATATTCGGCAATAGAGAATATAGACAGCTATTTCGGTTTAAAAGGAGAGAACGAGGCTCTTGTAGAGCAGAACAGAGAACTCCTTGACGAACTCGAAGCAACAAGACAACAACTGCGGCAATATACCGATAGCGCATCCATTGCACAGAACCTGCACACGAGCAACGACATCCGCTTCAGCTACTACACGGCAAGAGTCGTAAACAACAGCCTCAACAAGGTCAACAACTACATTACCATAGACAAAGGCAAGAATGACAGCATACGCCCCGAAATGGGAGTATTCAACGACAAGGGTATTGTAGGTATAGTTTACCAGACATCGGGCAACTTTTCTGTAGTCATTCCACTGCTCAACAGCAAAAGCAAAATCAGTTGCCGCATAAAGAGCAGCAACAGTTTCTGCTCTCTCCAATGGGACGGAGGCGACACACGATACTCATTCCTTGTAGACCTTCCCCGGTATGCGGTCTTTGAAAAAGGCGACACAGTGGTTACAAGCGGCTATTCATCCATTTTCCCTGCCGATATTCCGGTGGGCCTGATAGAGAGCCTCGAAGACTCGGAAGACGGGCTGTTCTACCGCGCAAAAGTGAGCCTGTTTGTCGACTTTTCCACCATTGACCACCTTTACATTGTAGGCAACAGTAATACAGAGGAGCAGAAACTACTTGAAGAAAGCATAGAAGAGAAATGACAGGAATAACATTTTTCAGGATACGCAATTTTGCACTGCTTGTACTTATACAAGCACTCATATTCAGCCACATACACCTTTTCGGGTATGCGACCGCCAGCGTATACCTTATATTTATTCTGAAATTGCCTCGCCACACAAAGGTCAATGAACTATTGCTCTGGTGCTTCCTCTCCGGGCTCATTGTCGACATATTCAGCAACACCCCGGGATTAAATGCTGCAGCAGCAACAGCCATGGGATTTGCACGTAACTTCATACTTTCAGCCTTTACACACAAAGGGCTGGCCGAGGATTTCATACCGGGGGCAAAGAGCATAAAATGGGGCGGATACATCGTTTACTCTTCACTTTGCATAGCACTATTCAGTTTCGTACTGTTCTTGCTTGAGTTGTTTACCATAAACTACCCCGGGACACTGCTCATAAGCACACTCTCAAGCACACTGCTCACAATGCTTTTTGTCGTTGTAGCAGAATGTTTTTCACGTAACAGATAAAAGAACAACAAGATGAAAGACTATAGCTACGATAACCGGAAGTACATTTTATCGGGCGTAATTCTTCTTGTACTTGCCGTTTATATAATAAGGCTTTTCAATCTTCAGATAAACAATGAGGACTACAAGACAAAAGCCGACAGCAATGCCTTCTATAAAAAGACCATATACCCTGCACGAGGCCTGATGTATGACCGTAACGGTAAACTTATCGTGTATAACCAGGCATCGTATGACATCACTTTCGTGCCACGCGAAATAAAAGGGATTGACACTCTTCAACTCTGCAAAGCGCTGGATATCACCATCGATGAATTCAACAAGAGAATGGAACGGGTAAAAGACAGAAGGCTTAACCCGGGATACTCGGCATACACCGAGCAAGAGTTCATTACACAACTTTCGGGAGAGGAATTTGCAAAATTCCAGGAAAAGATGTTCCGCTTCCCCGGCTTCTACGTGAGGAAACGCTCCATAAGACAGTACAACTACAATGCCGCAGGTGTGCTGCTTGGAGATATCGGCGAGGTTTCACAGAAAAGGATTGACAAGGACCCTTATTACCGCCGTGGTGATTATATCGGAGCACAAGGGCTTGAAGCCTCATACGAAGAGGCACTGCGAGGCAAAAAAGGAACAGAGGTGCTGCTGCGCGACGCTCGCGGACGCATTCAAGGGAAATACCGCGATGGCGCACTCGACACAGCCGCCGTACGCGGAAAGGACCTTACACTGACACTGGACATTGAATTACAGGAGCTGGGAGAAAGGTTAATGGAGAACAAAATAGGCAGCATTGTAGCAATAGAACCATCAACCGGAGAAATTCTGTGCATGGTTTCTGCACCATCGTACGACCCCTCGTTGCTTGCCGGACGACAACGTGGAAAAAACCACAAGATACTATCGAAGGACAAGAACAAACCGCTGCTCAACCGCGCCATAATGGGAACCTACCCTCCGGGTTCAACCTTCAAGACCTCGCAAGCCGCAACATTCCTGCAGGAGGGCATTATAACAGAAGAGACAAGCTTCCCATGCACCGGCGGCTTTGTATTCAACAATTTCCGTTTAGGTTGCCACGCCCATGCGGCACCCATAGCCCTAAAGCCGGCTATCGCGACATCATGCAACGCCTACTTCTGTTGGGGGCTCAACAGAATGTTCGGCTCAAGCAAATACAAAGGAGGTACAAAAGAGGCTATGAACCGCTGGCGTGACTATATGGTATCGATGGGCTTCGGCTACAAGTTAGGAATAGACCTGCCCGGTGAGGTACGCGGAATGATACCGAACGCTGAATATTACACTCGCCACTACGGCAACTACTGGCGCGCCGTAACGGTGATTAGCATCGCCATCGGACAGGGCGAAGTAACACTTACACCGTTGCAGATAGCCAACCTGGGAGCAACCATAGCCAACCGTGGAACATACATTACCCCTCACCTTGTAAAAGAGATTGAGGGAGATACAATAGCCACCGAATACCGCACTCCCAAAAGCACGATGGTGAGCCCCGAAGTCTATGAGCAGATAGTAGAGGGAATGAGAATGGCCGTGACCGACGGAACATGCCGCGCCGCAAACATTGAAGGACTTAATGTATGTGGAAAGACCGGTACAGCACAGAACAAGGGCAAGGACCACTCTGCTTTCATGGGCTTCGCACCCATGGACAACCCTAAAATCGCCATCGCAGTGTATGTTGAAAACGGCGGCTTCGGTGCTACTTACGGAGTGCCTATCGGTGCCCTGCTCATGGAACAGTACCTGAACGGCAAACTTTCCGAAGAGAGCATGGAAAAGGCAAAGGCAATACAAGAGCGAGTAATTTATTATGGAACAGGCGAGAGGTAATATTTTCAAAAGGATTGACTGGATAACAATTATTTTGTTTCTGGCACTTGCTACGATGGGCTGGCTTGCAATTTGCGGAGCAAGCCACAGCTACATCGAGACCGATTTCCTGGAGTTCTTCAGCCAAGAGGAACGAAGCGGAAAACAGGCCCTATGGATTGGGGTATCACTAATTACCGGGCTTATTCTGCTTGCTGTAAAAAAGTACACATACAGCAACATGGCCGGAATTATTTACATAGCAAGCCTTGCTCTTGGAATTCTCACCATATTCATTGCAAAAGACATCAAAGGTTCCCATTCGTGGATTACGATAGGCTCATTCAGTATACAGCCGGCAGAGTTCATGAAGTTCGCCACATCACTCACACTTGCCGCGTTCATAGGTCGAAGAGGGTTCAAGATGAGCCACAATCCCGACTTCATGAAGTGTATTGCCATTATACTGGTTCCGATGATAATAATCGTTGCGCAGAATGAGACCGGCAGCGCACTTGTGTATCTTTCTCTTTTTCTGGTCCTTTACCGCGAAGGGATGACCGGCATATTCCTGCTCATGGCTGTGAGCGCAGTGGTATACTTTGTTACCGGCATAAAATACAACGAGGAACTGTTCAACACCCTGCCGATAGCCATAGGACCGTATGCAGTAACGGTACTCATACAGATATTCTCCATAGCAATGGTAAAATTCTGGTGCAAGAACAACAGGACATTCACAATCCTCGCCATTGTAAATATCATAGGTACACTCTGCTCATACTGGATAGCGGTTTTCCTTATAGAGTTCAATATAATGATAACACAGTATCTTTTGCTTGCCTTTAATGCCATATACCTGATACTGCGGATAAGGCTCGCAAAAGAGAAAAAGAACATTTGGATAGCCCTGTATATTTTAGGAGCTGTAATGTTCTACAACTCATGTGATTATGTAATGCACAATGTGCTTGAAGAGCACCAGAAAGTTAGGATTGAGGTACTTTTGGGAATAAAGGAGGACCTTGCAGGAGCCGGCTACAACGTACACCAGTCAAAGATAGCCATAGGCTCGGGAGGATTGACAGGAAAAGGATTCCTGAACGGCACACAGACAAAGCTGAAATATGTTCCCGAGCAGGATACAGACTTCATATTCTGTACCATTGGAGAGGAGCAAGGCTTTCTCGGGTCGACATTCGTGCTGGTGATATTCGTTCTTTTTGTGTTGCGTATAATAAAACTTGCCGAAAGACAGGATGATGTATTCGGGCGGGTATACGGCTACACCCTCGCCTCGATATTCTTCTTCCATTTTACCATCAACATTGGAATGGTGCTTGGAATAATGCCTGTCATAGGTATTCCACTGCCATTCTTCAGCTACGGAGGCTCTTCGTTCCTGGGATTTTCAATTCTGCTCTTCAGCTTCTTGAGAATTGACTCGGACAGGCAGGCTGTAAAGCGTTAATTACCGGCAACAATTCTTATACCGGCATCGGACACCCCACATAGAGTGTCACACTCCATGATATGCGACAGTTTTATAACCACAGGCTCCCCTATTGGTGAAACACAACGCAAGGAATTGCTCGATACCTGATAAAGCAACCCGGCAGTTGTACCAAGCCTGCGCCCATCATCATCGTAGACACGGCACACCAACGTATCGGACAACAACGGAATTTCGTTTGACACCGTTGCTACCTGTAGATGCATCAGAAGGTCTTTATATGGATACGAGGCAAAAAGGCGCACATCGGCATTAATACTGCACTCAATGTCATTACCTGTGTTCCGATATTGGAATACAAGCGTATCTTTTTTGAGCCATTGACCATTTTCCACAGGAGTGAACTTGTGGAAAAGCGTACCGGAGCATGCCGCCAACAGCAGGGCAACAATCAATGCCAGACAGCTACAGACCACCTTTGGGAGCCCCATTCCTGTTCTTCTCTCTACGTGCATTGTTTTTCCGCTGTTCAGAGCCGTTGCCACCGCCCTTGTTACGTTTTTTCGAATTTCGCTGTGCCTTGTCGAAACGGTTGATATTCTCCTGCTCAAGAAGGTCGGCCGAATGTTTGCTCTCACGGCTCTCGCCCACCTGCAAGCCCGCAGGGCGCTCTCCGCGTTTGTTCATCTCAATTATGGCAAAAGCGCGCCTGCCCGATATTGTAACAAGGTTGGCCGGAATATGTTTATCGGTAGAATATGTTACCTCGCCACGCAGTATATCGCTCTTGAAGAAATAGTATGTACCGTCAAGAGTCTCAAGTTCAATATCGCGGTTAGGCAACTGACGCGACGCCTCTACATACGCATCAACCTCATAGTTAAGACAACATTTGAGTTTCGCACACTGCCCGGCAAGTTTCTGCGGGTTTAGCGATATATCCTGGAAACGGGCTGCCGATGTTGAAACCGACACAAAGTTTGTGGTAAATGTCGCACAGCACAACTCACGCCCACAAGGGCCTATTCCTCCAATGCGGCCGGCCTCCTGACGGGCACCAATCTGCTTCATCTCAATCTTTATCCTGAACACCTCGGCAAGCACCTTGATTAGCTGGCGGAAGTCGACACGGTTATCGGCAATGTAATAGAAGATAGCCTTCTGGCCATCGCCCTGATACTCCACATCTCCGATTTTCATATCAAGATTAAGCTCTTTAGCTATTTGACGGGAACGTATCATAGTATCGTGCTCGCGGGCCTTTGCCTCCTCATACTTCTCCATATCAACAGGACGCGCCTTCCTGTATATACGTTTGAACTCACTCTCGGGAGTCAGGCGGGTCTTTTTCAACTGCATGAGTACAAGCCTTCCGGTCATAGTAACCTTGCCGATATCATGCCCCGGAGTAGCCTCGACAGCCACAATATCGCCCTTTTTAAGAGGTATGTTATTGCTGTTCCTGTAATAACCCTTATGGGTATTCTTGAACTGCACCTCAACAATATCGGTATATTGTTCGTTGCCCGGAACACCGGCAAGCCAATCGAAAGTATTCAACGGGGCTTCCATTTTTCCGCATCCACGACAACACATTCCGGCACAGCCGTTATTTTCAATATATTTCTTGTCCATTTATCTGTTTTTTATCCAAACGATCATTCTCAACGACATATCGAAAAAGACCATTTTTGCATTTACATTCTGTTCTATATGCCTCTGCGCTTCGGCCAGTTCATTCATTATACCGAAAATATTATTCTCGTTGACAAAAGGAGAAAAACGGTATGAGAAGTTACGCTCGGCCTGTGACATGTAGTTCAACTCTTCGTGTTTGAAATTCATCACAAAGTTCTCGCGTATCATTCGCTGGCAGTAATCGAGAAGGCGTTTCTGGCGCTCACGGCCCATTGCCGCGACCTGCTCGCTCCACGCTTTCATATCCCTGATGTTACGCGCATAGGCTACACGCATCAACTGCATAAAAAGCTCAAGATATTGTTGCTTCTCCTCACTCAACGACAATAGTTCCTCGGCCTTTTCCCAATTGCCGGCACACTGCTGGGCAACAAGCTGCGCATCGCCGGGTGTGAGCCCGTAGCGCGCCGACAGCGCCGCCTCGACATCCTCCCTGGCAATGCGGGGAACATCGACACGCTGTGTACGACTCAATATGGTAGGTATTATCTTGTCGGGCTCCTCCGATACCAGAACAAACAGGGTATCCTTGGGAGGCTCCTCAATTATTTTCAGGAGTTTGTTGGAACATGCCTCACGCATCTTTTCGGGCAGCCATATTATAACCACCTTCCATCCTCCTTCGCGCGACTGCATAGAGAGCTTGTGCAGGATTTCGTTGCTCTCGCGCTCATATATCATAGGCTGCTGGTTCTCCACATCGAGCTTCGCAAGCCAATCGTCGTAGCCGAAATATGCACTCTTCGAGAGCATCTCGCGCCACTCGGCAATATAATCGTCGCTGATGGGCGCAGTGTCGCTGGAGCTGCCTTTCTTCTTTTTCACCGGGAAGACAAAATGAAGGTCGCTGTGTATGTACTTCTTCAGCTTCACGCATGCCGGACAGTTGCCGCATGCGTCACCGCTTCCCTTGCCGCAAAGAAGATAATTCGCAAGAGCTATTGCCAAAGCAAGCTTGCCGTTCCCCTGCGGACCGGTAATAAGAAGCGCATGTGCCAAGCGGTTGTCGTCGACACTGCGACGCAACTGCTCCACAACTCTTTTCTGCCCTATTATGTCTTTAAAGAAAACTCCCATCAGTAAATTGCTTTAGCTATTTCATAAACACTGTCAAAGGCGTTGAGGGTGTAGAAATGTATACTCGGCACACCACTCTCCACAAGTTCACGGCACTGCTGCTTACCCCACTCGCGCCCCACCTGCGCCGCCGCAATATCATCCTTGCATTTCACAAGTTCATTGACCAGTTCTGTTGGCAAATCTACACGGAATGTCTTTGGCAACACATTAAGCTGCGAGAGGCGGTGTATCGGTTTAATCCCCGGGATTATGGGAATTGTTATACCCATTGACCTTGCCTTCTCGACAAAAGAGAAATATTTGCTGTTATCGAAGAACATCTGTGTCACAGCGTATGCGGCACCCGCATCGGCCTTCTGCTTCAGGACAGCAAGGTCACGTTCAAGGTTAGGTGCCTCCTCGTGCTTTTCGGGATAGCAGGCAACACCGAATGAGAACTGCGCACCGCGCTCTTTCATTGGAGTGCCGTCGGCAAAAAAGCCTTCGTTAAAACGGTTCACCTGCCCTACAAGGTCTATGGCATATCTGTTACCGCTTTTTGCAGGTAAAGTGTTGGCATCGGCCTTGCATTTGTCACCACGGAGCAGAAGAATATCGGTTATTCCCGACAGTTGCAGGTCGATGAGAACATATTCGGTATCCTCAAGCGTGTATCCGTTGCACAATATGTGCGGCACCACCGGAATATTGTAACGATGGTGTATTGCTGTGGCCACAGCCACCGTTCCGGGCCTGCGACGTATGCTGCTCAACTTGAATGTGCCGTTACCGAGATTCTGGTATACAGGCTCGCTGTGGTGCGTAGTTATGTTTATATAACCGGGATTGAACTCCATCAAACGGTCGATGTTGCCGAAAAGCCTGGATATACAGGTACCTTTAAGCGGTGGCAACACCTCGAAAGAGAAAGCAGTCTTCTCCGATGAATTTATATAGTCTATTACTCGCATTATAATAAATTTCTAATCAACAAAGTTACTACAATGAGTTGGAATATCCTACCCGGAAAGAAAACTTTTGGCAACAAATGAGCATAAAAACAGAAAAAAATCACCTACATAGCCGACAACAGCAAGAGGAGGGTGACCCAAAATTAAAATGGGTCACCCTCATTGGTAGGGAGGTTGGATAAAAAGAGCTATTTTTAGGCTTGCGAAGCCCGAAAAAACGCAACCGACGCTGTAATGCGAGAGCAGAGAATGCTTGTATTCTATGCCGAGCTACGAGGAGGAAAAGCCACTTAGTGGGTTAATTTACTAAGCGTAAATGAGTATTTTTCGGGCAAGCGTAACAACAAAAGAGCCTTTTTAGTCAGCCTCCTCAATCATATCACTTATTTGAACCTTTATTTAATTTGTCAAAACCTCTCCTTCGGGGGTAACATAAACCACAATCTCTACACCGCCTTTCTGCAGTTCAATCTCGTAGTATATAATTTCGGGGCGCTCTACATAATCGGCATCATCGACAATATACTCGGGATAGGCCTTTGCGAGAGCCTGGTTTACAGCATCGGGGAGATAAGACTCGGCAACATCCCACGAAGTCTCAACCCAGTTGCCGTCGGCATCGAAATAGATATCTTTCTCAACATTTTCATGCAAAATATCAATTTCAAACAACCCGTTGGCATTATAGCCGAAGTCCTCAATTACTGCACCGGGATATTTCTCATCTATGAAAGCACGCATGGCATCGGTAACAACCGGCTTGCCTCCGGGAACACCTCCCGACGATTCCAGAATTTCACCCTCCGGTGTAACATAGACAAATATATCGGCTCCACGTTTGTCAAGTTCCACCTCATAGAAAGCCTCATCGCCACGCTCTATGAAATCGACATCATCAATGGTAAATTCCGGATACGCCGCAACCACAGCATTCTTAACCACCGCAGGAAGCTCTGTCAATTTTACATCCCATGAGGTATAGACCCATTCGTTCTTTGTATTGAAATAGACATCCTTAATACGAGAATCATGCACAATCTCAACCTCTATCAGCCCATTGTCATCATACTCCGAATGGCGGATTTTAGAACCGGGATATTTGCTCTCTACAAACTGTACAACACTCTCGTCAAGTGGAATACTCTTGTCATCATCGTCGCTGCAACCCACAAAAGCGAGGAGCGAAAGTATAAAAATTGGAAATAGCTTTTTCATTGTTTTTTCTTTTATAAGTTGTTAGTAAATAATGGAAGTCACGTATCAATCATCAATGTCAATTATTCTGAAATCTTTGTCAAATGTAAGTTCAAGACGGTTGGAGAGTTTCAGTTCATAGTTGCTGCGGTCACGCTCGATTTTAAGCACACGCTCACCGGGATAATTCTCCTTGATGTAGTTCTTTATGGGAGCAGGAATTACAGCCGCAGGAACCTCGCCATACTTGCAGTCGACCTCAAGCCATGTTCCTTTGCTCGAAAACTCCAGCTTGGTGCCGTCGGTGAGGAGAACCTCATAGGAACGCTCAAGGAAATCACGCTCAAGCTTTGCATAGGAGAGCTTTACATTTGCAAAATGCTCGTTGATGAACTGCTGTGCCTGTGCCGGCAACTGATTTTTGTTTATCACTTTGTCATTATCGGCTTTAGCCACCGAAACACCTATAAGCAAAAAAGCTGCAAATACAAATAAAATCTTTTTCATAATTCTTCGTTGATTAGTTTAGTTATACTTTTATTAAAACATAATTCTTTCACTTTGGTTTAGTGCCACAAGAAACGGGTATAATTTTTATGCTACCGTAACTTTGACAGCACAAAGATTATACCCGAATTTGAAATGAAATTGAAATTTCAATAAAAGTTCGAATATTTTTGAAAAAACAAAGCAGAATTACAAAAAAGCGCCTTTATAGCCGGTCACTACAGGCATAACTCCGGAAGCCACATGACGGTTCTACACCTTATCGCCGATAAACTTCTTATACATCCAGGCTGTAATCACATAAAAAAGCACTCCCGAGGCAAGGCCGGCTATTGCATCGACAAGATAATGTGCTTTTATATATACTGTAGCGCAGCACAAGAGCACAAAAACCGGGAACATAAAAGCAAACAAACGCTTGCTTGCCCTGTATGCAAGAATGACAATTATAGTTGTCACACCAATATGAGAGCTTGGAAAGGCAGCGGTAGGCCTCTCCCCTGCACTTTGAGCCATACTCACAAGATGGGTAAAAAGGCCGCCCTTACCCTCCTGTGCAATGGTTATTTCGGGATGCATATTAAAATAGTTGCCTATCTCGGGATAACAACCTGCCATTGCCGCATCTTCACCTATTACAGGGAAATAGAATTGCGGCCCTGCAACCGGCAGGAACATATATATGAAATAGTATATAAAAAACGATGCTATTATTATAAACGTACAACGCTCAACCTCCCTTGGACGGGCAAAAAAGTAATATGTCGATATTATTGCTATCATGGGATAATAGAGCCAATAGCCCATATTGAATGCCTCACGCCAGAAAATACTGCTGCACACCTGCTCAAAAACAATCGCCGGCTGGCAACCGAAAAGGCTGAAATCGAGCGACGCAAACAGATGGTCAAGATTGGGGAACATGCGGTTGAACTCAAAAGTCTCGGGGTACCAGTAGCTCAAGAGTGACATCTGGCAGAATATACGCATGTACACTGTTGCCCTCGATGGAAATTTTGTATACAGATAAATAATTGCGAAAGTACCTACAAGAATAAAGAAACGCCCAAACAGCATTGACTGCGGCGCTGCCAATCTGTTGTAAAATATTATTATCAGGACAGTTGTCAACAGATTGTACAGGAGATTCAATTTCTCTACTGCAAGGAAACCGATTTTCGGCTCCTCGCGCTTGAATATATTCATAACCATTTCTCTTTTTTATACCACTCAATCGTTTCACGCACTCCCCTATCAAGCGGATAATCCGCGACAAACCCAAGTTCCTTTTCTATCGGTGAGGTATCACACAGCCAGTTGCGCTGTTTCATTATCTTGAACTTGTCACTGTTTAAAGTGCTTGGTTTCTTTGTAACGTGCGACAACCACTCGGCACACTGCGAAATAACCTTCAGCAACCATACCGGAGCTTTAATGTGCAGCACACGCTTAATACCGAGCTCCTTCTGGATTAAATCACTGAAAGCGCGGCTATCGTAACCAACCGGCTCACTCACAAAATAGCAACGGTTCTCAACAGGCGACTCTATTGACATATAAATCGCCTTTACAAGGTCCTTGACATAGATAAAGGTAATAACCTGCGGTTTATACCCGACAGCAAAATCGACATGTTTCTTTATGCTGGCAGCCATCTGGAAGTAATCTTTCTCGCGCGGGCCATAAACCCCGGTAGGGCGCATTATAATATAAGGGAATTTCGCATTTTCCATTATATACTTTTCGGCAAGATATTTACTCTTGCCATACGCGGTATTAGGACAAGGCACATCATCTGCCGTAATTGGAGCGTATGGCATATTCTCACGAACAGGGCCAAAGACGCTCAACGAACTCAAATAGACAAACTTGCGTGGTTGCATGCCCAACTCGTCAAGAGCATCGACAAAACATTCCGTACCCTCTTTGTTTATTCTAAAAAAGTCCTTTTTATCGAGACATTTCGTCAAGCCGGCCGCATGAATTATATAATCCCAAGTACCATGCTGCTGCTTGAACAGAACCAGCTGGCCACGCAATTTTTCAGGCGATGAAAAATCGAGCTCTACATATCGCACACCTTTTTGAGGTAAAAATCTTTTACTGCTGCTCAACCTCATTCCGGCCCAGACATCAAAGCCTGCCGCAACCCCTTGCTCCACAAGAAAACTGCCAATAAACCCGCTGGCACCGGTTATCAATATCTTCATCATAAGACTTATACAGATGGCACACCCACCGCCGATACGCAATGAATATCCCCTTTAACAATCCACAAAAAACAGTCGCCGCCGATTTTCAGAAGCAACTTTTTCCACAAAATTCCAAACAAAGGTAATTGAAAGCTTACAAATTAACAACAATTATGACATACAAACTCAAAGTTTAAGAATTATGGACTCAAACGGCCCATTTTTAACAACAACTTATTGTATAATATATTAAAAAAAGCTAAATTTGCGCAATTTATTACAGAAAAACACGATGAATAATTTTGAGTTTGAAAAAATCGAAAAGATTTTATTCAACGGCAACACCCTGCATATTGACAACGACACATTGGCCGAGATAGAAGAGTGTTACCGTTTTCTTGACAAATTTGCAAAAGACAAAGTCATATACGGAATTAACACCGGGTTCGGCCCTATGGCGCAGTGGCGCGTAGACGACCGTTTCCTGAAAGACCTGCAATACAACATAATCCGCAGCCACGCGGCAGGAACCGGCACCCCGTTGCCGGATATCTATGTAAAGGCTGCCATGATTGCACGCATAGGTACATTTCTGCAGGCCAAATCGGGTGTTCACCCCGAGATAGTCCTCCTGCTTCAGGAATTTGTAAACAGAGGCATATACCCGTTTATTCCCGAACACGGAAGTGTGGGCGCAAGCGGAGACCTTGTACAGCTTGCACACATTGCCCTCACCCTCATTGGAGAGGGCAAGGTACACTACAAGGGCGAGTGGCGCAGCACAAAGGATGTTATGGACGAGAATGGCCTGAAACCTTTTGAGTTGAGGATTAGAGAGGGGCTATCCGCCACCAACGGCACATCCGTAATGACAGGCATCGGGCTTGTAAACCAGCACTATGCCGAAATTCTGCTCGACTGGGCAACAATGGCATCGGTATGGATGAACGAGATTGCCGAATCGTTTGACGACATGATGGCAACCGAGCTGAACTCCTGCCGCCGCCACAAAGGACAGCAAGAGATTGCAAAGCGTATGAGGGAACTTGCCGAAGGAAGCAAAAGACTCCAGAAAAGAGAACACGAGCTTTACGACCCGAGCAAAAACCAGGACGAGGTCTTTGAGCACAAAGTTCAGGCATACTACTCCTTACGATGCACTCCACAGATACTGGGCCCCATATATGAAACACTCGCAGCATCAAGAGAGATACTTGTAGACGAGGTGAACTCCGCATGCGACAACCCTATTGTAGACCCAAAATCGGGCAATGTATACCACGGCGGAAACTTCCATGGCGATTACATTTCGCTTGAACAGGACAAGGTAAAGATTGCCATGGTAAGGCTTGCCATGACAGCCGAGCGACAGCTCAACTACCTGTTCCACGACAGGATAAACGGCATACTCCCGCCATTCCTCAACATGGGCAAGCTTGGCTTGAACTACGGAATGCAGGCCTGCCAGTTCACTGCAACATCGACAACAGCCGAATGCCAGACACTTGCAATGCCGAACTACGTACACAGCATACCCAACAACAACGACAATCAGGACATTGTGAGCATGGGAACAAACACCGCATTGCTGTGCAAAAGGGTTATAGAGAACACCTTCCAGGTGACCTCGGTGCTATACATTGCACTGGTACAGGCCGTAGATTGCCTGGGTATTGCCGACAAGCTCTCGCCGGCCACAAAGGCACAGTATGAGAAAATTAGGGAAATTGTTCCGCTTTTCATCGAAGACACACCTTTCTACGAGGAGATTGAAGCCGTAGAAAAATATCTTAAAGAAAACCCGTTAAACCTGAAATAACCATGAGATACGCTCTTGTCACAGGCGGTTCCCGCGGATTGGGACGCGCTGTATGCATAAAACTTGCAAAACAAGGAATTCCGGTAATAATAAACTACTGCTCCAATGCAGCCGCAGCCGAAGAGGTAAAAGCCACGATAGAGGCCGAAGGCGGCATAGCCGAGCTCTTGCCTTTCAATGTATCGGACAAGCAGCAGGTAGACGAAGCCATCGAAGGCTGGGAGACAGCACACCCCGACGACTACATCGCAATCCTTGTGAACAATGCCGGAA
Source organism: Bacteroidales bacterium (assembly GCA_030535995.1). Taxonomy (GTDB): domain Bacteria; phylum Bacteroidota; class Bacteroidia; order Bacteroidales; family Bacteroidaceae; genus HGM04593. The sequence continues at coordinate 27,986 of JAUNQV010000004.1, forward strand.
TAAGGCAGGACAACCTCATGATTTTCATGCAGGACGAACAATGGGACAGTGTCATCGACACCTCGCTCAACGGTTTCTTCTATGTAACCCGCAGAGCACTCAAAAGCATGCTGTCAAAGAGGTTCGGCAGAATTATAAACATGGCATCACTCTCGGGTATCAAAGGGCTCCCCGGGCAAACGAACTATTCAGCGGCAAAGGCTGCTCTTATAGGCGCGACGAAAGCCCTTTCGCAGGAGGTTGCGTCACGCAAAGTGACAGTAAATGCAGTTGCACCCGGCTTTATCGCCACCGATATGACAAAAGGCCTTGATGAAGATGCCTTGAAGAAACTTGTACCGATGGGCCGTTTCGGCAAGCCCGAAGAGGTTGCATCACTCGTCAGTTTCCTTGCATCGGAAGAGTCATCATACATCACGGGTGAGGTAATTTCCATAAACGGAGGCCTTTACACATAAAGAAATAGAGAACTATGGCAAAAAGAGTAGTTATAACAGGCATGGGAATATGGTCATGCCTTGGAAACAGCATAGACGAAGTACGCGAGTCGTTATACAACGGAAAATCGGGTATAGGCATCGATGAGAAGAGAATAGAATATGGTTACCGTTCGTCACTTACAGGAATTGTAGAGACTCCGAACCTGAAAAAGCTCATAGACCGTCACACAAGAGCGGGGCTTCCCGAAGAGGCACAATATGCCTTCATGGCAAGCAAGCAAGCCTTTGAACAGGCCGGAATAGACAGCACATACCTCGACGAGAATGAAGTAGGAGTAATCTTCGGCAACGATTCATCGGCAAAACCGGTAATTGAAGCCGCAGAGATAATGAAAGAGAAACACGACTCACAGTTGCTTGGTTACGGTTTCATCTTCCAATCGATGAACTCCACCGTTACAATGAACCTGAGTACCATATTTCACCTCAAAGGCATAAACTTCACCGTGAGCGCGGCATGCGCCAGCGGTTCACACTCGATAGGCCTCGGCTACATGCTCATAAAGCAAGGATTGCAGGAGATGGTACTCTGTGGTGGCGCACAGGAGACAAACTACTATTCAATGGCGACATTCGATGCCTTGGCGGCCTTCTCTGCCCGCATGGACGAGCCTGAAAAGGCTTCGCGCCCCTTTGACAGAGACCGCGACGGGCTCATTCCCAGCGGTGGAGCGGCAGCACTCATTCTTGAAGACTACGACCATGCCGTTGCACGAGGCGCAAACATCATAGCAGAAGTAGTGGGTTACGGTTTCTCTTCAAACGGAAGCGGAATTTCACAGCCCAGCGACAAAGGCTGCATGATAGCTATGACACGCGCCATGAACGATGCCGGAGTTACGGCTGATGAGATAGACTACATCAATGCCCACGCAACATCGACCAAACAGGGCGACATGTACGAAGCGATGGCCCTCGGTGCGCTGTTCAATGGCAAGAAAGCACATATAAGCTCTACAAAATCAATGACAGGGCATGAGTGCTGGATGGCCGGAGCAAGCGAAGCAATATACTCGATAATAATGATGCAGAACGGCTTTGTTGCACCTAATATAAACTTTGAGAACCCCGATGAATACTCATCCGGCCTCAACATAGCCAAAGAGAGAGTAGACAAGGAACTCGACATTGTATTGTCGAATTCTTTCGGCTTCGGAGGCACAAACAGCGCATTGGTAATAAGAAAATATAAAAAAGAACAGGCATGAAACTTTTTCCGGCATTAGAGAAAGCATATACAAAAGAGCAGCATTCAGCCCGCGACGCACAGAAAATAGCCGAATTCATAGCATTCGGGCCAATCGTGTTCCAGGCCTCAAGACTGATGATAAAATTCGGCATCTTCCAACTGTTGAGAGATAACGACCGGGGGCTCACCCGAGAGGAGATTTCAGCAGCTACAGGCTTGTCCGATTATGCAGTAAAGGTACTTACCGATGCCTCACTCACAATAGGCAGCATATTGGTTGACACCGAGAGCGACAGGTTCACACTCTCAAAGATAGGATGGTTCCTGCTCAACGACCCCCGGACAAGAGTAAATATCGACTTCAACCACGATGTCAATTACATCGGGTGGTTCAACCTCGAAGAGGCGCTTCTCGAAGGCAAGCCCGCCGGGTTAAGACATTTCGGCAACTGGGCAACGGTATATGAAGGATTGTCGAGCCTCCCCGAACAGGTACAGAAGAGCTGGTTCGGTTTCGACCACTTCTACTCCGACGGCTCTTTTGACCAGGCACTTGAGATAGTGTTCGGCAACAACACCCGTAACCTCATTGATGTAGGTGGAAATACCGGCCGATGGGCCATGCGTTGCGTAGAGCACGACAAGGATGTACACGTTACCATAATGGACCTTCCGCAACAGCTTGAGATGATGCGTGAGCAGACAAAGGGCAAAGAGGGAGCCGACCGCATACACGGCTACGGACTTAACCTGCTCGACCCGCAGGCATCATTCCCCACAGACAAGGAGTACGATGCCATTTGGATGAGCCAGTTCCTCGACTGCTTCAGCCTCGAAGAGATTACCAGCATTGTGAGCCGTGCAGCCAAGATAATGACCGGCAACACAAGGCTCTACATAATGGAAACTCTGTGGGACAGACAAAAATATGACACGGCAGCATTCTGTCTCACACAGACAAGCCTCTACTTTACAGCTATAGCCAACGGCAACAGCAAAATGTACAACACCGAGGATTTGGAGATGGCCGTAAACAGAGCCGGGCTTGTGGTAGAGACAATACACGACCACCTGGGACAAGGACACAGCATAATGGTATGCAAGAAAAAAGATTGATGTAAAACATATAACACAAACAAAAATGGACAGAAAACTTATTGAAGAGAAAGTAAAGGCATTCCTTATCGACGAACTTGAGATTGACGAGGAGAAAATCTTTGACGAAGCCGACCTCAAGAACGACATGGGAATAGACAGTCTTGACTTTGTAGATATTGTTGTTATCGTAGAAAAGAACTTCGGTTTCAAAATAAAGCCCGAAGAGATGGTTGGCGTAAACACACTCAAGGATTTCTACAACTACATAGAGAGCAAGGTTGCCGACAAGTAATCCATAATGGCCAAGCAGGAGGAGAGACAGTGGTCGGGGAAGACCGACGGGCAGACATGGATGCTAAAGAGCCTGATATTCATGTTCAAATGGATGAATATCAGAATACTCTACGGTGTAATGGCATGCGTAATTCCATTCTACATGCTTTTCAGCAGAAAGGCATACAGGGCGGCATACAGCTATTTCCGTGAGCGCCACGGTTGCACCCCGTTCAGCTCTTTCATCAATGTATACCTGAACCAATATACATTCGGGCAGGTAATTCTTGACCGTTTTGCCTTCTATGCCGGGAAGAGATTCGACATAAAGATATACGGCAACGAGCAGTTCCTCAATCTTGTAGAGCAGGAAAAGGGGTTCATAATGACAAGTTCCCACGTTGGCAGCTACGAACTTGCCGGATACCACCTGAAGGCAACCGGCAAGACCATCAACGCCATTGCATTCAACGGAGAGACAGAAACCGTCAAGAAGAACCGCGAAAAGATGCTCGGCAAGCACAATGTGAACATTATTCCCGTAAAGGAAGACATGTCGCACCTTTTTGCCATCAACACAGCCTTGAGCGAAGGAAATATAGTGAGTATTCCCGGTGACAGGCTTTTCGGTTCAGCAAAATTTACCTGCTGCAACTTTCTTGGCAAAGAGGCAAAATTCCCTCTCGGCCCCTTTGCGACTGCAGTACAGAAAGAGGTGCCCATGCTCGCTATCTTTGTAATGAAAGAGAGTACAAGAAGCTACTCGATAATAGTGAAGAAGATAGATTTGCCTGAAGGCAAAAGCAAGAGAGAAAGCATGGCCATAATGACACAGGAATTTGCAGAACTGCTCGAAGGTATTGTAAACCGATACCCGCTGCAATGGTTCAACTTTTACGATTTTTGGGAATGACAATGAATTTTGAAGAGATAGACATACATGGCCTCTTGCCACAGCAACCGCCGTTTGTCATGATAGACAAACTCCTGCACTTCGACAAGGTAAACACCGTGACAAGCCTCGAAGTAAAGGATGAAAATATTTTTGCCGACGGGGGAGAACTCTCATCCTCGGGAATAATAGAAAATATCGCGCAGACATGTGCTGCAAGAATGGGCTACATTAACCAATATATATATAAGGAGAATGTAAAGCTCGGCTTCATCGGTTCAATCAAAGACCTTAAGATTTACCGCAACCCCAAACTTGGCGAAACCATTGTAACCACCATTGAAATCATTGAAGAGGTTTTTCAACTGACATTGGTGCATGCAGACGTAAAGGTTGGGAACGAGATTGTTGCAGAGGCAGAGATGAAAATTGCAATAAGCGATATCGATTCTAAAGGATAAAACAGGATGAAAGAGAAAAAAGTGGAGAGAAAGCTGTTTGCATCGAAAGAGTTTACACCGCGATTCAGCGAGGTAGACTCCATGAGCATTGTGTGGCATGGCTCATACCCGCTCTATTTCGAAGATGCAAGGGAAGAGTTCGGAAAGAAATACGGCATCGGTTACCTCGATATTTTCGGGAACGGCTACTATGCTCCGCTTGTGGATATCTCCTTCCAGTACAAGAAGCCTATCATATACGGCATGAATTGCAGGGTAGACATCTTCTACAAACCTACTGCAGCCGCAAAGATAATTTTCGAATACGAGATACACGACCTGAAAGACAACTCCCTGTGCACAACAGGGCACTCTGTTCAGGTATTTATGGACAAGAGCTATCAACTGATGTGGACAACTCCCGAATTTTACGATAGTTGGAAAGAGAAATGGGGCATTTCGGAGTAATAAAAACAGCCGACAGCATTATCTCGCCTTTAGGCTATGACACCGCGGATAATGTCAATAACATTCTGCAGGGGCACAGCGCGCTCCGGCAACACTCGCTATGGGATATTCCGGAGCCATTCATGGCTTCACTCTTCAACAACGGAGAGTTTTTTGCCATCGCCCGCGACAGAATAGCATCTTCCATAGCAATGACAAGGTTCGAAATGCTTGCAATACTTTCGGCAAAACAGGCTATAGAAAAATGCGACATCGACCCTGCGTCGCCACGGACAATATTCATTATATCCACAACCAAAGGAAATGTTGAACTGCTCGGGCAAGCAGCCGACAATATTCCGGCTGAAAGGATTTCGCCTGCGGCCTCGGCTGCAGTAATAGCCGGATACTTCGGCAACACAAATACTCCAATTGTCGTATCCAATGCATGTACCTCGGGTGCATGCGCACAGCTCCTTGCGGCCCGCCTCCTATCGGCTGGACACTACGACCATGCCATTGTCGTTGGTGCCGAGGTACAGTCGAAATTCATCGTTTCGGGCTTTCTCTCATTCAAAGCACTCTCTCCCGAGGCTTGCCGCCCATTCGACAAGGAGCGTAAAGGATTGAACATAGGTGAGGGAGCCGGCACAATCATATACAGCATACAAAAGGAGAATGAGACCAACGGAGCATGGGAACTGTTGAACGGAGCCATAAGCAACGACGCGAACCACATTTCCGGCCCATCAAGAACCGGAGAGGGCAGCTACAGAGTACTCATGGAAACAATTAAAGGATTCGACACCAAAGATATAGCTTTCATAAACGCACACGGCACGGCAACACCATACAACGACGAGATGGAGTCAATAGCTATTACACGGGCCGGGCTTTCAGAGGTGCCGGTCAATGGATTGAAAGGTTTCTATGGGCACACCATGGGAGCCGCAGGAGTCATTGAAACCATACTCTCTCAAAAATTTCTTGAAAGAGGAATAATTCCGCCCACTAAAGGCTTTGAGGAGCTTGGAGTGAGCGGTAAACTGACAATAAACAAGAACTGCACAGCAACAGACAAAAAAGCATTCATCAAACTCCTTTCGGGCTTTGGAGGATGCAATGTTGCGTTGCTGTTCAAACAAAAGGAGGTGAAGGCATGATGAACATTGAAAGATGGGTAACACTCACCCCCGACCGCGTAAATATAAACGGCACGGAGCAGATGGCAGAGTGTGAAGGAAAAGAGTTCCTCACACAGCTCTACCGCACCTATGTGAAGGATTACCCCAAATTCTTCAAGATGGATATACTCTGCCGCCTCGGCTTCATCGCCAGCGAGCTGCTGCTCGACGGCAAAGACATTTCAGGCGACAAGTGCAGCATTATACTTTTCAACAGGAGCGGCTCGCTTGCCAACGACAAGGCATACCGGAAAACCATTGAAAAGGAGAACTATTTCCCGAGCCCGGCAATATTCGTATACACATTGCCCAATATTGTAACAGGAGAAATAGCAATACGCAACAAAAGCTATGCCGAGACCTCGTTCTACCTACTCGACAGGCCCGACGGCAAAGCAATAGAACAGATAGTGACAAGCAGCATTCCACCACACGCCGGAGAGGCTGTCTGCGGCTGGGTCGAGTGCAGCGACGAAGATAAATTCAAGGCGACAATGTTCCTCCTGGGGCAAGAGTCGTCTACACCATTCAATGCAGAGAACATAAACAAAATTATAAACATCTAAAAAATAGAAGAAAAATGGAAGAGCTGATTTTAAACCTCAAGAAAGAGATTATAGAAGTATTGAACCTCGAAGATATTACTCCCGAGGATATACAGAACGATGTACCCCTCTTCGGTGAAGGACTCGGACTCGATTCTATCGACGCGCTTGAGCTTATTGTACTCATGGAGAAGAACTACGGCATAAAGCTCAAGGACCCCGCACAGGGCAAAGAGATATTCAAGTCAATAAATGTAATGGCCGAGTACATAAAGAACAACCGCACAAAATAAGGAGCAGAAAAAAAGAATTTCAAACAGAGCATAACATCATAAAGAAATTCGAGAAACTTCTTAATAAATAATTCAAACAGTCCCTGAATGACACTGGAAAAACCGATTTTCATAACAGGCGCCGGAATTGTCAGCTCAATAGGCAACGACAAGAAGAGCGTGCTCGCCTCCCTGCTTGAGGAGAAGAGCGGCATAGCCAGGCTCGAATACCTGAAGACCGGGCACAAGGAATTCCCCGTAGGCGAGGTAAAGCTATCGGACAAGGAGATGGCCGGAATACTTGGTATAAAAGACAATATACCCACTACAAGAACATCCCTTATGGGAATGCTCGCGCTCAAAGAGGCTCTTGACGATGCCTCTATAAATGCCGACGACCTTCCCGAAGTCGGTTTTATATCAGGAACAACCGTTGGCGGAATGGACATGAGCGAACAGTTCTATCTCGATTTCCTGTCCAACGATACAAAGAATGAATATATAAAGACACACGACTGCGGTGCATGCACCGAAATGATAGCCGACCATTTCGGCACATTCGGCTTCACAACAACAATATCAACAGCATGCTCGTCGGCAGCGAATGCCATTATACTTGGTGCAAATGCCATAAGGAACGGGCTTGCCGACATTGTTGTAGTAGGCGGCAGCGAGTGCATTACAAAGTTCCACCTCAACGGGTTCAACTCCCTGATGATACTCGACAAGGAGCATTGCCGTCCGTTCTGCGACACACGCGCAGGATTGAACCTTGGCGAGGGTGCCGCATTCATTGTACTCGAAAGCAGAGAATCGGTACTCAAAAGAGGGGTGGAAATAAAGGCCGAACTTAAAGGATACGGCAATGCCTGCGATGCCTTTCACCAGACAGCATCTTCGCCCGACGGAGAAGGCGCTTTTCTGGCCATGAAGGAAGCCATAGAGATGGCCGGATTACAACCCTCCGAAATTGATTACATCAATGCGCATGGAACAGGAACACCCAACAACGACCACAGCGAAAGCCAGGCGATGAAACGCCTCTTCGGCAGCGACATGCCACCGGTCTCTTCGACAAAATCATTTACAGGGCACACCACAAGTGCATCGGGGTCAATAGAACTTGTCATGTGCATGCTTGCACTCCGCAACAATTTCGTACCAGGGAATCTCAACTGGCAGAAAGAGGCCGATGGAGTGGTTGTTCCGGTAACAAGTACACGCAGCAATACCCCATTGAAGAATATACTCTGCAACTCCTTCGGCTTTGGCGGAAACGACTCATCATTACTTATTTCAAAATGGGAAGAACAATGAGAAAGCCGATATACATAAGAGGAGCAGAGCAGGTTTCCATCCAGAAGCCTCTGTGCGAGGAGTGGATGGAGACACCCATTGTTTACGATGTTGAATATACCCGCTCCATAGACCCCGACTTCAAGCAGTTCCTCTCACCTATTGAAGCAAGGCGCATGGGAAAGATTCTCAAACGTGCAGTCGCCACATCGTTGCGGACTATTGAGAAATGCGGTGTAAAGCAGCCCGATGCCATAATAACAGGCACCGGACTGGGGTGCATCGAGAACACAGAACTATTCCTCGATGCACTATGCAAGGAGGGAGAGGAGTTCCTGAAACCCACCCATTTCATGCAGTCGACACACAACACCATAAGTTCACTGCTTGCAATACAGACAAAGACCCACGGATACAACGTGACATACGCCCACAAAGGCATTTCCTTCGATTCGGCACTCTTCGATGCCTACATGCAGTTCCTTCTGGGAAAAATCGGGAGTGCGCTCATTGGAGGACACGACGAAATGACACCATCGTACTTTACCCTGCTCAAAAAAGCCGGATATCTGGGTTGCGAAGGTATGGTTACGGCAGGCGAAACCGCCGTTTCAATAATGCTTTCTTCGGCAAAGGAAGATGCCATGTGCGAGATTTCATCAATGAGAATGTTGTACAGCCCTACCGATGCCAAGATAGCATCGACAATAGAGAAGATGTTGCTTGAAAGCAACCTGCAGAGCGATGGTATCGGTGCAATTGTGACAGGTGTTAACGGCAACAAAGCCAACGATGAGGCCTACAGACACATAATAGAAGCCACACGCTTGAATGTACCACGTTTAAAATATAAACACATATTCGGCGAGAGCTACACAGCTTCGGGATTGGGGCTCTACGCGGCAGCCCACTGCCTGCACAAAAGAGAGGTTCCGGCACACATGATATATGAAGGCGATAAAGAACCGCAAACCGGCAAGGCAATGCTGCTTATAAACCATTCCGATGGAAAAACAATAACATTTACACTCATTAAGAGCATCACACAATAAAAGATATGAGACTGGCCGACGATTTTTTCAACATAGTGTCATGCAATGGCAACGAAAGTGAGCTCACATGCAACATTGCACTCAACAGTTCACATTTCATCTATACGGCACATTTTCCCGGGAACCCCATCACCCCGGGTGTATGCATAGTGCAGATTGCACAAGAGATACTCGAAAAACAGTTTGACTGCAAACTCGCACTCACAACACTCAACAATATAAAGTTCATGCAGGTTCTCTCGCCACTGAACGTAGGCGACATTCAGTACAAGATGGCAATAGCCACTACAGAAGAGAAGAATATTAAAATTAAAGCAACAGTAAGCGACAGCAACAACACATACTCAAAGTTCACAGCCACATACAAGCAGTTATGAGCCATAATGTAAACCCCGCCATAGCCACATTCCCATCGGCACTCACCGACAAGCTGTGCATTGTTATACCCACATATAACAATGCCGGTACAGTTGCACGTGTTGCCGAAGAGGCTCTCGGCTACATTCCTACAGTGATTGTCGTGAATGACGGCTCAACCGACAATACCGAAGAGGCACTGGCGGAATTGATGGGCTCCATTGTATATGTAGGCTACAAGCAGAACCGCGGAAAAGGGCATGCTCTTGTAACAGGCTTCAGGAAAGCCAAGGAGATGGGGTTCGAGTATGTCATTACCATTGATGCCGACGGCCAGCACCGCCCCGAGGATATTCCTGTGCTGCTTAAAGCAGAGGTCGACAACCCCGGAGCAATAATCATTGGCAGCAGGACACTCGAAGGGAAAGATATTTCTAAAGGAAGCCTTTTTGCCAACAGGTTCTCCAATTTCTGGTTCACCGTACAGACAGCCTTGAACCTTCCCGACACACAGACCGGCTACAGGCTATACCCGTTGAAGAAGCTATACTGGACAGGCCTCATCACAAGCCGTTATGAGTCGGAACTTGAGCTGCTGGTTTTTGCAGAGTGGAACAACACAAAAATTGTATCGGCACCGATAAACGTATACTACCCGCCAAAAGAGGAGAGGGTTTCACACTTCAGGCCAGCATACGACTTCACACGCATAAGCATCCTGAACACATTCCTCTGCTTTGGAGCAGTGCTCTACGGCTACCCCTGCAAACTTTTGAGATTTATAAGAACAATTGCTTATACCCTGTTCTCACTGGTGATATTCCTTTTTGGCACACCACTCATGACCCTCTTCTCATTCATTTATTTTGCAATAGCAAGAAAGGGGGCCAAGAGCAAACTGCGTTACCACAGAATCTTGAGCCGTACAGCCCGTGCTATGCTGAAGATTTTCCCCGGAGCAAGAGTTTCGGTAGAGAACAGGAGCAAAGAAAGCTTTGAAAAACCTGCGGTAATTATATGCAACCATCAGTCACAGCTCGACCTGTTGTGCGCAATAATGCTCACACCCAAAATGGTAATTCTCACCAAAGACTGGGTGTGGAACAACCCGCTTTTCGGTAAAATTGTAAAATATGCCGACTATTACCCTGTTTCAAACGGAATAGAGAGTTGCATAGTGCACCTCGAAAGATTGGTTCGTGAAGGATACTCCATTCTTGTATTCCCCGAGGGAACACGCTCGGCCGACTGCAGCATACAGAGATTTCACAAAGGAGCCTTCCATATTGCCCAGGAGCTTAACCTCGACATTATTCCTCTATTCATACACGGAGCCGGGCATGTACTACAGAGAAACAGATACCTGTTGAGGAAGGGGAATATACACATTGACATACGGGAAAGAGTGCCTTTTGAAAATGAGACATTCGGTACCACCGTCAAAGAGAGAAGAAAGAATTTTGAGCAATACTATAAAAAGGAATACAACGAGATAAAGTTCATAAAGAGCGTATGAAGAAGAGTTGCATTATAATAGGCAGTGGACTGGGAGGCCTCTCATGTGGAGTCATTCTGGCAAAGAACGGATACAAGGTAACCGTTCTTGAGCAGGGTGCGCAGATTGGTGGCTGCCTTCAATGTTTCTCAAGGCGCGGAGTACGCTTCGAGACCGGAATGCACTTCATTGGCAGCGCCGATAAAGGACAGACACTCAACAAGCTCATGAACTATCTCGACCTCAACGACGACAAGATAAGACTCAACAGGCTCGACACAAGCTGCTACGACACAATTTCCCTTGGCGGAGAAAAATTCAAGTTCGCCAATGGACGTGAGCCGTTCATCGAGCAGATGGGTGCATACTTCCCTAAAGAGAAAGACAATCTCAACCGCTACTTCACACTGATAGAGAACATATCACAGGCCTCATCGCTTCACTCATTGCGGTATGCCGACAGCGATATAGCCGTGAGCACGGAATACATGATGCGGAGTATGAACGAGGTCATTGACTCATTGATTGGCGATGAAACCCTTCGCTCTGTACTTGCCGGGACATTACCGCTATATGCAGCCGAAAAAGACAAGACCCCTTTTGCTTCGCACGCATATATCATGGATTTCTACAACCAGAGCGCATTCCGCATTGTCGGCGGCAGCGACAGCCTTGCACGCTCCATGAAGGAGACAATAGAATCTTTAAGCGGAGAGGTTCTCACACGCAAGAAAGTGACAAGGATTATATGCGACGACACGCATGCAACAGGTGTAGAGACAGCCGACGGCAACCTCTACACAGCACAATATATAATATCAGCCATTCACCCGGCACGTACAATGGAGTTGCTCGACACAAAACTTATTCGCCCGGCATTCCGTAACCGCATATCGACAATGCGAAATACAACTGCCGGGTTCAGCGTGTACATACATTTCAAGAAAGAGAGGGTTCCTTTCCTCAACTACAACTACTACAGCTACGCAGGTAACAACCCCTGGAATTGCGAGCAGTACAATGAGGCAACATGGCCAAAAGGATACCTGTACATGCACTTTTGCCACAAGGAGAACCCACGTTACGCCGAAAGCGGAGTAATACTCTCATACATGTCCATGGACGATGTGGCGGAGTGGGAGAACAGTTACATAGAACACCGTGGCGACAGCTACCGCAAGTTCAAGGAAGAGAAAGCACGCAAGCTCCTCTCACGCCTCAACGAAGAGTTCCCGGGGATAACAGACTGCATAGAACATTACTACACATCTACACCGCTCACCTACCGCGATTACACAGGTACCGAGGGGGGCTCAATGTATGGTGTAGCAAAGGACATATCACTCGGTATAGCCAACAGGGTACCTCACAAGACCAGAATTCCCAATCTCTACCTCACAGGACAGAATATCAACTCCCATGGTATTCTGGGAGTTTTTGTCGGCTCCATTGTAACCTGTTCCGAATTCATAACAGCCGAAGAGATTTATAAACAGATTACTGCAAGCAACCTATGAAAGAGAACATTATAATCATTGGAGGAGGCTTCGGCGGACTCGTTACCGCTGCACTGCTGGCAAAAGAGGGATACCGGGTAACCGTCTTTGAAAAAAATATTATCGTAGGCGGTGGCTTGCAGTGTTTCCACAGAAAAGGCTACAATTTTGAAACCGGCATGCACATTCTTGGCGGATTAAGAGAAAACGGCACAGTAAGGAAGATATTCTCATACCTCGGTATTCTCGACAAGATAAGGTTCAAGGATGTCGACAAAGAGTGCATGGACAGCATACACTACTTCTCCGATGGCAAGACATACAGGATAGCCGAAGGATATGAGAACTTTGTCGAAAGCCTTGCTGCAGAGTTTCCCCATGAGAGGAAAAACCTCACAGAGTATGTAAATGCCATGCTGCGCATTTCGGAAGAGGTCGACATGTTCCACCTCCGTCACAATACAAGAGATCTGTTCAGCCACAGCGAGGAGTTTCTCATGGCTGCCGACAAGTTCATAGCAAAATACATCAATGACACCAAACTGCGCAATATTCTTGCCTACATGAATCCCATGTACTGTGGCATTGCCGGGCACACACCGGCGTATATACATGCACTGCTGAACATACTGTACATAAACGGCCCGACACGCATGATTGGCGGAAGCCAACAGATAGCCGACAGCCTTGTACAGACAATAGAAGAGAACAACGGTACCGTTTACAGCAACAACCCCATTACCCACATAGAGGTAGAAGAGAGGATGATACAGCATGTCGTTGCCAAAGATGGCAAGCAGTATAAGGCCGACAGATATATCTCGGCAATACACCCGTGTCACCTCTTTACCCTCATGAGCGAGGGCTCTTTCCCACGTTCATACACATCGCGGCTGGAAAGTATCCCGAACAGTTATTCGGCCTTTACAGTATACCTTGCTCTCAAGGAGAACATGTTGCCATATATAAACCACACATGTTACTGCCAGGACGATTACGAACTCACATGGAACTACAGCAAAGATAGTGAAAACTGGCCACGAGGTTTTATGTACATGACTCCCCCCACCACAGAACACAATGAATATTCCCGTACACTCATCATAACTACACCTATGATGTTCGACATGGTAAAGAAATGGGAAAACACGAATATCGGACAGCGGGGAAAGGAGTATGAAGAGTGGAAGCTCGACTGTGCCGAAAAGCTCATAGCCAAGGTAGAAAAGGTTATTCCGGGCATAAGAGAGTGTATAAAGGAGATTTACACTTCAAGCCCGCTCACAATCAGGGACTACTACAACAGCAAAGAGGGAGCAATGTACGGCTTTCTCAAGGACTGCGAGCAACTCACACTGTCGCAGGTACCGGTTATAACAAAGATACGCAACCTATTGCTCACAGGACAGAATATTAACCTCCACGGAATATGCGGAGTACCGCTCAATTCAATAAACACCGCCGAGGCTATTACAGGAGAAAACACCATTATAGACAAAATAAACGAAAACTACAATAAAAACAGAGCACTATGAAAACAATCAAGATGAAGCTTATCTACCCAAGGTGGCAGAAGTTAAGAGGACAGACAACATTCAACCTTCCCCCTCACGGCCCTGTAGCATTTGCGGCTACCCTGCCCGATTATGTAGATGTTTCATTCACCGACGAGAATGTAGAAGAAATAAATTTCGACGAAGAGTGCGATATCGTAGCACTCTCAATGATGCTCAGCACACAGGTTAAGCGCGGTTGGGCCATTGCCGAGGAGTACCACAAACGCGGCAAGAAGGTTATTGCCGGAGGTATCTCCACAATGCTTCATGCCGAGGATATGGTAAACCATGTGGACAGCGTGTTCCTCGGAGAGTCAGAAGGACGCATGGAACAGGTTATGCAGGATTTCATGGATGGCAAACTGCAGAAGGTATACAACTACATGGGACAACAGCCCGCAATAGAACTTGTAGGCCCATGCCGCCGCGACCTCTACAAGAGAGAGCTGTACAACCATAAGGGCGTGCAGATGGTAGACCTCTTCCACGCCAGCCGCGGATGCCGCTTCAGCTGTTACCCATGTGCAGTCTCATACCTTGGAGGACGTATTTTCCGCCCACGCCCCATTGACAAGGTTGTCGAGGACATGGCAAGCATCGACAACAACCGCCTGTTCATTGTCGACAACTCCCTTGCACAGAACAAGGAGTGGGAAAAGGAGCTGTTCCGTGCCATTGCACCGTTGAAGAAGAAATGGATAAGCCACACAATAGAGGATGACCCCGAAGTGCTCGACCTTGCAGCAAAAGCCGGAGCATGGTATGTTTACCAGGCCGTGTATGACACCTCGGATTATATCAAGGAGAGAGTAAAACGCTACCACGATTACGGTATCGGAGTAGAGGGAACCATTCTGCTCGGACTCGATAACCAGACAGAAGACGACATAAAGCGCCTCATCGACTTCCTTGGCGAGATTGACCTCGACCTTGCAGAGTTCACTGTAATGACCCCGTTCCCCCACACAAAGGGATACGATGACCTCTACCGTCAGAACCGTATCTTCGACTTCGACTGGGACCACTATAATGCCGGACAGGTTGTTTTCCAGCCCAAGCACATGTCGCCCGAAAAACTTCAGGACCTCTACGACTACGCATGGAAGAGTTTCTATGCCGACGAGTCGCAGGAACAGAAGATGTTCCGCCTCTTCTGCAATGTAGCATTGCGCGAAATGGAAGAGGGCACATACCGTCCGCGCGACAGACGACTCGCCAACAAGTCATTCGGCAAGAATGTAGTGAGAAACATTAAGTAAAAAAAGCCCACTAACAGATATTCAGAGAATATGAAGGTATCAGAAAAATATTACGACGAGATATTCCCGTTCAAAGGACAATGGGACATGCCATCGACCTGCGGATTGAAGATAAGGAACGTGGACGGCACAACATACGTGATTGTAACAGAGCTATACCAGGATAACCCCGGCAGCTCGGTTACATACACAGGCGAATACCTTGCAAAGCAGATATGCGAAGCAAAGGGGCTCGATATTGACAACATCAAATACTGGGAGTGCAACCCCGACACCAATTCAAAGCTTTCGTTCTACGACGAAGAGTATTTTGAGGTGACATTCGGCACACCACGCAACAGCTACAGGCAGGTATCACCCGAAGAAATCAAAGCAATTCTCTAAACACTATGCACTCCTACGCCAACACAACCACTCTGCCACCCGTGCATATATGGAAGGGAACCGGCGCCGGCGCAAGCCGTGTCACCTTGACCCCTTACCTCCCGGCCGGGGCACCGAAGGCAGCTATTATTGTATGCCCCGGTGGCAGCTACTTCTGGCTCGACAAGAGAACCGAAGGGCATGGCGTTGCAAAGTGGTTGAGCAGCAACGGCATTGCAGCCTTTGTGCTGCGATACAGGGTTGCAGGAGCATGGTCGTTTATAACAAGGGACAGGGCACTGTACCCACACGACCAGTACCCCGACATGATAACCGACCTGCAACGGGCCATACAACTCATTAGGGAGAATGCCCATGAGTACAATTGCCCGCCCGACAAGATTGGAGTCATGGGCTTCTCGGCAGGCGGACACCTTGCAATGTCCTCGGGTGTATACCACAGAACCGATTTTCTTGCAATGGCAGGTATATGTTCTACAGTATCGCTACGCCCCGACTTCGTTGTACCGGTGTACCCTGTTGTAACACTGTGCCACCCCGAATATACCCACAAGCGCTCGCGCCGCGGGCTGCTTGGCGAGTGGAGAAAAAACAGCAAGAGAATGTGTGACAGGCTCTCGCTCGAAAAGAACATACCCGAGGACTGTCCACCGACATTCCTTATGAATTGCGTGGATGACCCCATTGTAAAATACCAGAACTCGGAACTCTTGGCAAAGGCACTGGCCGACAAAAAGATAACACACAGATACATACAATACAAGACCGGCGGACATGGGTTCGGGGCCACAAAAGAGAAGACTACCGAAGAGGCTATAGCCTGGTGCGGTGAGTTCCTTGAGTGGCTGGACAAAACCATTCTATGATTATGGCAGATATTGAATACAAATCTACAGAGGAGATAAAGCAGTTTCAGGAAGAGCTGCTTGCAAAAGCCCTGCGCTACCTGAATGAGAATTCAGCATACTACAAGCGCATGTTCCGGAAATGGGATATTGACATTGAAAAGATAAAGACCATTGAGGACCTTGTAAAGATACCTTTCACCGAAAAGAAAGACCTGCAGCTCTTCAACGAAGATTTTCTCTGTTGCCCGAAGGAGAAGGTGATAGATTATATAACGACATCGGGAACACTGGGCGACCCAGTTACCTTCGGATGCACCGACAGCGACCTTGACAGGCTTGCCTACAACGAGAAAAAATCATTCGAATGTGCAGGAGTAAAGCCCGGCAATATCGTACAGCTGATGACCACACTCGACAAACGCTTTATGGCAGGCCTCGCATACTTCCTTGGGATAAGAAGGCTCGGTGCAAGCGTCATCAGGGTAGGCAACGGAATACCCGAACTGCAGTGGGATACCATAAAACGCATAAAGCCCGACACGATAATGTGTGTACCCTCATTCATCCTGCGCCTCATCGAGTATGCCGAGGAGAACGGAATCGACTACCGCAACAGTTCGATACGGCGCATTATAGGCATCGGGGAGGGACTGAGAGAGCAGAACTTCGAGCTGAACATGCTCGGACGCCGCATAAAGGAGAAATGGGATGTAGAACTTTATGCCACATACTCATCGACAGAGATGGGTGCTACTTTCTCGGAATGTGAGTATAGTTGTGGCGGACATGTTCACCCGGAACTTATAATAGTAGAGATTATCGGCGAGGACAACATGCCTGTACCCGATGGCGAATATGGCGAGGTAGTCGTTACCACATTGGGAGTTGAAGGCATGCCGCTCCTGCGGTTCCGCACAGGAGACATTGCAGCCAAAAGGACAGAACAGTGCCGATGCGGCAGGAACTCCTACCGCCTCACCCCAATTATGGGCCGCAAGAACAACATGATAAAGCTGAAGGGAACAACCCTTTACCCACCGGCAATAAACGATGTGCTCGACAATGCCGACTATGTAGCCAACTATGTCATCTATGTCCAGGAGAGCGACTCGGGAACCGACGAGGTAATTGTAAAGATAGGCCTTAAGTACAAGACCGAGTTCGATGCAATAAAGAACCTTAAAGACAGGTTCCGCTCACGCATAAGGGTAGCCCCCATAGTGGAAATCATGCCCGTTGAGGAGATACAGAAGATAAATTTCCCGGCAAAAAGCCGCAAGCCCATCAAATTCATCGACAACCGCAACAAAAAGTGAGAAGAAAGAGTTAAGAGTATAGAGTTTATGCCTAAAATGGAGATTGATACCTGCAGCTTGCCTCATGCCCATATATACCTGTGGCAAATTACGGAAACGCCCGAACAGCTTGCACAGCTCATAGCAGGCGGCAATGAATTGCTATGCAAGGCTACACAGCTGTTCGGGTCGGCAAAAAGACGCAGCGAATGGCTTGCCACACGCGCGCTCTTGCAGCATACACCATACAAGGATGCCGAAATACTCTACCACTCCAACGGTGCCCCTTATCTCTCATGCAGCGACAAGCATATAAGCATAAGCCACACACAAGGCTATGCGGCAATAGCCGTTGCCGACAGACCAATAGGATTGGACATTGAACAGCCCTCACGCAATGCCATGCGCGCCGTCAACGCGTTTCTTCAACCGCAGGAGATAGAACGGCTCGACAAATGCATTGAACCAGCCGAAGAAGCCTTGCGTCTGTGGACTGTAAAAGAGGCGGCATTCAAGCTGCATGCCGGGGAGGCTGATGTGCTCAAAGATATAAGCACACAACCGGCAACAGAAGAGAACAGCACCCACAGCTACCGCATTACATACAGATGCGGAAGCGTAGCGCAATGCCTCTCGACAGAACTCTGCGGCTTGGTCATCTCCTGCTGCACAGAGGTGTAGAGAGGGTTACACAACAGTTTTTCACATAGTTTAAGTATTACATAACACACTTTTCTGCCACCGGAAGTTGCCGACTGCCGTTTTATTACTAATTTAGCGACAGGATGTATTAACCCCATATAAAAGAGAAGGCGTTATGGCAAAGAAAGGCGGAAAAACAAAAGGGCGCATAAACAAGAACACGCTCATAGAGATGCTTGTGGAGTTGTTCAACCATCACGATGGTGAGACATTAAGCCCAAAAGAGATATTCAAGGAGTTGAACCTCACTAGTTCGTCGGCACGTACCCTATGCGTACACATTCTCGACGAGATGACCTTCGACGGGTACCTGATGGAGACGGAGTTCCGCAGATATGTTCTTGCCAACAACACATCCATGCTCTACGGAACATTCTCCCGCAACCGTGACGGATATAACGAATTCTACCCCGAGGACGGCAGCGAACCTGTGCTTATAAGCGAAAGGAACTCGGCACATGCACTCACCGACGACCATGTACGTGTGGCACTCTTTGCACACAGGCGCGGGCGCGGACGCGAGGGTGAGGTCATTGAGATTGTAAAACGCGCACACGATACATTTGTGGGCGAACTGCACGTTGAAAAACACTACGCATTCCTCATTACCGAGAGCCGCATAATGCCCAACGATATTTTTATTCCCAAAGATATGCTTAAAGGCGGCAAGAACGGCGACAAAGCTGTTGTAAAACTGCTCGAATGGCCTGCAGAGAGCAAGAACCCCGTGGGAAAGGTTATAGATGTGCTTGGTCCAAGCGGAGACAACGACACGGAGATGAATGCGATACTGGCCGAGTTCGGCCTGCCATACGTGTACCCTGCTGCCGTAGAGGAAGCTGCTGCCAAGCTGAAAGAGGACATTACAGCCGAAGAGATTGCTGCGCGCAAGGATTTCCGCAAGATAACGACCTTCACCATCGACCCTGTGGATGCAAAGGATTTTGACGATGCGCTCTCCATTCGCCCTGCAGGCGAGGGATTGTGGGAGATTGGAGTACATATAGCCGATGTATCGCACTATGTTACCGAGGGAGGCATAATTGACAAGGAGGCCTTCAAGAGAGCTACATCGATATACCTTGTCGACCGCACGATACCCATGCTTCCCGAGCACCTGTGCAACTATCTCTGTTCACTACGGCCGAATGAAGACAAGCTGACATACTCGGTAATATTCACAATGAACGAAAAGGCCGAAATAAAAAAGTTCGAGATTACACGTGCCGTAATAAACAGTGACCGCCGTTTCAGCTACGAAGAGGTGCAGGAGATTATCGAGAAGGGCGAAGGCGAATACAGCGAAGAGATAAAGACCCTGAATATGCTGGCGCAGAAGATGCGCAGCAAAAGATTTACAGCAGGAGCCATAGATTTCCAGCAGGCGCAGGTACACTTCAGACTCGACGATAGCGGCAAGCCCCTCTCGGTCTACTTCAGCGAGAGCAATGAATCGCACCAGCTCATCGAGGAGTTCATGCTCCTCGCCAACCGCACTGTTGCCGAAAAGATTGGAGGCAAGGCACACGGCAATACACCAAAGACCTTTGTTTACCGCATACACGACCAACCCAACCCCGAGAAACTCTCTATGCTTTCGAAATTCGTTAGCAAACTGGGTTACAAGATGCGCAGCTCTTCGGGGCGCACAACATCGGCCAGTGCACTCAACAGCCTCCTGAAGGATGTCCACGGAAGCAAGGAGCAGAATGTCATTGAACAGATATCGTTGCGCGCGATGCAGAAGGCGCGCTACTCTACCGGAAACATAGGACACTACGGCCTTGCCTTCCGCTACTACACACACTTCACATCACCCATACGCCGCTACCCCGACCTTCTTGTACACCGCCTCCTCACACGCTACCTCACCAATGGGGCACGCTCTGTGAGCCAACCGAAATATGAAGATTTATGCGAACACTGCTCGGCACAGGAACAGGTAGCGGCAAATGCCGAAAGAGCCAGCATAAAATACAAGCAGGTGGAGTTCATGAGCGAACACATAGGCGAGGAATACGATGCTGTAATAAGCGGAGTCACCGAGTGGGGCTTCTATGCCGAGATTAACGAGAACAAATGCGAAGGCATGGTGCCCATGCGCACACTCCAGGACGACTATTATGAATTTGACGATGCCAACTACTGCATAATAGGCAGGCGTCACCGCCGCAAGTTCACCATAGGCGACCCGGTACGCATACGCATAGTACGCGCGAACCTCGACCGCAAGCAACTCGATTTTGAACTTATCGAAGATTAAAGGCAAATAATTCAGTTTCAATTCAAAATCGGCATATACCTTTGCCGTAAACAGCAGACACAAGCTGCACACTATGACTACAAACCATGAAACTGCTTATAATAGAAGACGACTCCTCGTTGCGCGAGATTATGCAACGCTCACTTAAGGCCGAAGGGTATGTTGTGGAAACAGCCTCCAGCTACAGCGAGGCCTGCGACAAGATTGCCGGTTACAGCTACGACTGCATAATGCTCGATGTCATGCTGCCCGACGGCAACGGATTGCGCATACTCCGGCAGATAAAGGAGCAGGAGAAGAGCGACAGGGTAATTATAATCTCGGCACGCGACTCACTCGAAGACAAGGTCGAAGGGCTTGACCTCGGTGCCGACGACTACCTGCCGAAGCCCTTTTACATGGCAGAATTACACGCGCGCATAAAAAGCGTGATGCGTCGCGGGGCCGGCTCTGTAAACAATACCATGAGTGCCGGAAACATAACCCTCGACCTCGATGGACGGCGTGTAAAAGTGGGCGGCAAAGAGCTGCCGCTGCTGAAGAAGGAGTTCGATATACTGCTCTACTTCATGCAACGCCCCGGGCACATCGTCGACAAGGCTGTGCTTGCCGAGGCCGTATGGGGCGACCACATCGACATGGTCGACAACTTCCAGTTTGTCTATGCACAGATAAAGAACCTGCGCAAGAAACTCACCGAGGCCGCAGCAGATACAAACATAAAGGCCGTTTACGGCTTTGGCTATAAATTTACCGGAACCGAAGAATGAAACTGATATACCGCGTTACACTGCGCCTGGCAGCAGTTCTCCTGCCAATATTGTTTGCATGGGCTGTCATATTCTACTACTCAATGGTAGATGAAATAAACGACGAAACCGACGACAGCCTTGAAGATTATGCCGAACTTATAATAAGACGTACCCTCACCGGGCACAGCCTCCCATCGCAAGGCGACGGAAGCAACAACACATACACCATTGAACTATTGCCCGACAGCATTCAGTACAATCCCGAGATAAGCTTTGCCGACAAAAGAATATACATACCTGAGAAACGCGAGACAGAGCCGGCACGAGTGATTACAGTACAGTTCCTCGACGAGAACAGCCGCGCCTACCGCCTAACCGTTTCAACACCCACATTTGAGCGCGAAGACCTGCTTAAGGCAGTTCTTATACATATTATAATATTATATATAGCCCTTCTGCTCACCGTGCTTGCCGTAACAGCCCTTGTGTTCCACTACAGCATGCGACCGCTTTACTCACTGCTGCGCTGGCTCGACCGCTACCACCCGGGCAAAGGAGTGGAAGACCTCCCGGACGAAAAGAGTGTAATAGAGTTCAGGAAACTGACCAATGCAGCAAGGCACACCATTGAACGCGCCGAAAAATACATGGAACGGCAGACACAGTTCATAGGCAACGCCTCACACGAACTTCAGACTCCTCTTGCCATCATAGGCACACGCATAGAGTGGATAACAGACAACACCCCACTTACCGACGAACAGTTTGCCGAGCTGTCAAAGATAAGACACTCTCTCCACCGCCTTGCAAGGCTTAACCGCACACTGCTGCTGCTGACCAAGATAGACAACGGCCAGTTCCCCGAAAAGAGCGATGTAGAGATAGCAGAACTTGTAGAGAATGAGATTGAGGTATACACCGAGATTTACTCCGACAAGGGAATAAAATGCACAACCCACATACAGGCACACAGCACTGTAAAGATGGATGAGTCACTTGCCAACACACTTGTAACCAACCTGCTCAAAAATGCATTCCTGCATACCGCGAAGAACGGTTGTGTACATGTGGAGGTCGACAGGAGCCGGCTCACAGTCGCCAACAGCGGCAGTGAAGCACTCGACAGCAGCAGACTCTTCGACCGTTTCTACACAAGCGGAAAGAGCGGCTCCACAGGGCTTGGGCTGGCATTGGTAAAATCAATAGCCAACAATTATGGCTTTACCATAAGATATGAATTCAAAAAAGAGATGCATCGGTTCACTGTTGAATTTTAGAATTCAATAGGGGTCAGTAGCAAATAGGTGTGGTTTTTATGATTGCAATGCAATTATTTTATATCACTCACTTACCAGCAAACTTTATCGGTGACTAATATTCAAAAAAATAGATTTAGTGGTCGTATAGCAATGGTAATTAAAAAAAGAAAACCGGCACTGTCAAAATCACAATTCAATGCCGGTGGAATTCATGATCAAGCGAGGACATGTCTGCAGTGCGGCAGCGTTATCTTTTATTATAACGCTGAACCGCACAAGTTCCGGAGCGCATGAATTCCAGCGACCAGCATTGAATGGCACCATTGCGGGCGAGCAATGTTTGCGACGCCGATGCGAAAGCATTGGTTGCGACGAAGGAAGGTTTACCTTCCCCGAGGAGTGCTGCTTGCAGCCATTGCCTTTAGCTTTACAAAGGAGTGTGTTTACACCCGGCCAACCGAGGGATGTCGCTTG
>JAUNQV010000109.1:0-1895 GCA_030535995.1 Bacteroidales bacterium
CTCACTTCGTAAAGAATATGTTTATCCGTCCTACAGAGGAGGAACTCGCTAACTATGGTGAGCCCGACTTCGTAGTATACAACGCTTCTAAGGCAAAGGTAGACAACTATGCTGAGCTCGGCCTCAACTCTGAGACTGCTGTAGTGTTCAACCTCACCTCTAAGGAGCAGGTAATCCTCAACACATGGTATGGTGGTGAGATGAAGAAGGGTATGTTCTCAATCATGAACTATCTGCTTCCTCTCCGCGGCATGGCTTCAATGCACTGCTCTGCCAACGTAGGTCACGATGGCGACACCGCTATCTTCTTCGGTCTCTCTGGTACAGGTAAGACTACCCTTTCTACCGACCCCAAGCGTCTCCTCATCGGTGACGACGAGCACGGCTGGGACGACGAAGGCGTATTCAACTTCGAGGGTGGCTGCTACGCAAAGGTTATCAACCTCGACAAGGAGTCTGAGCCCGATATCTTCAACGCTATCAAGCGCGACGCTCTCCTCGAGAACGTAACCGTAGCTGCTGACGGCAAGATCGACTTCGCAGACAAGAGCGTTACCGAGAACACTCGTGTATCATATCCTATCTACCACATTGACAATATCGTGAAGCCCGTATCAAAGGCAGGTCCCGCAAAGAAGGTTATCTTCCTCTCTGCTGATGCCTTCGGTGTACTTCCTCCCGTGTCAATCTTGAATCCCGCTCAGACCCAGTACTACTTCCTCTCTGGCTTCACCGCTAAGTTGGCAGGTACAGAGCGCGGTATCACAGAGCCCACTCCCACATTCTCTGCTTGCTTCGGTGCTGCATTCTTGAGCTTGCACCCCACTAAATACGGCGAAGAATTGGTTAAGAAGATGCAGGCTAACGGTGCTACTGCTTACTTGGTTAACACTGGCTGGAACGGTACCGGCAAACGTATCTCTATCAAAGATACTCGCGGTATCATCGACGCTATCCTCGACGGTTCAATCGACAAAGCTGAAACAAAAACTATTCCTTACTTCGACTTCGTAGTGCCCACCGAACTTCCTGGTGTTGATACCAACATCCTCGATCCTCGTGACACTTACGCTGAAGCTGCACAGTGGGAAGAAAAAGCTAAAGACCTCGCTGCTCGTTTCATCAAGAACTTCGCTAAGTTCACCGGCAACGAAGCTGGTAAAGCTCTCGTAGCTGCTGGTCCTCAGCTCTAATCCTCCGCGTTTTTCGAAGGAAATAAAAATCCAATAAATAATGCGAGCCGTTTCCCTTGAGGGAAGCGGCTCGTTGTTTTCAGTGCCGTTTGCATTCTTTGGGATTTATACTTAAATTTGCATCTGTATGAAACCAATTTTTCTCATCGGATTTATGGGTAGTGGCAAGTCAACTCTTGGTCGCGCTCTTAGCGATGCCTCCGGGCTCGACTTTATCGACTTGGACACATACATCGAATGTCGGTTTCATGCCAACATACGCGATATATTTGCCACAAAAGGCGAACAGGAATTTCGCAATATCGAACGACGAATGTTGTTGGAGGTGAGCCAATTTGAGAACGTCATCATAGCTTGCGGCGGAGGCACACCATGCTTTTTCGACAATATTGATGTAATGAATCAGGCAGGGACCACTGTTTTTCTTGACGCATCACACTGGCGATTACTCGAGCGCCTAAAACTTGGTCGCCGTCGCCGACCACTGATTGCTTCTAAAACCGACCAGGAGCTCTCCGACTACATCACCGAAGCGCTCAATGCTCGCTTACCTCACTACACAAAAGCCAAAGAAACATTTTCGGCCGACAGGCTCGACAACCTAGAGCAACTCACAGAATCGGTCAACGAGTTTGCCCGTAGATTCAACATCATGGTCTATATGTTGTTTTTAAGCATGATGTTGAATCTACGGTCAACGAG
>JAUNQV010000109.1:1905-6658 GCA_030535995.1 Bacteroidales bacterium
TCGACTCTACCACCCCCACACCTCTTGAACAGACTGCCGCCATAGCATCGGCTCGACGCAGCCTTTCCATAGGACTACCGCGATGCAACGATGCTGCTGAGCGACGATTCCCACTGACGCCTGAAGGTGCAGAGATGCTTGTGGAGCAGGGATTTGACCTCTATATGGAGCGTGATGCTGCCTCTACAATCCACTATCCCGACAATAGATACACCGCATCCGGCGTGAATATATGCCAGCGAAATGAGGCTCTGGCATGCGACATTGTGATACATCTGGCGCCCCTATCCCCCGACGACATCAAACGTATGCGCCGAGGCGCAATGCTGTTGACCTTATTGTCGCTCAATCGCATCACACGCGAATCTATAGAAGCACTGCTTTCACGCCACATCATCACCATAGCCATCGACCTAATCTCCGACAACAAAGGCAACCTACCATTCGCCGACATATTAGCAGAAATTGATGGCAGGGCAGCAATGGCTCGTGCAGCATCACTATTGGCCGACTCTGTTCACGGCAAAGGCATCTTGCTGGGTGGTGTCACCGGAATCACCCCTTGCGAAGTCACTGTTATCGGCTCAGGGATTGCCGCTTGTGCAGCTGCAAAATCGGCTGCCGGCGCAGGAGCGTTGGTCCGAGTGTTTGACAACGACGTGTATCGACTACGCCAAACCGAGCGCGAGCTTGATAACCGAACAGTAACATCGGCCTTACACCCACGAGTATTTGAAAATGCTCTTCGCACTGCCGACGTTGTGATATACACCGGCATCGATCCGACTCCGGTAATCGACAGCAACACTGTGGGCTTAATGAAGCGAGGAGTGATAATCTTTGACCTATCGAAAGATTGCGGCAAAGCCTTCCCCAGCATCCCCACCATCGACCTTGCTCTGGCATCACCACTCGACATATCGCTCACCGAGCCATCGAGGGCATGCTATATCAATGCAGGCAATGCCGTGGCTCGAACAGCCGCTATGGCTTTGAGCAACACATTCGCCACTATGCTTCACTCCATCACCGACAATGCCGACGGATTCAATTCTGCTCTGCGTATGGTCCCCGGATTGCAATCGGCAGCTCTGACATTCCTCGGCAAGCCCACAAATGCCGATATAGCAGCCCTTGTAGGACGTCGTTGCATCGATATAGGCATTTACCTAACCTTATCCTAAACGCAAAAGCAAAATGCAGCAAAATAAGAAATATTATGTAGTATGGGCCGGACACAGCACTGGGGTGTTTGACTCTTGGGAAGAATGCAAACTCCAGACAGAAAACTTCCCCGGGGCTCGATACAAAGGCTTCTCATCAAAAACCCAGGCCATTGAAGCCTATCGCGGCAATCCCGAAGACTACATGGCTCTTTATCGTGGAATAGCCGCTCGAAAACCCGGCATTCGTCCAGGCTCAATAGCTGTAGATGCAGCTTGTAGTCACAACCCCGGGCCTGTGGAGTATCAAGGAGTTGACATCACCACCGGCACACGCCTATTCCATGTAGGACCACTGGCCGATGGGACAAACAATATCGGCGAATTTCTTGCCATAGTCCATGCTCTTGCATGGCTCGACAAAATCAATCGTCCCGACATAGCTATCTATTCAGATAGCCTCACTGCACAAACTTGGGTTCGAAACAAAAAGGCAAAAACCACCATCACCCCCACAGCCAAAAACGAAAAGATACGCCAACTCATCACCCGCGCCGAAGCTTGGCTTGCAACCCACACCCCAAAAAACCCTATTTATAAATGGGACACCGATAATTGGGGAGAAATCCCTGCCGACTTTGGCAGAAAGTAAGAGCCCACCCTAAAACAGATAAAATGAGCCGCATCACAGCATTTGTGACACGGCTCATCTATTTATTCCCCCTTAATGATAATTACTTCTTTTCAGCCTGCTGTTTGAGCAAATCGCGGATTTCAGTCAAAAGCACCTCTTCCTTAGATGGAGCGGGAGCAGGAGCCGGCTTTTCCTCCTCTTTCTTCTTGAATTTCATAATCACCTTCAATGCCACAAAGATACTCATGGCGATAATAAGAAAATCAACGATATTCTGAATGAACACCCCGTAATTGACAGCAACTTCAGCAACAGCGCTAGCTCCCTCAGCAGTAGCCTCACGAGCCTCCACAATTACGTACTTAAAGTTTTTCAATCCATCACCGCCAGTGAGAATTGACATCACAGGCATTATAATATCATTGACCAACGAGCTGACAATCTTACCGAAAGCTCCACCAACAATCACACCGACAGCCATATCGATGATATTACCCTTCATGGCAAATGCCTTAAAATCCTTAATAAATGACATAGTTTTATTATTGTGTTAACGATTGATTTTTCATTTTATCCGGTGTATTAGCTCCACACCAATACATCTTTACCACACAAAGCTACTCAAAAAAACACACACATCAAAATCCACTCTCTAAAATCAGCCAAAGATACTCAGATAATAGATTCTTATTTTTTTGGGGTGAGAGGAAATAATGACTACATTTGCGTGAATATAAATTCATGTGCGATGACTTACGAATATGATTATCTCGTGATAGGCTCAGGAATTGCCGGCATGAGCTTTGCGCTGAAAGTGGCCGGTGAGGGCTCAAAAGTAGCTTTGGTGTGCAAAACCACATTGGACGAAGCCAATACAGCTTTAGCTCAAGGGGGGATTGCTTCGGTTACTAATCTCGAAGTTGATGATTTCGACAAACATATCCACGACACTATGGTGGCAGGTGACTGGCTCAGTGATCCTAAAGCCGTGGAATTGGTGGTTAAAAATGCGCCGACAGAAATAGCCCAGCTTCTCGAATGGGGTGTCGATTTTGACCGACAAGAAAATGGTGAGTTTGACCTGCACCGCGAAGGGGGACACTCGGAATTTCGCATCCTCCACCATGCCGACAACACCGGGTTTGAAATCCAAGAAAGCCTTATTCGCAAGTTGCGCGAAAACCCCTATATCGATATCTTCGAAAATCATTTTGCCATCGAGATTATCACCCAACACCATTTGGGCAAAATAGTGACTCGTCGCACCCCGGGCATCACATGCTATGGCGCTTATGTACTTAACCCGACTACCGGCGGCGTGGACAAATTCCTCGCACGCATCACCACAATGGCCACCGGTGGAGCAGGTGCTGTGTACACCACAACTACCAATCCTCTCGTAGCAACAGGCGATGGTATAGCAATGGTGTATCGCGCAAAAGGGACAGTACAAGATATGGAATTTATCCAGTTTCACCCAACTGCCCTATACCATCCCGGCGACCGTCCTTCATTCCTAATCACAGAAGCCATGCGCGGATATGGCGCTGTGCTTCGCAACCTCCGTGGCGAAGAATTTATGCACAAGTACGACGAGCGCCTATCATTGGCACCACGCGACATTGTGGCACGCGCCATCGACTCAGAAATGAAACTTCATGGTGATGACCATGTGTATCTCGACGTGACCCATAAAGACCCTGAAGAGACTCGACATCACTTCCCGAATATATATGCCAAATGTCTCTCTTTAGGCATTGACATCACCAAGGACTATATCCCTGTAGCTCCTGCTGCTCACTATCTTTGTGGAGGCATCAAAGTGGACCTCAACGGACAGTCATCAATCTCACGACTCTACGCCGTTGGCGAATGCTCTTGCACAGGCCTTCACGGGGGCAACCGCTTGGCATCAAACTCGTTGATTGAAGCCGTGGTCTACGCTGAAGCCGCTGCTCGACATGCTCAGGCCGCTATAAATCATTACGACTTCCGCCACGATGTACCCGACTGGAACGACGAAGGCACCACACTCCCCGAAGAAATGGTGCTCATCACACAGAGCATCAAAGAAGTGGGGCAGATAATGAGCTCTTATGTGGGCATTGTTCGTAGCAACCTCCGACTCGACCGCGCTTGGAACCGACTCGACCTCCTTTACGAAGAAACCGAACAACTCTTCAAGCGTTCGAAAGCCTCACGCGAAATTTGCGAGCTTCGCAACATCATCAACGTTGGCTACCTCATCATGCGCCAAGCCAAAGAACGCAAAGAATCACGCGGACTACACTATACTATCGATTACCCCCACACGGCCAACAATCAGTGACGAAAGTACTCTTCATCTTCATATCTCTTATATGCGCTCTTGGCATTCATGCCGAAGAGCCGGCTCTGCTTCACATCCCCACCCCCGGTGATGGCCGCATAGACTATGCCAAAGGATATTACTATACCGAGATAGATGGCGAAGAGGTGAAGATGATAGTTCTCAACGAAGTAGTGGTATATCCCGAACTAAAATTCAAAAACAAAAAGCAGGAGGAATTCTACTGGCGCACTGTGCGCGATGTAAAAAAAACACTCCCCTATGCCAAACTCATCTGCGAAACACTCCTCGAAACATACGAATACATCGAAACATTCCCCACAAAAGAGGAGCGAGACAGATATCTAAAGCGCATGGAGGATGCCATATTCAAGCAATACAAACCCGTGTTGAAATCATTCACAAAATCACAAGCACGAATGCTCTGCAAGCTCATCAAGCGCGAAACCAATCAATCGGGCTACGACATCATTAAAGCCTTTTTAGGCTCATTCAGAGCCGGTTTTTGGCAAACATTCGGTCGATTCTTCGGTGTGAATCTAAAAGTGGACTACAAGCCGGATAAAGATAAGGACGACGCCATTATAGAGCGCGTAGCCGTCGGCGTTGAGCTCGGCACAATATAAG
>JAUNQV010000110.1:0-580 GCA_030535995.1 Bacteroidales bacterium
TGTTTTAGCGTTCATATAGTTCAAAATTCTATTTAAGCATTTATCGGATTCTTTGGTTATTTCCGTTTCCCAAAACCGAAAGACTGTCCAACCTTGTGCTTTTAATTGTTCATTTACTTCCTTGTCTCTCCTTATGTTTCGCACAATCTTGGAATGCCAAAAATCACAATTACTTTTATGGTCGTTTTTACGTTCATCCCAATTTCTGCCATGCCAAAACTCACCATCACAAAATATGGCAATTTTCATTTTTCGAATAACAAAGTCCGGTTTTCCAAAGACCGTTTTATCATTCTTTCGATATCTGACACCGGCATTCCACAACAATTTGCCAAACAAAAGTTCAAGTCTGGTACCCTTCCCTTTGTTTGCCGACATATTCTTATATCGTTGTTCTTTTGTCAGGCGATCCATTATCTTTCTTGTTTTGAAAGCGGTATATATCACATCAAAATACAAAAGTACTTATTTAATTTGAAATTGAGGGCCTGCTTTACCGACAAACATAAAAAAGCATTGTTATTTTATCGTGAATCATTCAATTATCACGACTTCGGAGGAAAAACTTGCCATGTTCCTG
>JAUNQV010000110.1:594-6519 GCA_030535995.1 Bacteroidales bacterium
CAATTCATTTGGAGCGGCTGAAAACATACCTTGCTATGTTCAAAAGAACACAAACCAAAAGTTTCAATTCGTGGTTTATAAATGGTGGAACTGACATAGAATAGACAAACAATTTAGCAGTTTGTCAAGTTTGTAGGCAATAAGGCTGTATAGCCCGCATGTGCGCCTGCCGTATAACCGGTAGGTCAGCAAGCCAACCAGGCTGTAGTATATTTTCACTTGCGAATTTTTGTATCAAATCAATCTTTGTATATCTCGCTCGTTTGCTGTTTCTTTGCGACAAAGAAAACAATAGACAAGCCACATGCCGATAATTGAGATAGAGAGACTCGACCACCCCGGAGTAGAGATATTCAGTTCACTCACCGAAGCGCAGATAAGGCACGAATACGAACCCGAAAAGGGGATATTCATAGCCGAAAGCCCCAAAGTTATAAATGTTGCACTGTCAATGGGGCACACACCCGTTGCACTGCTGTGCGAGAGGCGCCACCTCACCGGCGATGCCGCCGGCATAATAGCCCGTTACCCACAGCTTCCCGTGTACACAGGTGAGCGCGGCACCCTTTCGCAACTCACCGGTTACACTCTCACCCGAGGAGTGCTTTGCGCTATGAAAAGGCCCATAGAAAAGCCTGTAGAGGAGCTATGCGGTAAAGCCAACCGCATAGTAGTAATTGAGGGAGTTGTTGACACAACCAACATAGGAGCCATCTTCCGCTCTGCGGCGGCACTTGGTATCGATGCCGTACTGCTCACACGAAACTCATGCGACCCGCTCAACCGCCGTGCCGTACGCGTTTCCATGGGCAGCGTATTCCTTGTTCCTTGGGGCTGGCTCGATGGCGGAATTGAACAGCTGCACAGCATAGGTTTCGAAACCGCAGCCATGGCACTCACCGACAACTCCATTCCAATAGACTCTCCAAAATTGAAGAGTATTCCCAAGCTTGCCATAATAATGGGAACCGAAGGCGATGGGCTGCCACACGAAACCATTGAAGCAGCCAGCCATGTAGTGCGCATACCCATGTCGCATAATGTAGACTCGCTTAATGTCGCGGCTGCCGCATCCGTTGCCTTTTGGGAGCTAAGGAGCCGTTGATTGAAGGAGAGGAGAGTTTAAAGAATTATCGCGCAGTAATGTGGAAACAGGCCTGCTTGACCTCATATTTCACATAACAACGCCCTGCGCGCCTTAAATCGCGCAACACCTCGGCCAGCACACCTTTCAGCTGCACCTCACCGGCATCGGGAGCCTCATCGTCATGCTTCTCGAACCTGCGGTATGTTATATCTACCGTTGTGCCGTAACAATGTACCGAACGGCTCGATGCATTTATATTGCGGCGCGAAAGGCTCTTTACATCGGCATCTGTTCTTAACACAGAAGTTACAATAACACTGTATGCCGGCAGATGCTTGCTCTTAAGGGAATCCTGGAAGTTGAGCCCGATATCATGAAGCAGTTCCGCAGCCTCCTTTACCAGAAACGGCGATGAATGTACAAGATTATCAACCACATAAGGTTCGCTGAACCGCATTGCCCCACCTATCAGATAGAGTTTCTTCGAAGCCGATGGAATACCTTTTCGTGAGGAGAGCGGACGGATACCGATACGTTCAGCTGCAGCAAGGTGCGTATCGTTCAGGTCGTTGAATTCACGCCTGGCATTGAAATATACAATTCTGTTCGGTTTTTCGGGTTGCTCGAAAGAATACTTAAGCGGAGGCATGTCATCGACAACAACCTCTTCATCACTACTACAACAAGCCAACAACGGCAAAAGAGCAAAAAGCAACAGATATTTTATATATTTCATCTTATAGAATTGATACGCGAATTTACAAAAAAGTCGTCAGGAAAGGAAATCGGGCTTACTCTTTTTACAAAAATTCAACAAAAAGTCAAAAAACAGTGTATTAAAACAAAAAAACAGTATATTAGCAACAGAATAACAACATTATACATTATTATATTATGAGAAGAAACATTTACACATTTCTGATTATTCTGTTAAGCAGTGCATGCGCTTTTTCGCAGGGTTTCCCCGAAATAAGCACCGATGAGAACACCAAATGGTATCTCATTCAGTTCATGAACGGTGGCAAAGCCTTCACAGCCCCTACAAGCGGAAGTGAGATTGCCGTTGCAGCAGCTACGGGAAGCGACGACCAGCTGTGGAAAATAACAGGCGACGAAACGGGCGGATACACTTTCACAAACAAAAAAGGATACACGCTTTATGTGAATTCAGCGGCGCTGAACCAAAAAGTTTTTGCCGCAAGTGATGTAACTTCCGGTGTAAAGACATTCAAAATAAGCCCCACCGGATACAGCGGTTATTCAGACGGTTATGAGATACAGCCTACAAGCAACACAAGTATATCAATGAACCTATGGGGTGGCCCTAACGACAATCGCGGTGTAGGACTATGGAACAGCAATAACGACCCAAACAACCCTGTTGCATTTATCGAAGCAAGCACCTTCGAGGCCCTTGGCAAAATATCGATTATACCCTACCCTGCCGAGCTGACAGCCGGAGATGGCAGCCTTGCAGTATCGTCACTAAAGGCTATCACATACCCGAGCGAAGAGGCTGCAAAGTATGTTAATGAGTTTGCCGGAATGCTTGCAAAGACATCGGGCACAACACTCACCATAAAGGAGAGCGGAACAGAGGCCGTAAACGGAGAAATATGGCTTGCAATTGACGAGACACTCCCTGCCGAAGGCTACACGCTCAACGTAACCGCAAACGGCATCACAATAAAGGCAGCCACTAAAGCCGGCTTCTTCTATGCAATACAGACACTGAAACAGTTGCTTCCACGCGACCTCTTCGGCGAAGAACTCAACAGAGAGGCAAAATGGGAAATACCTTTCGTAACCATTGCCGACCGGCCACAATTCGGGCACCGTGGTTTCATGATGGATGTCGCACGCCACTTCTTCGACAAGGAGGAAGTAAAGAAGGTTCTCGACATCATGGCACTCTACAAGATGAACCGTCTGCACTGGCACCTCACCGACGACCAGGGCTGGCGCATTGAGATACCCGAGTATCCTCTGCTCACCGAGATTGGCGCAGTACGTTCAGGTTCATTCACAAGCCCCGGTGACGGCAGCAAGTTCTTCGACGACACAGAGTATGGCCGCGGAATGTATTTCACACAGGACGACCTTCGTGAGATTGTGGCATACGCAGCAGAGCGCAACATAGAGATAATGCCCGAAATCGACCTTCCCGGCCACATGGTTGCAGCTGTGACATCGTATCCCGAATTGAGTTGCGACCCCACAAAGGAGTACTCTGTGCGCATCGATGGAGGTATATCAAAAGATGTCCTAAACATAGGTAAAGACGAAACCATCGACTTTCTCAAATGCGTACTCGACAACGTAGCAGCAATATTCCCCTACCCCTATATTCACATAGGCGGCGACGAGTGCCCCACCGACCAGTGGCAGACAAACGAGGATTGTTTGCGCCGTGTGCAGGAGGAGGGACTTGACGGCGTTCATGAGCTCCAGTCGTGGTTGGTTGAAGAACTGGGCACATATCTAAAGGAGAAACACGGAAAAGATATTGTGGTATGGGACGAGTTGCTTGCGCACTGGACCAACGACAACGCAGTAAAGCCGGTTATCATGGCATGGAACAGCCTTGGCAAGACTGCCGAAGCAGCCGACAAAGGCTTCAAGAGCATCGCTACCCCACACTCACATGTATATATCGACTTTATGCAGGTGGGCCCCGACAAGACAATCATAGACGAACCATATTATGGCGGCTGGAGCGAAACAAATACCAATACACTGGAGGAGGCATACTCGCTGAACCCCGTAGCCTCGCTTGCCGGACGCGAGGAGTATTGCCTGGGTGTACAGTGCAACCTCTGGGCCGAGACACTCAACGACAACATTGAACTTGAGTACCAATTGTTGCCACGTATGATTGCAGTTGCCGAGACAGGCTGGCTACCAAGCAGTAAGAAGAACTGGACAGGTTTCTACAAACGCCTGCAGAGCCACGACGAGATACTTGACCTTCTTGGATATACATACGCAAAGCACTATATAGAGCCCAAGGAGTATACAGCTGCAGAAAAGGCAATAATGGAGGCCGAAGAAATCATTGAAAACAGCACAAACGGCGTAGGTTACCCCGAGGCCGAATACCGCGACAAATTGATAACAGCCCTCAATACTACTGAAGGTGATGATGTTACCGAACTGACAGCAGCCATTGAAGCCTACAAGAATGCACCTATCAAACAACCCGAAGCAGGCAAGGCCTACCAGATTGTTTCAGCGTCGACATACTACAAGCGCCAGTATGCCGGCTCAACAATGTATGTCAAAGATGGTGGCGTACGCTTCCACTACACCCCACAGACCGAACCCGAGGAACTGTGGCAGTTTGAAGCTGTTGAGGGCGGCTATATAATGAAGAACCTGTATAACGGCAAGCAGATTACAATGGGCAGTTACAACACTGCTGTAAAGATGAGCGATGCAGGGACACCGGTGAGGATAGACAAGGCAACCATAGCATCACGCGATGTTACATTCGTTCCCGGTACAGTTACCATATCAGCAGTCAACGGTTACAACACTGCAATGACCGGCAGCGTAAAGCGCTTGAGTGCAGAACCTTCGGGCAATGTCTATGCAAAGGACGAGGCTGCACTCTGCTACAACGGCACATGGAAATTTGTCGAAGTCACAGACTTTACAGCCCAGCTTGCAGGCCTTGTAAAGAAGTGCGGGCTTATAGCACTGAATGCGAAGCCCGGCAAGGTTGGAGAGCCCACAAAAGAGGCTCTTGAGTACCTTCAGAACAATGTTACAACCCCTGCCGGAACAGCTGTTGCAGAAGGAGGTGTTACCGAGCAGCAGTACAATGCATACGTTGCACTCTACCATCA
This sequence comes from Bacteroidales bacterium, assembly GCA_030535995.1. Classification (GTDB taxonomy): domain Bacteria; phylum Bacteroidota; class Bacteroidia; order Bacteroidales; family Bacteroidaceae; genus HGM04593. Next base: position 5,530 of record JAUNQV010000110.1, read on the forward strand.
GTTTATGATGATGCCACGCGCATCGCTGGCCGACGCAATTGACACCGGTGCATACTATTACATACGCAATGCATACTTTACAAACTACTATGCAGCCATGAACAGTAGCAACAGCCGCATTGAGCCAAAGACAAAGAGTAACACCGACAACTACCTGTGGAGTTTTACAAAGAACAGTGACGGCACAGTAAATATCTACAACAAGGCTAACGGACAGCCCGCATATATAAGCAGCGACGCTGTTGACCAGACCCTCTATGTAGGCCGCGACTATGCCTGGACACTGAAGGAGACAACCACCGACACCGGCAGCAAGGGTATTGCAATTATAGCAGGCGACGGCGAACATGGTTGGTACACAAACCCTGATGCCTGGGGCTACCTGCTCACAAAACCTTACACCTGGGGTGCAAGCGTATGGACACTGGAAAAATCCTCGGTAGAAGTTGAGACAGGCATTAGCGAACTCAAAGGTGAAAACGGGAATGTGAAAACTATGTATGACTTACAAGGCCGAAAGATAGAGAACCCTACAAAGGGAATATATATTATTAACGGGAAAAAAATACTTGTAAAATAACTTTATAGAAAACTGCCACAATAATATAAAATCTATAAGTTTCGATAATGCCGGCAGCAACAGGTCAAGCGCAGTGCCGCAAAAGTGGCACCGCTTGGGTTGCGAAAAGGCGGCATTATCAAAACGGAAATGTGAAAGGTATCTACGACCTTACAGGAAGAAAAATAGATGTACCTACAAAGGGAATATATATCATTAATGGGAAAAAAACATTTATAAAGTAAACACACGAACCTTCGATAATGCCGACAGCAACAGGTCAAGCGCAGTGCCGCAAAAGTAGCACCGCTTGGGTTGCGAAAAGGCGGCATTATCAAAACGGAAAGGTGAAAACTGAAAACTGAAAAGTTTCGATTATAGCAACAGTAATTTTAAAAGAGAAACCGGCACCGTTGAATTTCACAGCTTAA
>JAUNQV010000192.1 GCA_030535995.1 Bacteroidales bacterium
CGCAAAGGCAACAGCAATGTTCTTTACTACTTGAAGGGTAAAGAGTGAAGAGCGAAACTCTGCCACAGTTTGTCGGCCGGCAGTGGGGCTGTAACCTTTATGGGCTCTTTTGATACCGGGTGAATGAATTCTATGTATCGTGCATGCAGTGAGATACTCCCATCGGGGTTGGAACGCTTTGCTCCATATTTCAGGTCTCCTTTTATGGGGCAACCTATTGACGATAGCTGGCAACGTATCTGGTGGTGTCGGCCGGTCTTCAGTTCAACCTCTATAAGGTTATAATTGTCCGATGCTGCTATGTGGCGGTAGTAAAGCAGTGCCTGTTTTGCTCCTTTTACCTCTTTGGGGTACGAGAAACTCTTGTTCATCTTTTCGTTGCGGAGTATCCAGCTGTTTATCTCGCCTTCGCTCTCAAGAGGCCTCCCTTTGGTAATAGCCCAATATATCTTTTTTACATTCCCATCGCGGAACATGTTGTTAAGCCTTTCGAGAGCCTTGCTTGTCTTTGCAAATACAACAACACCGCTTACAGGGCGGTCGAGACGGTGGGGTAGTCCAATGAAAACATTGCCGGGCTTCGCGTACTTCTCCTTAATGTACTGCTTCATGGTGTCGCACAGCGACTTGTCTCCGGTCTTGTCGCCCTGTACAATTTCGCCGGCAGCCTTGTTTATTATTATAATGTGGTTGTCTTCGTATAGTACGGTCATCGTTACTGCTTGTTTGTTGTAGCTGTGTGTCCAAGTGCACTCAACACTACCTTCTCGGTAAATGCGTGTACGAACTTGTCGTCGTTGTTGCGGCTCATTATCCCGTTAATAAACGGCATCTCAATGCCTTTTAGGCAAAAATGCAGGAAACGTGCTGCAAGGTCGGGGCTCTCTGTGTTGAATAATCCCATCTGCTTGCCTTCTGTTATTATGTGTCGGAACAGGGCAATCTCTTTGGCGTCGAAACTCTTGCGTATGTGCTCGACAATCAGCGTGTAGTCGGAGTGCAGGCAACTGTTGCGACGCACGATACTGCGTGTCGATTGCAGGCGTACAAAAATGAGCTTTATGATTTTCTTGTCAGGCGGCAGGTTCGACATTATTACCCTTGTACATGCTGCCGAAATCTTTTTAACCTCCATCTCAATCGATGCTTCCAGAAGCTCTTCCTTGCTCTGGAAGTATGTATACACGGTACGACGGCTCTTGTTTGCTGCTTCAGCAATATCGGCCATAGTGATGTTGCCTATTCCTTGTTGTGAGAATAGTTTACGTGCAACCTTTATTATCAAATCCCTTGTTGTTGCTGTGGAGGCCATAGATAATTAATTTGTTGCAAAATTACACAGAATTGCACATTTGTGCAACTTTGCAAATGTTAAAATTGTCGTTCGCGCCGAAAAAGTTTGCAAAATATTTTGCAGAATAGAAAAATAGCATTACTTTTGCATCAGTTTTAAAACCGCATCGCGGGGTGGAGCAGTGGTAGCTCGTTGGGCTCATAACCCAAAGGCCGGAGGTTCGATCCCTTCCCCCGCTACTCAAAGAGGACTTCGAAGTCCTCTTTTTTTTTGTAATATCTTTCGATAGCCATTGTTTGGCTCAACGTAAAAAAAGTGGTTCAGTAGCAAAAAGGTGTGTTTTTTTATGATTGCAATGCAAAATATTTTTGTTGCGCTCACTTACCCGAGCCTTT
>JAUNQV010000193.1 GCA_030535995.1 Bacteroidales bacterium
CTTAAATATGCCAACCCCGATATAAATTTCGATGTAAGCCGTAACCAGACGGAACTGCTCGATTACACCCTTACCAATCTGCAACAGAACCTGACACTCGGTTTCTTGTTCATACTTATCGTTGCTGTTCTGTTCATGGGTGGAGTACGTTCACCGGTAGTAATCGGTGTATGTATGGTGGTGGCAATAGTCATCAGCTTCATATTCTTCTATCTCTTCGGAATGTCGCTCAATATTATTTCCCTTTCAGGACTCATCCTTGCAGAGGGTATGATGATAGACAACGCCATAATAGTAACTGAGAATATCACCCAATATCGAGACATGGGTAATAGCGTCGATGAAGCTTGCGCCCGCGGTACAAGTGAAGTTATAACTCCAATGCTCTCATCCTCACTGACAACCATAGCCGTATTCTTCCCATTGGTATTCATCAGTGGAATAGCCGGTGCGATATTCTATGACGAGGCATTCTCGGTAACCGTAGGACTTATCGCATCATACATCACTGGAATAATCCTGCTTCCCGTACTTTATAAAATTGTGTTCAGTGCAAAGTTACCTGCATGGATAAAGAAACGCATAAAAACAGACAAACTAACCGTAAAATTTAATAAGGTAAATAGCATAAACCTGAACACTCCTTTGCAGCGTTTCTACGACAAAGGCGTTGAATGGGTATTTTCACATAAAGCACTCACTGTGCTGTTCACACTGCTTTCAATTCCTTTGTGTGTGCTTATGTTCAACATCCTACCCAAAGAACGTATGCCACAAACGAGCCAAACAGAACTGTCGGTATATATCGATTGGAACGAGAATATACACCTCGATGACAATCGCCAGCGTATGGAAGAACTGAAAGCATTCTGCACCGCATACGCCGAAGAGAGCAGCACCCACATAGGCATACAGCAATATCTATTGGAGAAGAGCCTTGTTTCCACAACCGAGGCCGAACTATATTTAGAGCAGTTGCAACAAGCATTGAAAAAAGAACTTTCTGAGAAATACCCTCATGCAACAGTAAGTTTCCACGAACCGGAAAATGTGTTCGAGCGTATCTTCGACACCAATGAGCCTGAACTCGTTGTAGAACTATACAACAAAGACAAAGAGAAACAGAACAACATTACCCTCCTTCGTCAAATGGAAAGCAAGATAAACGATATTGCAGGAGAAAAAGCAACAGCCCCAGCCACAGGACAGCAGATAAACCTTACTATTGACCGCGAACGCCTTCTTATGTACGGCGTAACATACAACGAAATAACCACCTTGCTGAAGAACGCACTGCGCGACAACAAGATTGCAACGCTACGCTCATATCAGGACTACCTGCCCATAACCATTGCCGGTGGCGAGCAGACATTGAACGGCATCCTCAACCGCACGTTCGTAACTATTAGAGCAACCGATGGAACACAGAACAGACATCAAGTGCCACTGAGAGCATTTGTGAAGCAATCACTTGGTGAAGACTTAAAGACCATTACCGCAGGAACAGCAGGCGAATACATTCCATACACCTTTGCCGAGACAGAAAAAGCCAAAGAGATTACAAACAACATAAAAGAGGCTATGCGTGGCAACAGCGATGATTGGGAGGCAGGTTTTTCGGGTGCATTCTTCTCAAGCAACAAGATGATAAACGAACTTGTAGTCGTGCTCTTTATCTCTCTGCTGCT
>JAUNQV010000031.1 GCA_030535995.1 Bacteroidales bacterium
TTGTCCAATAAGAGATTTTTAGAATGAAATCATCCTACTTTTTGTCCACGTAACCCCGAACCCGCTGTTTACACCTGCAGTAGCCTGCACATATACAACGTGACCATGCTTGGTCATCTCCTGAACTCCAGAGGGTGTCATGCCGACACGGTTCTCATTGTTCTTGATCTCTTTTGGAACACCGATAATCATAGTCGTAAAGTTTAAGAGTTTAACATTTACAGCAGTGAATGTAGAGAATAAATGTAGAAAAAAGAAGAAATGTTCCTTAAAAATGTATAATTGGAGATAAAATAGTTCAGCGGGAGAGCCAATCGGCTCTCCCGCTGAACTATTTTATAATTTCATCTTGTCTTGTAGAACATCTTCACAGGACGATAACAAAAATCGTTGTGCTTTTCGAGCACCTCACCTGTATCGGTATCAAAAAGCCATACACTGCCATTAAGGCCCTTCTTCGACGGCTCGTAAAAGGCCACATAGGTTATTTTGTGATTCTCACTTATCTCAAAGGCTGTAATTACAGCCTCCGGGCTGCCTACGGTGAGCAGAACCGGCGCCTGTGGCAAGTCGGCAATAGAGGATGTGTAGTTCCAACGACGCACTTTGTTGCCATCGGCAAAAAGGAGTGTGTAATAGGTTTTATTTGCGATACACGGTGTTGAACTCTTAATAGGGTTGTTCATCAGGGTTGTCAACTGCGTGTTGGATGTAAAGAATACGGTTTCCTGATTGACATAGTCGTAACGCCAGAAATCGGTATAAAGAACCTCACTGCGTGTCGACACTCCCGGAGTTCCGGCCAATTTCGACATTGCAAGAAACTCCTGATGCCCGGCAACATTCTTCTGCTGTTGCGTCATGCTGATTTTTGTCATTGTAATGAGTTCACGATTGGCAAAATGGTTCTTGGTAGCAAAGAGTGAATCACCAAGCATCATGTTATACGGTTCTCCGCAGTAGTACGGACCATAGCCGTTGTATATAAGACTCATACCCTTGTTGTCGTTATCGAAGAGCAGGATATCGTAATATCCGCCATTGACATTTACGATACAGTTCTGTGCATAAGTATATTTTAGCTTGCGGGGCTTTGACACAGTCGCCTCATTTATTGAAAAATCGTAAACCTTGCCGTTCTCGCATATTATGGGGTAGACAGAGGCTATGGGGCTAACTATCGGCACACCAAGTTTTGTAGGCTTGAAATCGCTATATTCAGGCACAGTGAACATATTCTCCACTACCATTGTCTTTTCATTGAGGTAATATATGGTAGGATAATCGCTGCGTTCACCACCACCTTGACACGCAACAATGAGGCGTCCGCCACTCTGGGCTATATCAACTGCACCTGCAGCAAAGTCAACATCAGGGTTGTTTCGGGCAAAACAGTCGCCCGAGGTGAACTGCGCAACTGCGTCCACGGTCATAGGTTCCTGCATGAACGAGAGCATGGATTTACCCTCTTCGTCACAGCTCAACACGGTAATGCCGTACTCATATTCAGAGTTAACATACAGCACAAAGGGAAAGAATGATTTTCCATCTTCGTTCTCCACGATAAGACGGCAGTTGAACTTCCCAAGTTCCTTGCCCACATATTCGAAGACCTCTTCGTGAGAATAGGGTTTAAGATTTACCTCCCATGTATAGCTCAATGGTTTCTCCTTGCCTGTTTGGGATATAACCGGAGCAATGACAAGTGTATCGAGCTTATATATATTATAAAGCGTATCAATTCCCTGCTCTATTGTAATGTGCGACAAAGGTCTGTCGGCATGGGTTGTCTCGTCCTCGAAGCAAGAGGCGAGCAATGGTAGCGTGGCTATGAATAAGAGCCATTTATATAGTTTCATATCTGTTCTATTTTTAGGCAATGAGAATTTACATATCATTTAACTGAATAAGGATCGGGGAAATCGAACGGAAAATCGGGGAATTCCGAAAGGATATAATCCCTATTGGCCGGGTCGTTAAAATAATCATACATAGGAGCGTATATATACTTAATAAATATAGTACGGTACTGGTATGGATCGCCCAACTCAATGTGTTCAAGATTTTCGCCATAAAGTTCTACCATTTTCTTGTATGTTTCGGGCTGTATATCCTTTACTGCATGGAAAAACTCAACCATCTTTATAAACTTAAGCGGATGCCAAACGCCAAGATAACTTTTCTGCCACACCTTCTCACCCTGTCTGTTATACCATTCGGGCTGCGAAATTGCGTTGTCGAAACGGAACACACGTACCTGATGAAGGGAATCGAGTGTCGGTGAAAAATATTTATTCTGAACCAGCCGTATACCCTGTTGTGTGCGTACCTTCGAGCTTATCGCGGAACACGGTAACAGGTATATAACCGGTTATTGAATCGGGCATGATAACAGCCTCGCCAATTTCGTAATGAACCCCTTGGGTGGCAAGAGTGGAGTCGGGGTCTACGACATAGCCTACCGCACGCTTTTCGCCACTTGTACCGCCCATTACCTGCACAGGAATTCTATAAGTATATTTCTTTATCTCTACCGGAGTGACACCAAACGAATAGTTCAATGTATCTTTTGTAAAATATATGCCCGATTGCGAGAGGTCGAATTTCATATAATCCTCATCATCACAGGCTGTAAAGAGCAACACTGCGGGAAGTGCAAGCGCCATAAAGGCAAATATTTTTATTCTTCTTTTTATTTCCATAGCCTTACTTTTCAGCTTTCGGTTTCTTAATTTCTGTTCTCTATTTCTACATCGGGTATCGGCACCAGATATATCCCGGCTGCCGGGTCATAAGTGGTCTTGCCATCGTATGAGACGATAGGAAGGTTTCTGCGCTTCATGTTGAAGTATGTCTGTCCCTCGCCAATCATCTCTTTGTAACGCTCGTCATCTAACATTTCAATAGTGAGTTCCTTGTCGGCAAGAGGTTCCAGACCTCGGTGCCGGCGCACTGTATTGTATAGTTCCAACGCTTTGCCATAATCGGTATCAAGCAATGCCTCGGCAGCTATATAATACATTTCCGGAACACGTATGAGATTTATTCCGAGTATGAGATCGGCCGGACGGCCCGATGCATTGTTATTGAGTTCATAGATATCGGTAAACTTGGAAAGACGGTATTTTGTTCCGCTACCGGCTCCCGATTCGGAGAAATAGGCCATTGTACGGTAATCGGAACCTGAAGCATCTTTCTCGTACAGTTCCATGAAATCATCGCGCAGGTCGAGCGAGTAATACGATGTCATCTGCTGCAATTTGGCATTGACGCTTGTATAGAATGCAGGAGCATATATCCCGAACAGAGTCTCCTTTTTTGACAACACGCCAGCAAGGTCGTTAATGACTTCGGTTTTCTCTTTTAATGTAAACTTGCCGTCATCAATGACTGCAAGCGCGTAATATGCAGCTTTTTCATTATTGCCCATGGTAAGATATACACGAGCCAATGTTGCCTGCACTGCGCGTAGATTGAAATGTATCTGACGGTCGAGCATATAATTGCCTACCCCTTCATACGCATCTTCGTCGGCAAGAAGCTCTTCAGCCTCGTGCAGGTCGGCGAGAATATGTTCATAATTCTTTTCTAAACTCTCGAACTCCGGTGTCTTGAGAGAGAATTCGGTTGCATACGGTATACCCTCGGCACCTGCATCCACTGTATACTGCTTGGCAAAAAGCCTGACAAGGTCGAAATGCATGAAAGCACGCATTCCCAAAGCCTCGCCACGGTACAGCGTATAGGGGAACTCTTTAGCCTCTGCCACAAGCGGTGCATCGAGTATGCTGTTCACATTCGATATATTCTTGTACATTGCTGTCCACACCCCTTCGAAGATAGCTTTGACCGACGAGTGTTCCCATTCATAATTGCCCATCGCCGTTACGCCGGTACTGCCACGACACCACATTGTTTGGGACAGTATTTCCAATGTCGAAAAATACATCTCCTGCCCATAGAGCGACTGCTGGCGCATCTGTGAATATACACCATACATAGCATCTTCAATGCCCTCGGCTGTCGACAGAAGCGGGTCGCGCTTAACCTGCCCATCGGGGGTTATATCAAGGAAACCGTCGCATGAAGTCATTGAGAGCGACAGCACAAACATGCTCAATATAATATATTTCATTTTCTTCATCATATTCATTTTTAGAGGGTTACATTTAGATAGAACTCAAATCCCTGACTGTACAGATAATCGGTTCCACGCTCTATTTTAACAGTAGAGAGGCGCAGTATATCGGTAAAGTTCACACCCAGACGCAGGTTGCGTAGTTTGAGACGGTTGCAGAACTTGTCGCTGAATTCGTAGCTGAAGTTCAACGAGCCAAGAGTCAAAGTATTCTCTTCCTCGGCAAAACGGTCTGTCTGCTCGGGACGCGAGGTGTCGGCAATGTCTTTATACAAAGCATGGTCGCCGGGCTGTTTCCATCGGTCGTCAAACACTCGCTGGTCGGCATTGAATTTAGGGTCGGCACCCTCCACCTTTGAAGCACGGGTTGTATTGTACACCCACGCTCCCAAGCGGAAATTGAACAGTGCATATACACTAAAGCCCTTCCAATAGAGATTTGTGCTGAATGTACCGTTATAACTTGGTTCCGTATCACCTATAAGCACTTTGTCGGCCGGGTCATACACAAATGTACGCTCACCGTTGCGCTTGATATAAATCTCTTTACCCGTTGCGGGGTCGATACCTGCCGAGCGTACCAGCTTGAGCGCCGTAACACTCTCACCCTCGGCATACTGCGGCAGAGGCGTGAGGTAAAAGTCGGCATTCTCCTGGTTCTCCTTGTTTATCTCCTCAAGAGCATTGTTTATCTTGGTTATCTTGTTGCGGTTCATATAACCTGTAGTTGCCAGACGCCAGTAGAAATCATTGCTGCGGAATATATAACCGTCCAACTGGAATTCGATACCCTTGTTCTGCAACTCGCCAAGATTTGACTTTGCTGTTGTGACTCCGGTTGAAGGCGCTTTTGCCTTGTCGAGAAGAAGATCGGTTGTATTGCGTATATATGCATCGACAACAAGATTAAGACGACGATCGAACATACTCAAATCTATTCCGATGTTATAGTTCATTGTACGCTCCCAGGTAAGGTCTACATTACCAATGGTAACAGGGATAGCACCAATACCGTTCTTGTATTCATAATCGTTGAGATACTGGTACATTGTCATTGCCTGGAAGGGGCTGAAACTGACCTTTCCTGTATAACCCATGCTACCGCGCAATTTGAACACATCGAAATTCTTCTTCACCTTTTTCATGAAAGGTTCGTTCATGATGTTCCAACCAAGACCACCGGACCAGAAATGGCCGTAACGGTTATTCTCTCCAAACTGCGAAGAACCTGTTGTGCGCCAAGTGGCATCAACAAAATATCTGTTACGCCACGACAGGTTGCCGGTTGTAAAGAAACCCACATCGGCAGTCTCGGCCTGCGAACCATAGGGCTTGCTGTCGGTAGGATAGCCGGCCGCATTGCCAATGTATGAAAGGTGGTCATTAAAGAAGCCTATCGCCTGGAGTGTTTCGCTGCTGCTCTCGGCATGGTTTATTTCCCAACCTACCGAAAGGCTGATAAGCGATTCATCCTTGAAGAACTTGTTGAATGTTCCCACCAAATTTCCGTTATAGCTTGAACTGTTGGTCGAACCTTTGGTGTACTGTCCTTTTTTTGCAAGATCTGTTACGTTCTTATATACCAATGATTTGGGCGAGGTGAATATATCACTGCTGCCGGCACTGCTTGATATATTGAAACGACCTGTGAGAAGGAACATCTTGCTTATATCCCAACGAAAATCGGTGCTGTTTGTGAGCGTACGCTCCCCACTCTTCGAGAAACTGCCGAGCGAAGCCTCATATAGCGGATTATTTATATCCCATGAGAGATTTGTGTTGGGAGTTCCGTCTTCATTGTACATTTTATCATAAGGGTTCATCTGCACATATTGCGAGAATGAGCCATAAGGAGTATTCTTCACATCAATCTCTTGATAGGTAGTGCGGTTTGAGATTGTAATGGAGTTATTTATGTAATAATCGAGTTTAAAGCCTATGCTGTAACGCTTGCGGTAATCGCCTTTCATTACACCTCTGGTATCACCTATGCGGCCTGTGAGCTCATAACGGAGATTTGATGCACCACCATAAACACGGAGTGAGTGGTCTTGCGACAATGCCGTACGTGCCGGCTGTGACAGCCAGTCACTGTTTTGCCCTGCAGCAATAGCTTTATACCGCTGATTATAAAGTTCATCATACTCATACTGTAACGGCAGGCCTGTTACCGGGTTTACAGCTCCTTTGGCATCGTACAAACCTGCCAAACGCTCATATTCAAGTTTTTCCGACGCATTTAGGACATTGTAGTCACCCAACATTGGGACTTGCAGGTTTCCTGTAAAGTTATACTGCACACGCAATGTGCTCTCAAGTATCGGTTTACGGGTAATGACAATGACTCCGTTAGCAGCTTTGGAACCATACAAGGCTGTTGCAGAGGCATCCTTCAACACGGTTATCTTATCTACCTCATTTATATCAAGGTCGTAGAGATCCTGCATTGTTATTTCCGTTCCGTCGAGAATGATTGTCGGTTGGTTCACCTGCTGCCCACTGTTGGAGAAAGAGCTCATTCCTCGCAGAACAAGTTCCGGCGTATGGTTTGGGTTAGACCCCTGACTACTGTTTTCCACCATTGACATACCGGGGGTAAGTGCCGAGATTGCACTTATGAGATTGGTTCCTGATACTTTACGGAGTTCCACACCGCTCATTTCAGTTACCGAGCCTGTAAATGTTTCCTTGTTCTTGGTAACAAAACCGGTTATAACCACATCGTTGAGGGTATTTTCTTCCTCGACAAGCTCTACATGCAGATTTTCCAAATTGTCACTGCGGGAAGAGACTACAACTTCGCGATAGCCTATAAATGATATTCTCAATTCAAAATCACTCACAGGGGATATAATCCTGAACTTTCCATCAAAATCGGTTGAAGTGCCGGTAAGCAATTTACCTCCGGCCCACACCGCAACATTTGCACTTATTATTGGCTCTCCGGTTTTCTTGTCTACTACAACGCCGGCTGCGACAGTTGCCTCATCGGGCAACCGGTTGCCGATGGCACTGAACTCTGCCGCAGGCACAGCAATAGGCGCAAAAGCAACAAGTACAAATGCCATAAGAAAAGACAAAACTCCCCTATTGAACCAAAATTTACTCATTTTCATTTGAATATAGCTATTATTACAACTTTACACACTATTCATACACTCTGTTGAACTTATTTGCAAAATTATAAAAAAATAGCGCTCCTCACAACTGAAGAGCGCTATATTATATGTTAAATATATATAGTTAGATATTATTTAACAATTACCTTTTTTCCATTGATAATGTATAGGCCGGGAGCTGTTATTTCCTCAACCTTGCGACCCTGCATATCAAAGATGCCCTTAATAACGGCATTTCCAGCCACAACATCTTCAATACCTGTTGTACCTTGCTCAAGTGTAACATTCTGATAGAAAGCACCTGCCGTCTCTTCGTTGGTTGTGTAGTCAAGAACCTTTATAAAGAAGTTGGCTATTGAAATTGTACCATCCTCGTTGAGAGTCATCTTAACAGGGCTGGTTGTCGCATTCATATCATAAATCTTATAGTAGAGTTTTCCGGGCTCTATTGCACCGCACATTCCGCCCACACTCATTTCAGCACTCTTGCCATCCTCGGCAATAGTCAACTTTATAGGTGTTGAACCGATATTATAACCCATAAATGTACCGATGTAATAGTAGCTCTCCATGCCGTATGCTGTACCGTCGAAATAGGTAATGTTTACATTGAATTCTGCAGGGAATTCCACATCGTTGTTGTAGACATTGACAGTTCCGGCTTTGAGAACATAGTCACCGGCCCAATCAAACGCAGGCTCTTCGGGAAGATTCTCTACATCGACAAGTGTAACATTCTGATAGAAAGCACCTGCTGTCTCCTCATTGGTTGTGTAGTCAAGAACCTTTATACAGAAGTTGTCTATTGAAATTGTACCATCCTCGTTGAGAGTCATCTTAACAGGGCTGGTTGTCGCATTCATATCATAAATCTTATAGTAGAGTTTTCCGGGCTCTATTGCACCGCACATTCCGCCCACACTCATTTCAGCACTCTTGCCATCCTCGGCAATAGTCAACTTTATAGGTGTTGAACCGATATTATAACCCATAAATGTGCTTATGTAATAGTAGCTGTCCATGCCGTATGCTGTACCGTCGAAATATGCAATGTTTACATTGAATTCTGCAGGGAATTCTACATTATTATTGTAAACATCGACAGTTCCGGCCTTGAGAACATAGTCGCCGGCCCAATCAAACGCAGGAGCCTCCTCCTCTGCACCCTCCTTTGCAACAACGAGGTTTGAGTAAGATGCATTGAGCGACTCTGAAGAACCGTTGTTATGGTCTAATGTAGCTACACACAAGCCAGGAATAGACATTTCGCCATTTTCACCGACATTCATTACAATACCGTTGGCAGTCATATTCATGTCGCGGAGTACAAGGTATACGGCACCCTGCTTCACTGTCATAAGATAGCCGGTAGAAATTGTAGCACTCTTGCCATCCTCGGCAGGAGTGAACTTCAAGCCGCCATTATTCAGGTTTGCAATATCCATGCCAAAGATTTTTGTTACAAAGTAAGCATCGGCTGTCTCGAAATAGGTTACCTCGAACTGGAATTCGTTAGGCCAATCAATACCCGCAGCATTCTTGATATAGAGGTCTTTTTCGGGGTCGTTCAGGCTTACGTTATACACACCGGCCCAGTCTATTGCAGCTTCCGACGATGATTTTCTAAGTGCACCATCCATGTACCACTGCTGCAATTTCACAAACACAGAGTCGGCATCACCGGCCTTGTTTTTGCCTATTGAGTCAACAACAAACGAGAAACCGCTGTATAGAGAGAATACATCTTCCGACTCCTGTTTGAAATCAACAACACCCTTCTTTACCTTGCTGCCATTCATATTGGCAAAACGAATACCTTTTTCTGTATCGATATATGTACTGTCATAAGCTATTGACAAGATATTACCATTGAATTTCGCAGGCAAGGTAATATCTTCAAAGCCTTCTATTGCGAATGTAGCATCATATTCACGGTTATCGTCACCCTTAACCAATGTAACATCGAACTCGACAGGTATTGCAGAACCGGCCATTGTGCTGTATTCCGATACACCGGCCTTGAAATGCCACTCACCGCTGATATCGGCAACTTCAATCACTTCGGCCTCAACGAGTGTCATCTTGACATTTGTATACTTGGCAATAATTGTTGGCGAGGGATCTGAATATCCATTGAGTGTAACTACTGTAAAATCGGGAATTGTAATAAGACCTTCGGTTGCATACACATTATAGTAGACCGGACCATATGATTTCACGACTTCGGTTCCGTTTTCCCAAATGCCATAAGGATTGTCACCGTTCTCATTTGCAAGATATAGAGAATTCCACAATTGAGGATTGTTCAAGTTGTTGATTTTAAGCATATCCTGCCCATTCTTTGCTCCAATCATATTTACATTTTGCTGATTTTGAGAACCGGCAAAACCTACGATTTTCGCTATATAGTTTACATCCTTGGATATTACAGCATCACAATCACCTGAAAGTGTTTCTTTGTGAGCCTGTGTAGCAGCATCCGTAAATTCAACATCGGCTGTAAACTTCCATTTTCCGTACAATTGGTCAATTGTAAAGTTTTGCGCCGTCGCTTGTGAAACGACCATAAGCACAAGACAAACTAACATTAAGTAGTTCTTCTTCATAAGCTAAAAATTTAATTTATAATAAAGTATTCCATTTTGGCATAAATAGGACGTTCAAGAAGTCCGCATGTGACAAAAGTAGAAATATTTACACAAATAACGAAGAGTTTAGTCAATTAATTAACAATTAACAGACCTTTTAACATCAAAAATGCAAAAATCAATGCAATTTTTCAAGAAAGCCCTTTAATAAATCACCACTGCTCGGGCGCATTGCACGGTATGTGTGCAACCGGCCTTCCTTGTCATATATGACAAAGAACGGAATACCGGTTACATTCAGCGCAGTTCCAAGAGAATTATTCTTGTCGTGCAACTGGTTGCCATGCATCCCAAGCTCTGCCATTTTCTCTTTCCAGGCATTGGTATCGGCATCACATGAAATTGAGACGAATACGACATCATCATTTTTCAATGAAGTTTCAAGAGCCTGCAAATGAGGGACTTCGCGACAACAGGGGCCACACCATGAAGCCCACATATCTATATATACATATTTTCCTTTAAACTTGCTGAAATCGACCACATTCCCGTTTGCATCTTCAAGCACTACACCTGCGGGGAAAGGAGCACCCTTTATTGTTGATTTACGCTTCAGATATTCATCTACATAAACACCCGAAAGGTTATACCTGCGTGTAACATCTTGAAGAAGAGCCAATCCCCCATCAAAATCAGCAACATAATCGTGCTGCGACAAGAACCTCTCGACAAGAATAGCCGCTACTTTTGCACACAGATGCTTATTCTTATAAGAAGAATAGAGCGAATCCATCTTTTCGGGCAATGAAGCCTTCGCAGGAAGTTCCCCAATAACAATTTGCACCGCCGGCATAAAAAGCGCAGCAACATCATTGTCAAGGTTTTCTACAGCAGGAGAGAGGATATCGCTCTTTGCAAAAGGCAGAGCATCGTGTTCAACGCCCTGTGCCCGCGGAATAAAGTCGTACGCTCCGCAGGCACGTGTATATGCCCAAACCTTCATATAATCGACAACAGCCGGCGACACATCGCAAAAAAGTGGGAGAAAACCTGTGGCAGCGTTATAAAAAGATATAGCCTTCTTTATTTCCTCACCACTCATGCCCTGCCTGGTCCACAACATGCGGTCCATACCGGCAAACAGATGGTTCAGCCCCGAGAGAGCCTTGTTGTCTGCATCGCCCGATAACATCAGGCTTCTGTCATCTACTGCAGCACGGAAAGCCACCTCGGTTGTATCGCCGAAATATACAGGGGTAATCATCTGCATGTTCCCGCACACTGCAACCACCTGATAAAAGCCTGAACCCGACTGCGGCACACTGCCTGTGAAGCGGTTTTCTTTCAGGCGAAGAGTTGTAGTCTTTCCCTCACCCTCGATATTCAAGGGCTGCACATAAAGTTTCATCTGCTCTACAAGAGTGTCGGGAGATATTGATACATTAAAACGCACACGCTGTGCATTGCCCCCAAGAAGCGCAAAGAATGAAACTATGGAAACGATAATAAGTTTTTTCATACAACAGGTTATTACAATTTTATATTCTGCAAAAATATAACATTATATTTCATTATCAAAACCGCAACATTTTTTAACCTTGCAATCATAAAAAACAAAAAAGTAGGTTCCACACGTGGAACCTTCTTTTGTTGGGCTACCCGGATTCGAACCAGGAAAGGCAGGACCAGAATCTGCAGTGTTACCATTACACCATAGCCCAAGACTCATTTGCGATGCAAAGGTACAACTTTTTTCCGTAAAAAAAATGTTTTGCGCATTTTTTTGCGAAAAAAATCAAAAAAAATCTTCTTTTATGCCACGGCATGCACAAAAAGCAACTATCTTTGTTCGATTAACAGAAGAAAACAGACATTTTGTCACACAAACAGCACAAATTTCTCCAGCCCACCCGTTGGCACGCTGTTTGCAACGACAAAAGTGAAGAACGGAATAAAATATTATATATGCAAAATAAAATAACTACAGCCAAAGAGGTAATTGAACAGATTATAGAAGGAATACAGGACAAGAAAGGAAAAGAGATAGTTGTTGTGGATATGCTCAATTTAGGCAACAGCATCTGCGACTATTTTGTAATTTGCCAAGGCAACTCGCCCACCCAGGTAAGCGCAATAACCGACTCCATCGAAGACACAGTGAGAGTAAACTGCGGCAAAAAGCCATACGCGGTCGATGGGCTGCGCAACTCACAATGGGTAGCCATGGACTATGGCGATATTCTGGTGCATATATTCCTGCCCGATGTACGCAAATTCTACGATATTGAGCACCTGTGGGCCGATGCTAAACTGACAACAATACCCGACCTGGACTGACAAATAAGAAAAAAAGATGGCAAATAATATAAAAAGACCAAAATTCAACTTTACATGGTTCTACCTCGTTGTAGGCGGCATACTGCTCTTCTTCTACCTGTTTGGAGACGAGAGCAACAACCGTGTAATTGAAAAGGAGTATTCAGAGCTCACCGAGTACATTAAAAAAGGATATGTCGAGGATATTACAGTGTACGACACTGACGAGATTGAAGCATTCATCTATAAAGACTCGGCAAAATATGTCTTCACCGACACACCTTTGGAGGCAAATTCCCGCCCCATGGTGGTATCGACACTCGGTTCAAGAGACAATTTCGAGAAATTCATCTTTGAGCAAAGGGAAAAGAGAGGCGATGCCGAACCTAATTTCAAAGGCAAGCTGCGTTACCAGAAAAAACCCGATTACCTTGGCGGGCTGTTCTGGAATTTCATGCCCCTAATTGTAATTGTGGCAATATGGATTTTCATTATGCGCAAGATGAGTGGCGGCGGAGGCGCACAAGGCGGAGTGTTCAATGTAGGCAAGTCGCAGGCAAAACTTTTCGACAAGACAAATACCCCCACAATAACATTCAAGGATGTTGCAGGACAGGAGGGTGCAAAGCAGGAGGTCAAAGAGATTGTAGACTTCCTGAAAAGCCCGAAGAAATATACCGAGCTTGGAGGAAAAATACCCAAGGGAGCACTGCTTGTAGGCCCTCCGGGAACAGGAAAGACCCTGCTGGCCAAGGCTGTTGCCGGCGAGGCGAATGTTCCGTTCTTCTCAATGTCGGGTTCCGATTTTGTGGAAATGTTCGTAGGTGTTGGTGCATCGCGTGTACGTGACCTGTTCCGCCAGGCAAAGGAGAAGGCTCCTTGCATCATATTCATTGACGAAATTGACGCAGTAGGCCGTGCCCGTGGCAAAAACCCGTCGATGGGCGGAAACGACGAGAGGGAGAACACCCTTAACCAGCTGCTTACCGAAATGGACGGTTTCGGCACAAACAGCGGAATTATCGTGATTGCCGCAACAAACCGTGCCGACATTCTCGACAAGGCGCTCTTGCGTGCCGGCCGTTTCGACAGGCAGATACATGTAGACCTCCCCGACCTCAACGAACGCAAAGAGGTATTCGGGGTACACCTGCGTCCACTGAAGCTCGACCCATCGGTAGATATCGACATACTGGCGCGCCAGACACCCGGTTTCTCGGGAGCAGACATTGCAAATGTGTGCAACGAAGCTGCACTTATAGCAGCCCGCAACAACAAGAAGGCTGTAGACAAACAGGATTTCCTTGATGCCATCGACCGCATAATAGGCGGACTTGAAAAGAAGACCAAGGTGATGACACAGAAGGAGAAGGAGACTATAGCCATACACGAGGCCGGCCATGCTACAATATCATGGTTCCTGGAGCATGCAAACCCGCTCATCAAGGTAACGATAGTTCCGCGTGGCAGAGCATTAGGCGCAGCATGGTACATGCCCGAGGAGCGCCAGATTACCACCAAGGAGCAGATGCTTGACGAGATGTGCGCCACACTCGGCGGCCGTGCAGCCGAAGAGACCTTCATCGGGCACATATCTACCGGCGCCATGAACGACCTTGAGCGGGTAACAAAGCAGTCCTATGCCATGATTGCATACGCCGGCATGAGCGACAAGCTGTCGAACCTGTGCTATTACAACAACAACGAATACTCTTTCAACCGCCCATACAGCGAGAAGACGGCAGAGACTATCGACAAGGAGGTGCACTCAATGATTACAGAGCAGTATGAAAGGGCCAAGGCCTTGCTCCGCGAACACAAAGAGGGGCATGCAGAGCTTGCAAAGATATTGATGGAACGCGAGGTCATATTCGCCGAAGATGTCGAGAAGATTTTCGGCAAACGTCCTTGGGCATCACGCAGCGAAGAGATTTTCGGCAGCAACAGCGACAATGAAGAAAAGGCTGCCGACAGCACAGCTGCAACCGAAACCGCAGAAACAGAAGAACACGCATAAAAACAGTTATTATGAAAAAACTTATTGTACGCACACTCACCGGTGCAGCATTCGTGGCAGCACTTATTGGCTCCATGTTATATAACCACTCATCGTTCGGAGCAATGTTCATGCTTATAACCCTGCTTGCAGTAAATGAGTTCTGTACTTTAATTGAGCAGTACAAAAAAACCACATTCAACAAATGGCTGGCCATTGCAGGAGGCGGCTTCCTTTTTATAGCATCATTCTTTGCGTTCCATTTTGAAGTAGAGAACCCGCTTACCCTGTTTGTCCCATACATAGCCATTGTGGCCTATGCGTTCATCGGGCAACTCTTCAACAAAAGCGGAAAGACACTCGACAACTTTGCCTATTTCGTTTTGAGCCAGGTTTATGCGGCGCTTCCCTTTGCCCTGCTGAACATTCTTGCTGTTGGAGAAAACGGCTACAGCTACCTGTTGCCTCTCTCAATATTCATTTTTATATGGAGCAACGATACGGGAGCATTCTGCTTCGGCTGCATGCTGGGAAAACACAAGATGTTTGAGCGCGTTTCGCCCAAGAAGACCTGGGAGGGCTTTGCCGGCGGTGCTTTCACGGCCATTGTTGCAGGAGTAATATTGTCGAACTTCTCCGATATAATGAACATCTACCAATGGGCAGGCATGGCGCTGACCGTGGTTGCCACAGCAACACTGGGAGACCTCATTGAATCGAGCATGAAGAGAGAGATGCAGATAAAGGACTCGGGCAACATGTTGCCCGGGCACGGCGGAATACTCGACAGGTTCGACAGCACACTGCTTGCCGTTCCCGGAGTAATCATTTACTTAAACCTTATTGGAATTCTTTGATTGAAGCAAAGATACGATTTTGCTTGCCGCGCGCTCCGAAGCACCCGGCTTGCCAAGAATCTCCATCATGCGGCTATACTCACCGAGCATAGCCGCTCTTTCTTTGCTATCGGGAGCGAGGAGTTTTCCTAATTCGGATTTCACATTGGCAAGGGTCATATCGGCAGCGACAAGTTCACGCACGACCTCCTTGCCGGCTATAAGATTGACCAATGACACAAACCGAACTTTAAGGAAATGCTTCTTGAGCCACGAATATAGCTTTGCCATAGGGGTTGCATAGCAGACTACCTGCGGCACATTGAAGAGCGCCGTCTCCAGTGTTGCCGTTCCCGATGTAACCAATGCAGCATGAGAGTTGTTCAGGATATCGTATGTTTTCCCAAAGACAACAGAGGCACCCTCTTTCAGATACGGTTCATAGAACTCCTTGTCAATACCCGGGGCACCGGCAATGATGGGCCGGTATTCGGGATATGATTTCATTGCCTCCAGCATCAATGGCAAGTTTGCTGTAATCTCCTGCTTGCGGCTGCCTGCAAGAAGGGCCACAACAGGCCTGTCGGGGATGTTGTTGGCCGAAAGGAACTCTTCGCGCGTAGCAGGAGAGCCCTTCAGGAAGGCATCGACGGCATCGACACAAGGGTTACCTACATAATTGATTCTGTAACCATGCTTCTTCTCGAAGAACTCAATCTCGAAAGGCAATATTGAAAACAGTTCGTCAATATCGCGTTTAATATTCTTTATCCTGTACTCTTTCCAGGCCCATATTTTAGGCGAAATATAATAATATACAGGAATTTGTGTCTTTTTATGCAAGAACTCGGCAATGGAGAGGTTGAAACCGGGATAGTCGACAAGTATAACCGCATCGGGCTGCCACGCGACAATATCCTTTTTGCAAAGACTCATGTTTGAAAATATTGTTCTCAAATGCAGCAGCACAGGTATGAAGCCCATATATGCAAGCTCGCGGTAATGCTTCACCCGCTCACCGCCGACGGCCGACATGAGGTCACCGCCGAAGAAACGGAACTCGGCATTATTGTCAACAGCCTTTATGGCTTTCATGAGGTTCGATGCATGAAGATCGCCCGAAGCCTCGCCTACAATGAGATAATATTTCATATTGTTATCCTTTACAACTTTCAACAGTGATTAGAAGTTCCAGCCGCGCATCTCCTCAAGCAGGGTATAATCGGTAAAATCTATTTTTGTAGGAGTAATGGCAACGTAATTGTTGTCAAGAGCCACACGGTCGGCATCGGGTGCCTGTTCACTCAACTTGAACTCGCCCGTGAGCCACCACCAGCGGCCGCCGCGGGGATGTTCGTGAGACTCCCACTCATTATCCCAGGTTCCGATAGCCTGACGGCACACCTTCACACCGGCATAGGATGGAGAATTGGGGAAATTCACATTCAGGCAACTTCCTGACGGCAAACCATGCTCCAGGACATTGGCTACTACGCTGCGTATTATGCCGTATGTAGGGGTAAAATCGGCATCGGCATCATGCGAACAGAGCGAAAAAGCTATTGAGGGAATACCTTTCATGCAACCCTCAAGAACAACACCCATAGTTCCGGAATAGTGGGCATTGACTGCCGAATTGTCGCCATGGTTTATTCCACCGACTACAAGGTCGGGGGTTCGTGGGACAATAGCATGGCAGGCCAACTTCACACAATCGCAAGGAGTTCCAGTGCAGGAATATACATCAAGCCCCGGTTCATGCGATATATGCTCTACCTTGACAGGTGTTTCACTTGTTATAGAACACCCCTTGCCTGAGCGCCCCGTATGTGGAGCCACCACAACGACATCACCGAATTCCCTCAAAACCCCGACAAGGCAATTTATTCCCTTTGCCTTGTACCCGTCATCATTCGATACCAGTATCAACGGTCTTTCATTCATAGCAACACTATTTAAAAATCCTCCGCGAAGATAATAAAAATTTGCCGAATTAAGCCAAAACACATATCTTTACAAAAATTAGAAGCCGTTTAATTTTATATCGTTAAGTTTTTATAGGTCAAAAATAGAATGTTTTGTTGTTTTTTGAGGGCGCGTAGCGGGCTACGTAACCGAGAAAAAGAGAAAAACAGGCTTTTTTGAACATAAAAGACAACGAAATAGCGGCTTTCGATATAATAAAACTTTTTTAGAAATTTAAACAGCTTCTTAATAAACGACAAACAATCATGAAAAGAAACATCGTTTTGGCAGTATTGCTGGCAATACTCTCATTTGTATCGGAGAACAGAGCGCAGAGCATTGAGATAATGCCGGTTCCGCAACAGGTTACATGGGGTAATGAAGTTGCATTTGAAAATACAGTTTCATACACGCTGAATGGAACAGAAGATGCCGACACTGATGCAATAGAACTTTTCCGCAGAAAGTTGAATACCGGCGATGGCGGCATTGAGGTAATTATAGGTGAGCGCGGCGACAATGCTGTTGCTGCATACGAAAGCCTCATTCCCCAAAAGGCTGAAGGATATTACCTTGCAGTGGACGGAAAAAAAGTTGTTATCGCAGGAAATGACAATTCGGGAACATTCTATGGAGTGCAGACATTCCTGCAGGTTGCATCGCAACCCAATGTAATGAAGGTAACCGTAACCGACTACCCCAGTGTGCCGCAACGTGGTCTTGTAGAGGGTTACTACGGCAACCCCTACAGTGAAGCCGACCGAATGGGACTGTTCGACTTCTTCGGTCGCCAGAAGATGAATGTATATATCTATGGCCCTAAAGACGATGCCTACCACAAGGACAGATGGCGCGAGAACTACCCTGCCGCACAGGCTGCGAAGATTACAGAATATGTAAATGCGGCAAAGGCGAACAAGGTTGAGTTCGTTTGGGCCATACACCCGGGCAACGACATTCAATGGAACAAGACCGACAGTGTAAAAATAGTAAACAAACTGAAGGCTATGTACGGTCTTGGAGTCCGCACCTTTGCCGTATTCTTCGACGATGTTTGGGGAGGAGAGGGTACACGCGGCGACAAACAGGCCGAGCTGATGAACTATATTACCGATGAACTGAACAAGGCATATACCGACATTAACCCTTGCATTATATGCCCGACACAATACAACAAGGGATGGACAAACGGTGACTATCTAACCACCCTCGGAAGCACTATGAACAAGGATGTACGCATAATGTGGACAGGAAATTCTGTTGTCGACATGATAAACAAAAGCGACATGCAGTGGATAAACAACCAGATAGGGCGCAAGGCATATATATGGCTCAACTACCCCGTCACCGACTACTGCATAAACCACCTGCTCATGGGCCCCACATACGGCAACGACCTGAACATCGCCGACATGCTTTCGGGCTTTACAGCCAACCCCATGGAGTATGCCGAAGCATCGAAAGTGTCACTATTCAGCATCGGTGACTACAACTGGAACATGGCAGCATACGATGCCGACAAATCATGGGAACATGCAATAAGATATCTCATGCCCCAAAATGCAGTGGCTTTCCGTTTCTTCTGCGAGAACAATGTCGACCTCGGCTCAACAGTGCATGGATTGCGCCGCATGAACGAGTCGCCTGAATTTGTAACCGCAAAACAGGTTTTCACAGAAAAGATTTCGGCAGGAGACAAAGCGGCCGCATACGAAGCCGTGGGTGAGCAGTTCGATAAGCTGGTTGCAGCCGCAGAGGCGCTGCTTTGCGCAGAAGAGGCCCCGGCACTCATAAAGGAGATTACCCCTTGGTTGGAGAGCATGAAGTACCTTGGACTGAAAGGAGTGAGCATTAAAGAGATGAACAATGCTCTGCTATGCGAGAACCCCGACAGTTTCATAAACAGTTACCTGCGATATGTCGGGTATGACGAGGCACAGGCTGCCTTGCGCTCACGCGACTACAGCGGCTCACTCAAGGTTGCTACACCTGTTGTTGCAACAGTACACATAGAGCCGTTCATAAAAGAGAAAATGGGCGAACTTGTAGCCGAATACAAAGAGAAATATGATTACCGTACCGATGTTTTCCCGGCGCAGGTACTTGAGAACGGCACATATTATATTATGTACAACGGCAAATACCTTACCAACAGCACACCGAACACCGCAAGCAGCGTTCCGCAGTTCCTTGCGACAAAAGATGATGTACGCCCACAGCGTCAGGAATGGAAGATTACCGTAGACCCGAGCACCAACCGATATAAGATAATCAACCTCGAAGACAACCGCTACCTGAACGAAAAAGGCACCTTTACTGTGAGCGAAAGCACAAACCCGTATGAGGCTGTATGGCACACATACGAGATTACACAGCTTGCCAACGGCAAATATGCCATCCAGAATGCAGGAAGCGCCGGCAGCAATTTCTGGACCAGCAACGGCAGCCGCATAAACCAGGGCAATTCAAGCGAGGCAATACCCGACAAATACATTTTCGACATTGTACCCATCGGAGGCGACATTCAGGGCAAGCTTATTGAAGAGAACGGAACTTTCTACATAATGGCTAATGGCAAATACCTCACAAACAACAACCGTGGCGGCAATGGCGGAACACCGCTGTTCAAGGAAGTTGAAACTCCCGGGGAAGTACATGAATGGAACATAACAGTCGACAGCAGTGGAAAAAATTGTTACAAAATAACCAGCAATGCCGATGGCAGGTACATAAACGAATACGGTGTTTTCGGAACCAACCAATACTATAGCGACTGGAACACATACCTCATAACCGCAATGGGCGGAAAATTCTCGATACAGCAAACACAGTCGGCCATAAAGAACGGAGTTACATTTTGGGTATATGAGGGCGACAGATTAGAGTCGAAGCAGGTTTCAAGGGCCGAGAGCTATATTTTCGATATAGTTGAGAAAGGGAGCAACACCTCTGTATCAGTCATTGGAGAGGAAGAGAGCGTGTATATTGACGGCAGCACAATCATTGCCGGCAGCAATGCTTCAGGCATTTCGATATACGCTCCCGACGGAAGGCTTATAAAAGAGAGCCACGATGCGGCAATCTCCACCGTAGAGTTTGCCAAAGGGCTTTATATTGTGGTAATAAAATTCAACAATGAGAACAAGTCGTTCAAGATAAGAGTCAATTAAAAAACCTCTGCAACAACACAAAATGTTACCGCGTCGGCCGGCGCGGTAACATTTTTTATGATAAGTTATTAACCGATTGTTCATAAGTAAATAGGATTTTATAAAAAGCTATCGTTTTAATTTACTATTTTTGCAAAAATATATTTATTATAATACGGCAACTATAGTTGCGAAACGACTATTTACGGATTAAACGATTAAGAAGCTGTTTAAATTTATATCGTTAAGTATTTTATAGGTCAAAAATAGAATGTTTTGTTGTTTTTTGAGGGCGCGTAGCGGGCTACGTAACCGAGAAAAAGAGGGAAATAGGCATTTTTGAGCATAAAAGACAACGAAATAGCGGCTTCCAACATAATAAAACTTTTTTAGAAATTT
>JAUNQV010000194.1 GCA_030535995.1 Bacteroidales bacterium
TGAGCTCTTACAACGAGCGGAAGCAGGTTCAAGCCCACAAAGTGGGGTTAAAACGGAGAACGGAAAACCATAGATTTGTAAACCGTTAATCTCCCATAATTGCAAAATATGAACTATGGGTAAACTGCAATCGCTTGTAAAGGATACTGCAATTTATGGAATGAGCAGTATAGTAGGTCGTTTCCTGAACTACCTGCTGGTGCCGCTCTACACCGCTAAAATGAGTGTGGAGAGTGGCAATTATGGCGTGGTTACGAATGTGTATGCCTGGACAGCAATTCTGCTTGTAATACTCACTTTCGGCTTCGAGACGACTTTTTTCCGTTTTGCCAGCAAGGAGAATGCCAATATATCAAAGGTCTTCTCAATGTCAATGCAGGTGGTGGGTGCCTTGTGCGCCTTGTTCCTGCTGGCGGTGTTCATGCTCCTGCCCTCCATTGCCGGTGCGTTGGGCTATGGCGCAAATCCTGAATTCATTGGAATGATGGCGGTTGTTGTTGCACTCGATGCTCTGCAGGCAATACCTTTCGGCCTCTTGAGGTTCCAGAAGCGGCCCATAAAATTTGCATCGCTCAAACTGCTGTTCATTGGAATGAATATTGCCATGAACCTCTTTGCCTTTGTGCTGCTTCCCGAGCTGGCGGTGTCGCATCCCCACATTTTCAGCGGGCTTTACAATCCTCACAACCAGGCATTCTATGTCTTTTTCATAAATCTGCTCTGTACATCGGCTATTACAGTGTTCTTTATCCCTGAGTTGAAGATGTTCCGACCTACGGCCGACAAGGCGCTGCTGAAGAGCATGCTCAAATACTCTTGGCCTCTGCTTATTCTTGGCATAGCTGGAATTCTCAACCTCAATGCCGACAAAATCATCTACACGTGGCTTGTGCCCGGACAGCAGGGTGTGGAGCAGTTGGGCGTGTATGGAGCTTGTGTGAAGGTCGCTGCAATAATGGCAATGCTCATGCAGGCGTTCCGTTATGCCTACGAACCTTTTGTGTTCGGCAGCAGCAAGGACAAGGACAGCAAACAGCTGTATGCCAAGGCAATGAAGTATTTTGTTGCCATTGCCCTCATGGCATTTCTGGTAGTGGTATTCTACATGGATATACTCAAGTATATAATAAGTCCCGGCTACTGGCAGGGGCTTGCGGTTGTGCCGGTTGTAATGGCTGCCGAGATTTTCATGGGAGTATACTTCAATCTCTCTTTCTGGTACAAGCTCAATGATGAAACCTATTGGGGTGCGATATTCTCCTTTTTAGGCTGCGCCGTGCTCTTTGCGGTGAATATAATCTTCGTGCCGAAATATGGTTACATGGCATGTGCCTGGGGTTCGTTTGCCGGTTATTTCACCGCAATGCTGCTCTCATATCTTGTGGGGCAGAAACGCAATCCGATAGGTTATAATCTGAAGGATATTTTCTCATACGTTATCCTTTTTGCATTGGTCTATGGAATTTCGTTGGTCAATCCATTCGAGAATGTCTACCTCAAAATGGCTTGCAATACGCTGTTGCTGGCGCTCTTTGTGGCATACTTCATAAAGAAAGACCTTCCGCTGAGGTGTTGGCCTTTAATAGGGAAATACTTCAGATAATATTATCCGGGATACAATAGCGACGGGTCGGCAGCTGCCGACCCGTCGCTATTGTATAAT
>JAUNQV010000111.1 GCA_030535995.1 Bacteroidales bacterium
GCAAGCCTAAAAATAGCTCTTTTTATCCAACCTCCCTACCAAATAGGGTGACCCATTTTACTTTTGGGTCACCCTATTCTAGGTTTATTGAGGAGAGATTTTTATTATCTCTTTATGAACTTGAAGTTCTTGAAGTATACCTGCTGTTCGGCACCGCTTATGTTGGTTATGCGCAGTGCGCTTGCTGTCATGCCGCCAAGTTCGTTGCCTGTGTGGATTACAGGGTCGTTCTCGGCATAGTGGAGAAGAGAAACTTCGCGCCATTGGCCATTCACAAGCAGTTCAAGTTTGAAGTGCTTTGCAGCACCGTTGACACCGAAGTTGAAGTCCATGCCCTGGAATGTGATGGCACGGTCGCTCTCAACGACGAATTCGCCGCCGGCCTGCCAGTTGATGACCTCAAGAGCCGATGCTACCGTAACATCGCTGCCGCGTACGCTAACCGGGAGCAGTGCAAGCTGTTTTACAGTAGACTTTACCTTGAACGGGTTGTAGTCGGCTGCAGTGTCGAGGTTTGTGCCGTTTATGCCGTTATACTCTTCTGTTGCCAGTGTAAAGAGTCGCTGCACTGTGGGCAACAGCACTTTTGTACCGAGTTTAATACCTGTCTGGTAGGGGTGAAGCATTGCCTTGTTGTTCTCGTTGTCGTACATCTGCTTTTGAATTGAGCGTGCCTGTGCGTAGAGGTTCTCAAAGTTCTGGAATGTGTACTCTCTTGTCTTCTTTGCGGCAATTCTCTTCATTTCGCAGACAGTTGTACCGTAATCGGCAAGGAGCTTGCCCTGCAGCAGCCATGGGCGCAACTCATGTATAAGCTGTGGGTTTGTCTCGTCTACAAGAAGAATGTCGCAGGCGGTTTTAAGTTCCTTGCATTTCTGCTCCAGGGCATCCACTGCACCGGCTTTTCCTGCAATGGCATCCTGTGCTAGTTCTTTTATCTCTTCGCCCTCTTCGCGGCGGAAGCCGTGGCCGTTGGGGCCGAGGTCTTTATTATAGAGCGCAAATGTCTCCAAGGCCTCTGTGTT
Organism: Bacteroidales bacterium; assembly: GCA_030535995.1. GTDB lineage: Bacteria > Bacteroidota > Bacteroidia > Bacteroidales > Bacteroidaceae > HGM04593. Next base: position 1,026 of record JAUNQV010000111.1, read on the forward strand.
GCCCGGCAATATGTTGCGGAGGCTCTTCTGCCAATTGCTGTCGAATTGGTACTCCTCCATGTTCCAGCAGTAATCGGCAATACCGTATAGCGATATCTTTGAGGTCTCGGCATACTCCATGGGGTTGCTCACGAAGCCTGAAACATCGCATGCAATGTCAAGGCCGTTTCCGTATGCAGGGCCCATGAGCATGTGGTCGCGTACAAAGTCGTTTACAGGGAAGTTGAGCCATATATAGCCCTTGCGCTGTATACGTTCGTTAATCCACTCCATAGTGGGCTTGTCGATGCAGGCTACTACGGAATTACCGGTCCACATGACCTCAATACCTTCGTTCAGCTCCTTGCCCAGTGTACGCAGGTAACCTTTCTCTTCGTTGGCCCAACCGCGGTTATATTCTGTGGGGCACAGAATAAGAGGTGCTACATCTTTCTTTGCCTTAACAAAGTTGTCGTCGATGTAGTTGAGCAGTGCTGCCTGCTTGTCGGCTTTTGCACCCTCGCCCCAAATATCGTCGAAGAAAACAGCAAAAGAGCGCACCCCAAGCTGGTACATTATTTCGAGTTTCGCCATGAGCTTGTCGCGGTCTTCCTCATTCCATTTTATGTCAACGCCCGGGTGAATGGCCCAGTAGAAGTTCACTCCGTTTTTCTTTGCTGCCTCTATGAGCTCTGCAATGCGGTTAGCCTCGGCCTCGGGGTATGGCTCGCGCCATTTGTCACGGTGCCAGGGGTCATCCTTCGGGCCATAGATATAAACATTCATCTTGTTCTTGCCGTAGAACTCAAGCTGGCTCAAACGCGCCTTGTGGCTCCAGGGTGTGCCGTAGAAACCCTCGACTGTTCCGCGGAAAGGAACATCGGGCCAGTCGGTGATTGTGCAGGCTTCGAGCTTGCCTTCCTTCATCATGCCAAGGAGGGTCTGGACACCATAGTAAAGACCTTTCTCGTCGTTACCGGCAATTACTATCTCCTTGTCAGTAACCTTCAGGAAGTAGCCTTCGTTTTTTTTAGGGATATACTTCTTGTAACGGCTCACCTTGCTGTCGCCACGGACACCTATAGTAACTTTGAAATCGGCTTTTGCTACAGCCTCGGGCGATGCAGTCATCAATGCGTCATAAATATAGCCTGTCAGGCGTTTCTTGTCGGCATTTATTTTCCACTGTGCAGGAGCCTCGAACAGTGCGGTGCCGGCTGTTGTAACTTCTTGCGGAACGGGGTTTACGAGGCTCACCTGTGCGGTGGCGCCCAATCCGGCCATAAGCATGAGGCCTAATGTCAGAATTTTCTTGTTCATCATATTGGTGTTTAGAAATTATACTTCAGCATTGCGCAGATGCGGAGGTTGCTCACGTTGTGTGTGTCGCTTACCTTGTAGCGGCTGTCGGGGGTGCCGTATGCCACTGTCGTGGCGTTGAGCTCAACGCCAACCTGCATTGCGTTGTGTGTGTAGAGTACGCTGGGTGCTATGCGCCACATGTTGTCCATGTTCTTCTCGCCACGCATGTATATCGGGCCTACAATGTCATCGTTACAGCCAAGGTTCTTGGTGTAGCCGGCGAAGCAGCAGAATGTGAGGTGACCCTTCTTCAACGGTTGCTTGTATGTGGCATCCACCCAGCCGCCAATGCTGTTCAATGATGAGTACTCTTGCTCACCGTTATCCTTGATTTTTGTAACGGCATAGCCGCTTATCATGCTCATGTGGGCTGCATTCTGTGCGTATGTCACGCGGCCTTTAATGCCCCAATTGCCTTTCTTGTACGAAGCAAAGATGTTTGGTGTAATGCTTGTGAATAGGCCCTCGGTACATTTGTATGTGTAGGTTGGGTTGTCATCTTCGTCTTTGCCTGTTGCAACGTCTGTCGGGCTCAAAGGTGCACCCAATGTGTAGCTCTGGCGTGGTTTCAGAGTGAGAATGTCAACACCTGCACCAATCTGGAATCCGCCGTTCTTGTACATTGCTTGCAGATATAATTCTGGAACAACCGCGTTGCGTGCATAATTGAATGATAATCCGTCGGGGCCATAAGATGTGTACTGGTACTGGTAGAGAGCTGTTGCTGTTAGGGTAAATCCCTTGTTTTTGTAGTCATAACGTACCTGCGGTGAACGGCTGAAAGGTGTGAAAGGCGCTCCGGTCTCAAGTGAGAATACATCGGGCATCATGTCGCCCATTGCGGGGTGCCATGCCTGTCCCACAAGAACAGAGTTCTTCTCCCACTCCATTTTTGCGTATGCCTGGCGTATACGCAGTACGGTGTTGCTTGTCCCGAAACCTGCAAAATCCGATTCAATCTTTGCCGAGGTCTTTGCACCAAGGAACTCCGGGCCGGTAATGTTGAGGCCCAAGCGGGTGGTAATGCTCAAGAGCATGAAGTTCGGCTGCTCGTTGATGTCGTTGCCTGCCGCATCGAGTTTCTCGTCTTTTGGCATGTAATAGAACTGCTCACTGTTTGAGGTCAGGCTCTCGCGTGTGTCGAAGCATGCATAGTTACGAATAAAACCATAAAGCTTTACACTCGGTTTTTCCTGTGCCTTTGCACCTCCGAAGAACATTGCCGCCAGCGCGGCCATAAATACTATTTTTCTCATATCTGTTTTTATATAATTATCCAAAATATCCCATGCGGCCTAGGGTTATGATAAGCGCATAGCCGAGGACAAGCGCAAGCACTCCGACTATCATGCCGGTTGTGAACATCTGCTTTGTCTTTATAAGGCCTGTAGAGTATGCGATGGCATTGGGCGGAGTGCTTATGGGCAGTGACATTGCAAACGATGCTGCCATGGCAATGCCTACAAGCAGTGTGCCTATACCTCCATAATCGCCAAGTGGCCCCTCGATACCTTTACCTACAGCCACCATAATAGGCACCATCAGCGCGGTAGCGGCCGAGTTTGAAATGAACTGCGAGAGGAGCCAGCAGATGAGGCCACCGCCAATGAGAACGATAATGGCGGGCCAGCTGTCAAAGGGAATTGCCTGTACAAGATTGTCGGCAAGTCCCGTCTTCGACATTCCCTCGCCAAGCGCGAAACCTCCGGCAACCATCCATAAGCATGCCCAGTCAATATCCTTGAGGTCACTCGATTTTATAATTCTGGTTATAGCGAACACGCCAATGGGGAACAGTGCTACAACGTATGAATTTATGCCGGTAACCTTTTCGAACATCCACAACAGGATAGTTACGGCAAGAGTTCCGTAAATGACATATGTGCGCCACCCATTCTTTGCGCCACCCATGATGTGCATGTTGACCTTCTTTGCTGTAAACGGGTAGGAGATGCGCAAAAGCACCCAGGAGAGAATAAGAACAACCAGCATAAGGGGAGTCATAATCATCATCCACTCTCCGAAATCGATACCCAAACCAAGGTCTCCGTTTATGTATTGCAGTGCAATGCCGTTAGGCGGTGTGCCGATAGGCGTTGCAAGGCCGCCGATATTGGCTCCGATAGGTATAGCAAGTGCAAACGCAGCGGTGCCTTTTTCGGTGTGCGGTAGCTGACGGAGTACAGGAGCAAGGAATGTGAGCATCATGGCTGCGGTTGCCGTGTTGCTCACGAACATTGAAAACACTGCTGTAACAAGCATGAAACCGAAAAGGAGTACCGACGGTTTTGAGCCGAACGGCTTGAGCATGGCACGTGCCATGCTCACATCGACACCGCTTTTCGATGCTACAAGAGCCAGAATGAAACCTCCCATGAACAGCATCACCGTTGGGTTGGCAAAGGTGTTCATAATGGTCTTGTAACTCATGAGGTCGGCCTTGTCGTAGCCGCTTATAAGCGGAGTTATGGCACTGTCCGAAACGGTGAGAAGCATTATCACTATAATGAGCAACGATGTTGTCCAGGCAGGAACAGCCTCTACTATCCACATGCAGGCAGCCCACACAAAAATTGCAATTACACGTTGCTGAATGGGGTTGAGCCCGTCAATCCCGAAAATCCCGGTAGGCAGCGTAGCTATAATGAGTGCTATGAGCGATATTATTCCAACTTTTATATAACGGTTGTAGCGGCGCAGGAAACGCCATATCCTTTCTTGCGTAGAGCGTTGTTCCATGTAAGAAGCTGTTTAAATTTCTAAAAAAGTTATTCTTATATTGGAAGCTGCTATTTCGTTGTTTTTTATGTCCAAAAATGCCGGTTTTCTTTTTTCGGTTACGTAGCCCGCTACGCGCCCTCAATCAATAATAAAACATACTATTTTTGACCTATAAAAACTTAACGATATAAATTTAAACAGCTCCTGAAATTATTTTAAAAAACTGCAATATTCAAATATTGGTGCTAATATAGCTTAAACTATTCAAACAATCAACAATGGAGTCTGTTTTTATTGCTATATACAGTACGTTATGGCAATAATGAATTTGACAAAAGAGCAGTTTTTTGAGAGGGTAGGGGCTTTTGGCCCCGATGGTGTAAAGTTCCGCTTTAAAGGCAACCGGCCGGCGGTCGTGGATTTCTATGCTGCATGGTGTGGCCCATGCCGAATGTTGGCTCCGGTTTTCGAGGAGTTGTCGGTCATGTATGCCGGAAAAGTAGACTTTTACAAAGTTAATGTAGATGAAGAGCAGGAACTCGCTGCACTCTTTAATGTGCGCTCGATTCCAACACTTCTTTTCATTCCCATGAGCGGGCATGTAAGCATAAGGCAAGGTGCCATGGGAAAACCGCAACTGAAGGAGGCGATAGAGAGTATATTGCTGAAATGATGGGCGTCATTTCCATACGTTCCAGTCAAACTCCTTTTCAACGGAATTCTCAATATCATCGGGCAGTGTAGGGAAGAAATCAATCCCGGTAATTTCTTCAATGCTGTCAATGCTCATGGCGTATGATGAGAGTCTCTTTCTGCCGGCGACATTCTTGCAATAGAACCCTATTCCCCGGTAGCCGCCATTCTCAATAAGCAGTACCTTGAAGAATGAATTGGGTATCGCAACCTTGTTGTGCCCGATGCTTCCCAGCCCCTTCCCGGTAGTGAATACCGGGCCGGTGACAACCAGTACTTTACCATATCTTGTGGCATTCTCGCGCGTAAGTTCTTCTATCGATTTCCATACTCCGCGGTTGAGGTTGTTGTTCTGTGGAGAGATGTTCGAAAGGTAGAAGCTCTCCGTCATTGCCTGTTTGCTCCATTTCATGTCGGCAGCCGGTGCAAGATGCCCTCTGTCCCATCCGCTTTTTTTGTAGTCTTCGTCTGTGGCCTGTCTGCCTCTGACTTCGGGGTCGGGTATGAAGTCGTCGCTCCGCTCCTCATCTCCAAGAACCTCCTCTGCGGTAAGTTCGTAAGCAACCCAATTGGGGTTCCTGCGTTTCTGGTTGTACGATACAGTGTA
>JAUNQV010000032.1:0-12678 GCA_030535995.1 Bacteroidales bacterium
TTCGCAAGCCTAAAAATAGCTCTTTTTATCCAACCTCCCTACCAAAGAGGGTGACATATTTTACTTTTGGGCCACCCTCTTTATGTCTATACTACAAATTCTCTTATCTCGCAATTCCCGAAAAGGGTTACATCGCGGTGGGTGACTCCCTTTATCTCGGCCTCCATAATGCGGCAGAAGAAGCCGTGGCTGAAGGCGAGGATTTTCTTTCCGGGGTATTCACGGCGAACTTTGTCGAGGAACTTGTGTGCGCGTTCTTTCATCGACTCTTCGGTCTCTACAGTGTCGTTGTACACGGCTCCCTTTATCGGGGTGCCTGCAAGGTTGCCAAGGTCGCGCTCACGCAGTAGCGGTTCTTTTATAAAGGTACACTCTATGCCTTCGAGGGCAATCTCGGCTGTGTCGAGGCAACGCTTTAGGTCGCTGCACAACACAACATCGAATTCCAGTTCTGCAATGCGCGGGCGCAGTGAATGTGCCTGCTCGATGCCAAGCTCCGACAAGTGCCCGGGTGTCTGTCCCTGGAACAGTCCCTTGGAGTTTTCTATAGTCTCGCCGTGGCGAGTCATGTATATGGTTGTAGCCATGGATTAGTTTGCACTTTCGAAGAGTTTCAGGAAGCGTACATCATTCTCGCTGAAGAGTCGCAAGTCCTTTACCTGGTACTTGAGGTTGGTGATGCGCTCGATACCCATACCGAATGCGTAACCCGAATATACCTTGCTGTCGATGCCGCAAAGCTCAAGCACGTTGGGGTCTACCATACCGCAACCCAAAATCTCCACCCAACCGGTGTTCTTGCAGAAGGGGCAACCTTTACCGCCGCAGATGTTGCAGCTGATGTCCATCTCGGCACTCGGCTCGGTGAATGGGAAGTATGACGGGCGAAGGCGTATCTTTGTATCTTTGCCGAACATCTCCTGTGCAAAGAGAAGCAATACTTGCTTGAGGTCGGTGAACGAAACATTCTTGTCTATGTAAAGGCCTTCGAGCTGGTGGAAGAAGCAGTGGGCACGGTAGCTGATTGCTTCGTTGCGGTAAACACGGCCCGGAGCGATAATGCGTATGGGGGGCTGGCTTGTCTCCATTACTCGGCTCTGCACGCTGCTTGTGTGTGTGCGCAGAATTATGTCGGGGTGTGCTTCAATGAAGAATGTATCCTGCATGTCGCGTGCCGGGTGGTCCTCGGCGAAGTTCATCGATGAGAATACATGCCAGTCGTCCTCAACCTCAACGCCGTTTGCAATTGAGAAGCCGAGGCGGGCGAAGATATCGACAATCTCGTTCTTGACAATTGAAAGCGGGTGGCGTGTGCCGAGCATGGTGGGGTAAGAGGGGCGTGTGAGGTCAATCTCGCATTGCTCCTCTTCCTTGTTTTCGAGTTGCTCCTTCAGTGCATTGAAGTGCTCCTGTGTTACATTCTTCAACTCATTGAGCTTGACACCTGTCTCTCTCTTCTGTTCTGCGGGAACCTCGCGGAACTGTGCCATAAGGCCATTTATAATACCTTTCTTGCTCAAGTATTTCAGGCGAAGTGCCTCCAGTTCTTCGGCGTTTGTGGCTGTTGTTGCCTTGACTTCTTCGAGCAACCGGTTAATCTGTTCAATCATATCTTATTCAGAAGTTTGTTTTTTTATTTGCAAATGAAATGTAACTATAATTGGCAAAGGTATAAAATAATCATGAATTACAGAAACCTGCACACCTAATAATTTTATATGTATGGCAATCTTCCTCGCTTATCCTCTCTATTTTGTTAAAGTTTGAAAGAAAAATGGCAAATATGTTTTCTGCTTAATGATTTTTTATCAAATTTGTGGTTTAAAGTATTTCAAGTATGGAATGTCAGGAATATCAGATTATAGACAAGGAGGTAGATGAACTTATAGGGCGTCTTTCGCGACGCTTTTCTACCGAAGATATTGAAAGGATAGCCGATGCCTATCGCTTGGCCCGCGAGGCACATAAGGAGCAACGCCGCAAATCGGGCGAGCCGTATATAATGCATCCCGTAGCAGTTGCGAAGATTGTTGCCGAGGAGCTGCGCTTGGGTGCAAACCCTATCATCGCTGCATTCCTGCACGATGTCGTTGAGGATACCCCTTACACAATTGAGGATATACGCCAACGCTATGGCGATGATGTGGCTTTTCTTGTGGATGTGGTGACGAAGAAGAAAAAGAAAAGTGCTGCGACCACATCGAGCCAGATTGACAACTACAAGCAGATGCTCAACTCGCTTCATTACGATATCCGTGCATTGCTGATAAAACTTTCCGACCGCTTGCACAATATGCGCACCTTGAGCAGTATGCGCCCCGACAAGCAGATGAAGATTGCCGGAGAAACAGATTACTTCTATGCTCCTCTTGCCCATCGTCTCGGTCTCTACTACATAAAGCGCGAAATGGAGAACCTCTCCTTCCGTTACCGCTGTCCGCGTGATTATGCACAGATAGACAATGCCTTGGCCATAGAACTCAAGGAGCGCGAGGCCGGGCTGAAATCGTTTATGTTCGAGATTGAACGCCTGCTTGAGAACAACGATATATTCATGGCACGTACCGAGGTCTACTCACGTGGCCCATACAGTGCCTGGCGCAAGATGCATAGCACTGGATGCGATTTCAAACATGTAGAGGGAAAATACTATATACGCATAATCTACCCCAATACACATGATTATTCCGAGAAGGATATGAGCCTGAAGATATACTCGATACTGACCGACCGCTTCAAGGAGAAGCCGGGAAGTGTCGCAAACTTCATCGACTCGCCCAAGGAGAATGGCTATCAGAGCTATCATGTGAAACTGCTCACTCCGCAAGGCACTTGGGAAGAGGTACATATATCGTCGGAGAGAATGATACGCAAGTCGCAGTTCGGCTGTATTGCCGAGAGCACAGAAACCAACATAACCAACTGGCTTGAGAAATTCAAGCATGTGCTCCAGGAGATGGCGACCCGAGGCAAAGAGGTCGAGTACATGGATGGTGTGACTTCATCATTCTACAACGATGATATAATTGCCTACACGCCCAATGGAAAGGGTATAATACTTCCAAAGGGTGCAACGGCTCTCGACTTTGCATTTGAAATACACAGTGAGCTTGGTCTCCATGCACAGTATGCACGAATAAACGGGCTCCTCTCGTCGGTGAAGACCGAGCTTGAACGTGGCGATGTGGTTGAGATTGGCTGCAAGGAGAGTATAGTGCCGCGTCCCGACTGGTTGCAGCATGTCTCTACCTACAAGGCGAAATCGCACATCAATAACTTCCTCAACAAACAGCCCGAACTGCAATATATACGTTGCGAGCAGTGCCGCCCTCTTCCTGGTGACGAGGTCATAGGCTTCAAGGAGAGTGATGGCCGCATAACACTGCACCGTCGCGATTGCAAGGTGGCCATACGTCTTGCCTCGCAGCGTGGTGACGATATTGTTGCCGTTAACTTTGAAGAGGACTCAAGGTTCCTCTATCCCGTTAAGGTGAATATAGTGGCAATAGACCGTTATCATCTCTTGGTCGACCTTATAGATTGCATTACCAACAAGCTTCAGCTCTCCTTTACACGTACCGAAACAGTGACAAAGGACGAAATAGTCTACTGTTCCATTGAGTTCCAGGTTCACTCTTCGAATGAATTGCAGGAGGTGATAGCCAACATATCACAAATAGATGGCGTGGATGAGGTACAGCAAAGTATAGAATATTGAAAACTGCTTATTGAATAAAAACATTTATAATTATGAGAAAAACATTACTACCGCTTTTTGCACTTGCGACACTACTGTTCGTATCGTGCAGCAACGACAATTCAGAGTTCCTCTCTACACCGGGTGTTGTTGCACCCGAAGAACCCACGCGCAGTCTCTTCCCTGAAGATGACGGGGCGCCAAGGCTTTCGGGAACATTTGCCGAACAGGCACAGACTCTCCTTGCACAGGTGAATGTTGCCGAGTGTACCGATACTATGGGTCGCATCAACATCACTCCCGAGCAGTATGCCGAAATAAAGGCTTTTACCGATGACCTTGTTGCGGAGTGTAGTTCGCAGTTTGCAGCTGCACGCAAGTGTTATACATGGGTTTGTGAAAACATCAAATATGAGTATACCGACAACGACCCCTATCCGGTATTCAAAAACCGTACGGGTATATGCCAGGGGTATTCAAACCTACTCTTTGTAATGCTTCATAGCCAGGGTATTCCGTCGCTTATAACAAATGGCTATTTAAATCCGATAGGTGGCCATGCGTGGAACTATGTATACTGTGCCGACAAATGGTATGTTGCCGATGCTACAAATAAAGGTTTTTACAGCACATCGCGTATAGATGACTTCAAGAACACACTGATGCCATATTCTTTCGATGCAGTACTTTACAAAGAAAACGGTTGCTGGTTCGACTATAATGAGCGCCAACTGAATATATGCAAGGTAGAGAGCGATGAGAGTATATTTACAGTTCCTTTCAGTGTGAAGGGTATCAGGGTAACCTCTTTTAACCCCTCAATTGATTTGCCTTCAAACATACGCGAGGTATATATCGGCAAGAATATCGAGACATTGGGTGAGAACAGTGTGGGTCTTGTAAATAAAGCGCCCGGTGTAGAGTATATTCATGTAGACCCCGAGAATGAGTCTCTTGCAAGTTATCTTGGTGCTGTTTATTTGAAATCAGGTTCAGACTATCAATTATATGTCATTCCGCAGGCCATGAAATGTTTAGAAATGATGCCTGTTGAAACTATATACAAGAATACTGTTTATAGGCACAATGGCATGGAGGTTGTGATTATACCTCCCGGAACAAAGTCTATTGAAGATTGGGCGTTTGAGTATTGTCCTAATTTGAAAATTGCGTATATCCCTGATGGTGTCAGTGTGGCAAATAACGCATTTTCGGGTGTTCACCCCGACTTTGTGATAATCCGTGGTGACTATACCAATATCCCGCAAATAAAAGAGGATTGATTTTGTGATAAAAAAGATATCCGCCTTTGGTCATGGCCAAAGGCGGATATCTTTTTTCATTCCTCTGCACTGTTTCTGAAAATCTGTTGGTAGTAGAGTTTCAGCAGTGTCTGCCGTGCCTCTACCATCCTCTTTATCGAGTCGTTGTGCCGGCTGTTCGGCGAGAGTGTCTGTTTTTCGTTGTAGCTGAAGAATGTATCATTGCTTTTCAAACTATCGAGCAGGTTGTTCCCGATATTCAAGTATTCTATTCCCTCTTCAAACGCAAGACCGGCAATGGTGGGTAGAATGTCGTAGTGACAACCATACCTCTCTTCAATTCTCTTTTTTGTCGCGTTGTCAATAGCCAAGCGAGGTGGCAGGTAAATATAAAGAGGAACAGCATGCTTGTACTCTGTGGGTACAATGTCGTAGTTGAGTATGCTGCGTACGTTGTGGTCGCCTGTTACAATGACAACAGTGTTGTCGGCAAGTGTGCTGTTTTTGAACCATGAGAGAAAATCGCCCAGGCATTTGTTGGCATACTGCGCTCCAAGTCCGTATTTTGTCTTTACATCGTCGTTGCCGGTCAGGCCGGGTGAGTCATACCAGTGCTCGTTCAATGGTGGCAGGTTCATGTTCTCCGGGTATGTGAAAGGAGGGTGGTTGGTTGTTGTCAGTGCCATTATGAATTGAGGCTTTCCCTCCTCGGCTCCTTTTTCCATCTCCTGCGCAATGTACTTATAGAGGAACTCGTCGTAAACACCTATCTGGCTGGTGGTGCTTCCCTCAATCTCTGCCATCACCTGCATGCGGCCATCTATTCTGTCGAAACTCTGTACTTTCAAGGCTTCGTTGAGGTTCTCCCATGTGGGGTCCATGCCTGTTATGAAGCGAGTGGAGTAACCGCTCTTCTTAAGAGGGTGGGCAATGGATGTCGAAAGGCTGTCGTAGCGGTAACGCGATTGGAAATAGTGCAGATAGGGCATGGCAAGTATCACACTCTCAAGCGTATATACCGTGCCGTTGCGTACAGATTGGAAGTTCTTCAGTACAATGTCCTCGTTCAGGTGCTTGCGCAGTGAGCATAGCAGGTCGAGTGTGTCGCCTTTGTCGAAGTCAACCAGATAACTGCTCCAGCTTTCGTTCATGATGAGCAGAATATTGGGCTGTTCCTTTATGCCTTTGTCGACCTTGGCAAAGATTATGTTTTCGGGTGTCGGGCTCTTTTCGGTGTTCCGGCAGGGGAGGGCTGCGGTTGCTACAACCTCTTCGAATGTCGTGAAACCGTCTTCCTTAATTATTGCTTCGTCGCTCTTCAGCTCGAAGCTCTCTTTTCTCTCTTTATATGCCTTCTTGAGCATGTAGAGTGCATTGGGCACGGCGTTGTTTATGTTGTCGTCGGGCGATACGATGAATGCTTCTACCTGTAATGTGTATGTTGTTACCGACCCGCGCATGAACACGAATGTGAGACCTGCAATAGCTATAATTGCAGCTACACTGGCTTTAGTACCCATCCATTTGCGTAGCGAAACGGTTGTGCGGCCTATGCGTTTGCCTATGAATGCCGTGATGCATCCTATTGCAACTATGAATGTGAGAATGGTGAGGAACGGGTAATCTTCCCACATTGTTCTCAACAGCCCGAGTGGCCCTTCGTCGAAAAAGTCAAAGAATACAACATTGTAGCGGCTGCCGAAATTGTCGTAGAAATAGAATTCGGCAACAGCGAGAAGTGCTATGATTGCCCATAGTACCGAATAGTAATATCTTGTGAATGTAATGCATTTCTCAAATGATTTCCTGCTTTTGAGGAATGTTGTGACGAAGGCTGCCAAAAGCGGCAACAGTGTAATGTATGTTATTGACTGTATGTCGAACCTCCATGCATTCCAAGCAAAGAGCGGCAGGCTGTCGATATTTTCCGCCGGAGCCCCATCGCTGCAATGGGTGGAGAGGAAAACTACTCTTGCAATAACAAATATAGCTATACCAAGAAGCTGGTAGAGCCATATCTGTGCGTAAAGTGTGAGCAACCTTTGTGTGCTGTTGCTCTCTACGGTGTTTTTCTTCATGTTCTGTTATCTATTCCATATTTCCCACGAAGCAAGTGCCTGCAGGTACCACATTTCGTATCCGCTTTTTGTTTCGGCACCAGCGGCTTTTCCCTTTTGCAGGAAGAGCGTGTTCTCGGGGTTGTACACAATATCGTACAGCATGTGTTTGCTGCCGAGCAGGTGGTAGGGGATGTCGGGGCATTGGTCTATGCCGTGACCTACCATGCCAAGCGGTGTGCAGTTTACAATGAGTGTGTGGCTCTCCATTGTGGCAGCTGTTATGTCGCTGTAGGCAATGGCTTTCTCGCTCCGTTTGCGCGAAACGGGTTGTGGTTCTATTCCAAGTTGTTTCAGCGAGTATATTATGGCTTTTGATGCACCGCCTGTGCCAAGAACCAGTGCTTTATTGTGCTTTCCCTTTACCAAAGGCTCAATGGAGCGTGTGAATCCGATTACGTCGCTGTTATACCCCCAGAGGTGGGCTTTACCGTCGGCATCGTGTGTCACTTTCACTACATTTACGGCATTTATGGCCTTTGCCTCGTCGCTAATTCCTTCGAGGAATTGCATCACTTCAACCTTGTAGGGAATGGTTACGTTGAAGCCGCACAGTTCGGGGTGTGCATCGAGCACGGCCGGCAACTTGTCTATACCTTCAATTTCAAAAGGTATATACTCGGCATCTATCCCTTCGTTGCGGAATTTTGCATTGAAAAAGGCCGGAGATGCCGACTGTGCAAGCGGGTATCCTATTATTCCGTATTTTTTCATTCGGGTTATCCCAAATAGTTCTTTACGTTCTGCTCTATGCGTGCATTGATGTCGTCGCACTCCTCCTTGACGAATTTCTCGCCGGTGATATTCTCATACAACTCAATGTAGCGGTTGCTGATACTCTCTACAATCTCGTCGGTCATTTCGGGAACCTGTTGCCCCTCCTTGCCCTGGAAGCCGTTGTCCATGAGCCACTCGCGCACGAACTCCTTCGACAGCTGCTTCTGGGGCTCGCCCTTCTCGAATTTCTCCTCGTAGCCATCGGAGTAGAAGTAACGGCTGCTGTCGGGTGTGTGTATCTCGTCCATGAGGTATATTGTGCCGTTGTGCTTGCCGAACTCATATTTTGTGTCTACAAGAATGAGGCCACGCTTTGCTGCAATCTCTGTTCCACGCTTGAATAGTGCAAGGGTGTATTTCTCAAGCAGTGCATACTCTTCGGGTGTAGCAAGTCCTTGTGCGAGAATTTCCTCTTTTGAAATATCGGCATCGTGTTCGCCTATTTCGGCTTTTGTTGTGGGAGTTATGATTGGTTCAGGGAATTTCTGGTTCTCTCTCATGCCCTCGGGCAGCCTGACTCCGCAAATTTCGCGTACACCGCTCTTGTATGCGCGCCATGCCGAGCCGCAAAGGTAGCCACGTACAATCATTTCGACAGGGAAACCTTCGCACATTACGCCTACTGTAACCATCGGGTCGGGGGTCGCAAGTTTCCAGTTGGGGACAATATCGGCTGTGGCATCGAGGAATTTTGCGGCTATCTGGTTCAACATCTGTCCTTTGAAAGGAATACCTTTGGGAAGCACTACGTCGAATGCCGAAATGCGGTCGGTTGCAACCATTACCAGCTTGTCGTTTCCAACTGTGTACACATCACGTACCTTGCCGTGATAAACATTCTTCTGGTTCTCGAATTTGAATTCAGTGTTTGTTAAAGCTTTTGCCATTTTTTTATTGTTTTTTTTGATTATTGTCTATTGTTCTTTTCGGCCGCAGCCAGTTTCTCATGTTTTTCGTATGCTTCTACTATGCGTGTCACCAGTTTGTGCCTAACTATGTCTTTTTTGGTAAGGGTTACAAAACCGATGCCCGGCACTCCGTTGAGAACTCTCTGCGCATGCAGGAGCCCCGATGTGTTGTTCTGTGGAAGGTCTACCTGTGTGAGGTCACCTGTTATTATCATTTTTGTGTTGTTGCCCATGCGGGTAAGGAACATCTTTATCTGCTGCGGGGTAGTGTTCTGTGCCTCGTCGAGTATAACCACAGCGTCGTTGAGTGTACGTCCGCGCATGAAAGCGAGCGGAGCAATCTGTATTACGTTATTGTCCATGTGCTCCTTTAGCTTTACCATAGGAATCATATCTTCCAGAGCATCGTAGAGCGGTTGCAGGTAGGGGTCTATCTTGTCGCGCATGTCACCGGGCAGAAAACCCAGTTTCTCTCCGGCTTCGACTGCCGGGCGGCTCAATATTATTTTCCTTATCTCGCGGTTCTTGAGGGCTTTTACTGCGAGGGCTATTGCCGTGTAGGTCTTTCCGGTACCGGCCGGGCCCACCGCAAACAGCATGTCATTCTTCCTGTACTCCTCGACAAGGCGGCACTGGTTCTCGGTCCTTGGGTATATCGGACGCCCGTTTATGTTGTATACGATAACATTACTGTCGTTCCCCTTGTCGCCACGTTTGCCGTTTACGGCATCAATTATAGCCTCCTCGTTAAGGCTGTTATATTTGTTGCAGTACTCTTTGAGCAACCCTGTAACGCGGCAGAATTTCTCTATCTCCTCTTCATCGCCTATCACCTTTATTACATTGTCACGTGCCACTATGCGCAGCTTCGGATGCAGTCTTTTGAGCATCTGCAGATGAACATTGCCTGCGCCGTAGAAACCGGCCAGGTCTATTCCGTCGAGAATTATATTGCGTTCAATCATTTATAATCTTGGGGTTGTATTTATTTATGCGAAGATAGTCAATAATCTTCGCAGTGCCAAATTTTATATTACTCTTATTGGAAGCTGTTTAAATTTCTTTTGAAAAATATTGCATTTGCCTGCTTCGTGCGTTATATTTGCATTGGGGTGGTTCTCATTTGCCCTCTTGTAATGGGAAAGTCCCTTCTGGGCATTCCTGAATGTTGAACATAAAACTTTTATCTTTATGAAACTGTTGAAGATTTCTCTTTGTGCCCTTGCACTCTTCGTTGCTTTCTCATGTGGAAATACATCGGGTAGCCAAGCTGCTCATTCATCGTGTGGCAACTGCACCGGCGAGGGTGCCGGTGATTGCTCCGGCCATAGTGAGTGTGCAGCTGCCGCAAACCCGGTGATTGAGAATATCATGTCACGCCGCAGTATACGCAACTATAAAGATACAGCTGTGAGCCGCGAGGTTATGTCACAGATACTCGAGTGCGGCATCAATGCTCCTAACGGGCAGAACAAACAGTCGTGGGAGGTTCGTGTTGTAGATTCGCCTGTAATTATGAACGAGATAAAGGAAGCAATGTCTGCAGGTGGTAATGAGGCGGCTGCCGGCTGCTTCCGAGGCGCTCCTGTAATGGTGTTCATAGCTCGCGACAAGGCATACGATTTCTCTACTATCGATTGTGGCCTGCTTGCCGGGAATATGGTTCTTGCGGCCAACTCCCTTGGTGTAGGCAGTATCTGCCTGGGAAGTCCTGTCCGTTTCATAGAAAATAGCCCGAAGCGTGATGAGATACTCTCAAGGCTCTCCTTCTCTCCCGGCTATGAACTTTGTCTTTGCATCGGATTCGGCTATGCCAATGAGGCCCCGGCTGCAAAACCACGCAATTTCGAGAAGGTCAAGTTTGTAGATTAGTTATTTTTTAGAGATTTTATCACTCTCTTGTTTCTCTTTTTGGTAAAGCAACAACTCTAAATGGTTGTTTCCATGGTACTTTTGCAATAAAAAACCATGGATAATATTGATTTCAACCAAAAAGAGAAAGTGAAGGATAGAACAATTTGCTATCCAAGTGTAGAAATACCATCGTATGATGAAACTCCGGAAGAGAACGGGGCTTTAGGCTCCGTTACTTCCTATGCCAAAAATGCTGCCGATAGCTTCCCGAAGGACTTGGGCTGGTATGCAAGAAAAGCAAATGAATACGGCCGGTATGTACCCAAAGTCATGGGACTTGACTATAAATCTGAACACAACCGGGGTGCCAATGGCATTATGGACAGCGACATTGACCCGAAGGAGTTCTACGAAAGAAATTTCAAGCCCGATATGGGTGGTGATTTACGCGGCGGTGTATTGAAGATTAATGAAAAGGTTCATGACATCAAGAACAGCATGCTGCGTGGCGCAATTGATATTATAAAGGATGCTTCTGCTCTTCAGCGTTTTGGTAATGCATTCGAAGAGTTTATGGACAAGAAAGAGTTGCGCGAAGCTGCATTCCCTCTAAAAAGTACGGCGCATTTTGTTGCCGGAATGGATATTGGTGCAGGAATAGAAGAAGATGCTCTCAATCTTTCAAGCAATGTCCATCGGTTTGCAAAAAGTTATAACGATTATAGAACCGACAAAATTGATGGCGGAAATTCTATAAGGCATGCATTATGGCAAGCCGCGTTGACATCGAAGTATGGCGCGGATGTCGCAAGGGATGCCGGCAATTCCCACGAAACACGCCCCTATGCCGATTTAGATAAAAGGGTTTTTGACAACGAGGCCGAAGCCGATATGATTACAGATTTGTTAAACAACAAAATTGGCAGGCAGATAGGAATTCGCTATCCAAAACGTGGAACAAAGGATTGTGCATTGCTTGTACTTAAAGAGTTTTGGGAGCATGGACTCTATTGTGTTGTAAAAGGTTCTGGAGATTGTTGGTATGTAGAGCGTCGGAAATTGCCCGACCAACTATTTTATAAACTCTTCAATCTATATTTACAAAAAGACGAATACGGTAATTGAATACAATTTTATTATGAAAAAGTTATTTCTTTTATTCTCTCTTTCTCTGCTTCTGCTTTGCAGTTGCCGTTTCCGTTTCCGCGAGTACCGCCACGAGTACAACCATGACGATTTGACAGCTCTCCTTTGCGATTACTGGAACTCCTGGAAGTCTTCGGGGAAAGATACCACACTGTGTATAATAGATTTTGCCGAGGTGATGCCTTTCGATTGGGACACGTTGGCCTACTATGATTGTTCCGGGTTAGAAGACACCGATGAAGATGACAAATTTCTCGCAAGGTATGGTGTGCGCTTCACCGGCTTTGCCAGTTATTTGTTTGTTAAAGATAGTGTAAAAGTTGAACGTGTACCGTTTGTTATGGCAAGTGATGAATCTCACGGTGCATATGTATTGACCAAGAAACGTTTTGTTAAACTTGGACGTGATGACAGCAAATTTCATTTAGAGAGAGCCGGAAGATACTATGTCCTACGCTTTATTGACGAAGAGTATATTCCATTCAGGTGGTGGACCAGGTTCTGAACCAACAGATATTTTATGTAAATATGAAAAAGTTTTTTCTTTTATTTTTCCTTTCTCTGCTTCTGCTCAGCAGTTGCCGTTTCCGTTTCCGCGAGTACCGCCATGAGTACAACCGTGACGATTTGACAGCTCTCCTTTGCGATTACTGGAACTCATGGAAGTCTTCGGGGAAGGATACCACACAGTGTATAATCGATTTTGCCGAGGTGATGCCGTTCGATTGGGACACGTTGGCCTACTATGATTGTTCCGGGTTGGAAGATACCGATGAAGATGACAAATTTCTTGCAAGGTATGGTGAGCGCTTCACCGGATTTGCTTGTTATTTGTTTGTTAAAGATAGCGTAAAAGTTGAATGTGTACCGTTTGTTATGGCAAGTGATGAATCTCACGGTGCATATGTATTGACCAA
>JAUNQV010000032.1:12778-20250 GCA_030535995.1 Bacteroidales bacterium
TGACGAAGAGTATATTCCATTCAGGTGGTGGACCAGGTTCTGAACCAACAGATATATGGTGTGCGCTTCACCAGCTTTGCCAGTTGTTTGTTAAAGATAGCGTAAAGGTTATCAGTTTTATATTTATAAAGTCTTTTGTTGGAAAACTTTTGCTATCTTCGCAGAAATTAACAGAGAAACACAATGGAAGCCATGCCGGAAAAGCAGGCTTCATAAAATTGAATTATCATGAAACGTGACAGAACAATTTTTCAGCTTATTGAGGCGGAACACCGTCGCCAGTTAAAAGGTCTTGAACTTATAGCATCGGAGAACTTTGTGAGCAACGAGGTGTTGCAGGCGATGGGCTCTGTATTGACAAATAAATATGCCGAGGGCTATCCCGGCAAGCGCTATTATGGCGGTTGCGAGGTCGTTGACATTGTTGAGGAGGTTGCTCGTGAGCGACTTAAAGAGCTGTATGATGCGGAGTGGGTGAATGTTCAACCGCACTCGGGTGCACAGGCCAATGCTGCTGTTTTCTTGGCAGTGCTGAACCCCGGCGATAAATTCATGGGCTTGAACCTGGCTCATGGCGGGCACCTCTCCCATGGCTCTGCCGTAAATACGTCGGGCATAATTTATACTCCTTGCGAGTATAATCTCGACAAAGAAACCGGGCGCGTGGATTATGACCAGATGGAGAGTGTAGCATTGCGTGAGAAACCTAAAATGATAATAGGCGGTGGCTCGGCATATACCCGCGAATGGGATTACAAACGCATGCGCGAGATTGCCGACAAGGTTGGTGCAATACTTATGATAGATATGGCTCACCCGGCCGGTCTCATAGCTGCCGGATTGCTCGACAACCCTGTGAAATATGCACATATAGTAACCTCAACCACTCACAAGACTCTGCGTGGTCCCCGTGGCGGTGTAATAATTCTTGGAAAGGATTTTCCCAATCCTTGGGGTAAGACAACTCCCAAAGGCGAGGTTAAGATGATGTCGCAGTTGCTCGACTCGGCTGTGTTCCCGGGTGTGCAGGGCGGCCCTCTTGAGCATGTCATTGCTGCAAAAGCCGTTGCATTCGGCGAGGCGTTGCAACCGGAGTTCAAGGAGTATCAGGCACAGGTTAAGCTTAATGCCGCAACTCTTGCACAGGAACTTCTTGACCGTGGTTTTGACCTTGTTTCGGGAGGAACCGACAACCACTCGATACTTGTCGACCTTCGTGGAAAATATCCCGACCTTACAGGAAAGGTTGCAGAAAGGGCTTTGGTGGCTGCAGATATTACTGCAAACAAGGTGTTGGTATCGGCCGAGATTACTACCAATAAGAATATGGTGCCGTTTGACACTCGCAGTGCATTCCAGACATCGGGTATAAGGCTTGGAACACCTGCCATTACAACCCGCGGTGTCAAGGAAAACCTTATGCCGTTTGTGGCTGAGATGATAGAGGCTGTACTCAATGCTCCCGAGGATGAGAAGGTGATATCTGCAGTTCGCCGCAAGGTGAATGAGACGATGGCGGAATTCCCGTTGTTTGCATATTGATTGAATTTTCTAAAACAGTAAAGGTGGCAAAAGCTTTTGCCACCTTTACTGTTTTAGAAAATCATTCCGACCGAAAAACTCAATACATTATCCCGGCGGCTGGTGCTGTAGATGTTTCCTTTCCTGTTTGAGATTATGTATTGGCTTGCATCGGAAAGCCCTAAATCATAGACGAAGTCAAAGAATACCTTGTCAATCTTTACCCCGAGACCGAACTCCCAATAGTAGCAGTTCTTCTTAAGAACCTCTTTGAGGCTGCTGTCGTTGAAATGTATGAACTCCTGTTCGCTATGGGCTGTAAATATGAATTTCGCTTTTGGACCGGTAAAAAAACTCATTGCAAAAAGTTTCTGGTCTACAAAGTTGTAGCCGAAAAGTAATGGGATTTGTGCGCAGTATGTTTTCAGGTTGTATACGGTGCTGTTCGGTTCAAAACCTTCGTCGGTTGTATTGCTGTCAAGAAAATCGAAACTGTGGTGTGTGATACCCAACACAGCCTCTGTTTGCAAGTAGAACCGTTTGTATGTTACTCTTGCAAAAGGGGTTATTGTGTAGCCTATCTTGTTGCTGTGAATGCAGTTCTTGTCAAATCGGTAACCGTCAATGTTGAAACTTGGGTCGTCGTATGTCACAGCATGGAAACCGGCCTTAATTCCGTAATTGAATTTGGCCATTGCTCCTCTCTCCTGTGATATTGCACATGCCGAGGCAAGGAGAAAAAGCGACAAGAATAGACTGCGGAGGCTCATTTCTTCTCTTTTTTCACACTCCACCCGAATTTGCCTATGAAATCGCCGAGGTGGAAATATTTGCCGTGGGTATAAACCAACGGGTCGGCTGCTGCGAGGTTCCACTCACCGGTTTCGGGGTTAAGGTAGCGGTCGTCGGCCTGCACGTTGACAACTTCGGCAAGGAACATGTCATGTGAGCCGAGCGGAATAATCTGCTTTACCTTACATTCGATGCTCAATGGCGATTCCATTATAATAGGTGCCTTTACCTCTTTTGCTTTGCCGTAGGTGAGCCCTGTCTCTTTGGCTTTGTCAAACTCATTGCCCGAACGTACTCCGCACCAGTCGGTGGCACGTGCCATTGCTGCTGTGGTCAGGTTTATCACAAACTCTCCACTCTCCTTGATGATGGGGTAGGAGTGCCTTTCGGGGCGAACAGAAATATAGCACATTGCGGGATTTGTACATGTTGTTCCCACCCACGATACTGTGAGCATGTTATACTCTTCGGGGGTTCTGCCACACGATATTAGCACGGCTGGCAGAGGGTATATCATTGTTCCCGGTTTCCAGTCAATCTTCATTACAGCAATTTTACATCGTTAATGTTTACCTCTTTCTCGCAGTAGCGGCACTTGAGTGTCTGTGTCTCGCGGTTGGCTACGAAAAAGTGTGTTGCCATGGGTTCGTTGTTGGTAATGCAGTTGAGATTGTTGCATTTTATAAGGTTGTCTATTTCGTCGGGCATCTTTACCTCGCGTTTCTCTACTACCTTGTAGTCGCAGATGGTGTTGAGCACAACATTGGGTGCAACAAGTGATATCTTGTTTATCTCATCGTCGGTGAAGAACCTGTCGGCAATCTTTATCAATCCTTTTTTTCCGAGTTTCTTGCTCTCAAGGTTGTAGCCGATGGTGACATTGTTGCTCATCTCGGGTATGTTGAGCAGGTTGACAACGGCAAAAAGCTTGTCGGCCGGAATGTGGTCAATGACTGTGCCGTTGCAAAGTGCCGATACCTGCATTGCATGGTTTTTATTATCGTTCATCTCTTTAATGCTTGTTGGAGGTTGTTTAAATTTCTATACCTAACACATCGCAGATTATTGCTTCGCGGACATAAAGGCCGTTCTGTGCCTGCTGGAAGTAGTATGCCTTGGGGTTGTTATCGACATCGTAAGATATCTCGTTTACTCTGGGCAGCGGGTGAAGAATGCGCAGGTTCTCTTTTGTGCCGTCGAGCATTGAGTTTGTCAGGCGGTAGCAGTTCTTTACCTTCTCATACTCCATGAGGTCGCTGAAACGCTCGCGCTGCACGCGGGTCATGTATATGATATCGGCATTTGCGATTACATCTTCGTTGAACTCCGTTGTCTCGGTGAACGGAATGTTGTTCTCGCGGCAGAACATTCTGTATTCCTCGGGCATGTGCAGCTCTTCGGGGGCTATGAAATGGAATGTGGGGTTGAAGTGCCTCATGGCGTGTAGCAGGGAGTGTACCGTGCGTCCGTATTTGAGGTCGCCCACAAGGTGAATGTTTAGTCCTTCGAGTGTGCCCTGGGTCTTTTTTATGGAGTAGAGGTCGAGCATTGTCTGTGAAGGGTGCTGGTTGGCTCCGTCGCCGGCATTTATGATGGGTACAGGCGAAACTTCGCTTACATAGCGTGCGGCTCCTTCGAGCTTGTGACGCATTGCAATTACATCGGCATAACTCGAAACCATCATTATGGTATCCTTTAGTGTTTCTCCTTTTGTTGCAGAGCTTGTTGCGGCATCGCTGAAGCCGATGACACGGGCTCCGAGTCTCTTGGCTGCGGTCTCGAAGCTGAGCCTGGTGCGTGTCGATGGCTCAAAGAATAGCGAACCTACTACTTTTCCTGCAAGTATGTCGCTGTTGGGGTTTGCCTCGAACTGTTCTGCGGTCTCAAGCAGAGAGAGTATCTTATCTCTCGAAAGGTCGTTGATAGATACAAAACTTTTGTTTTTCATTGGTTGAAGTGTGGTTGGTATAAAATTTCTTGTAAAGATAAACCATTCTTTCGGGTATTGCAAAATCTTTTCCGGTTATTTGTTTTACTTTATTGTTATATATGGTTCTTAATGATAAACCTTTTGAAAAGGTTGCACCGAATTGAAATATTTGTATTAAATTTGCAAATCCTATGGGTTTGCCTTTAGGTGGCTGTTGTCGCTGGCTGTCAGGTTTTTATGGAGCTTTAACATGCTCCTGCTGATAGGAACGGCTGCAATATTGACCGTTAACGTAATATGTTGAATGAGTCTTAACACGACAAATTATGGTAAAAAAGATACTTATAGCCCTATGGGTGCTTGTTGCAATAGGTGTTTTAGGGGTAACTTTCCTTTTTGTGGCTATTGCCAACGGTTGGATTGGCTATCTGCCCGATATGAGTGAACTGGAAAATCCTAACTACAAGTTTGCATCGCAGGTGATTTCCGATGATGGAAAGGAACTGGGTACTTGGTCTTATAGCAAGGAAAACCGTGTATTTGTAGATTATGACGAGATCTCCCCACATCTTATAAAGGCTTTGATAGCAACCGAGGATGTCCGCTTCCGGAACCACTCGGGTATCGACGGCAAGTCTCTTCTGCGAGCTATAATCAAGAGCGGAATACTGATGCAGGAGAATGCCGGTGGTGGCAGTACCATAACACAGCAGTTGGCTAAACTGCTCTATTCCGAGGTGTCGGGCAACAAACTTGAGCGTCTGTACCAAAAGCCTATCGAGTGGGTAATTGCGGTACAGCTCGAACGCCAGTATACAAAGGAAGAGATAATAACTCTATATTTGAACAAATACGACTTCGGCTACAATGCTGTGGGTATAAAGAGTGCGGCACATGTATATTTCGGCAAGCTTCCCAGCGAACTCTCAATCGAGGAGTCGGCAATGCTTGTGGGCATGTGCAAGAACTCTTCCCTTTATAACCCGCGCCGTCGTCCCGAGAGGACAAAGCAACGCCGTAATGTGGTGCTTATGCAGATGGAGAAGGCCGGTTACATAACCGAGGCCGAAAAAGACTCCCTTGCCAAGCTCGACCTTGTACTCGATTATCATCCGGCCGACCATAAGGCCGGAATAGCAACATATTTCCGTGAGTATCTGCGTCTTTATATGACTGCTGCAAAGCCCGAAAAGAAGAATTATCGTGGCTGGCAAATGCAGAAGTTCTACGAAGATTCCCTCAATTGGGAACAGGATCCGCTTTTCGGCTGGTGCAACAAGAATACAAAAGCCAACGGCGAGAACTACAATATCTACACCGATGGCTTGAAAATATATACAACCATAGACTCCCGTATGCAAACATACCTCGAAGAGGCTGTGCATGAGCATGTGGCGGAATATATGCAGCCACGTTTCTTCAAGGCGAAAAAAGGCAAGAAAACAGCTCCTTTTACAAATAAATTATCGGAGGCCGAGGTCGAAAAGATAATGGTAAGGGCCATGAAACAGAGCGACCGCTACCGCACCATGAAGAATAGCGGTTACAGTGAGGCCGGGATAAGGAAGGCTTTCGACACACCTATGGAGATGGAGATATTTACATACGACGGAGTGAAGGATACGGTAATGACTCCTATGGATTCCATAAGGTACTATAAGTATTTCCTCCGTACCGGTGTAATGTCTATGGACCCTCATACCGGTGCAATTAAAGCCTATGTGGGCGGTACCAACTATTATCAGTTCAAGTACGATATGGCCGGTGTAGGCCGCCGTCAGGTAGGTTCTACCATAAAGCCATATCTCTATTCTCTTGCTATGGAGAACGGTTTTACTCCTTGTGACGAGACACGTAATGTGGAACAGACAATTGTTACCGAAGACGGAAAGCTGTGGAGCCCAAGAAACTCTTCGCGCAACAGGTATGGCGAGATAGTGACATTGCGTTGGGGTCTGGCAACATCGAACAACTGGATTTCGGCATATCTCATGAGCAAACTCAATCCATATTCTTTAAAGAAACTCATTCATCAGTTCGGCTTGCTTAACAAGGAGATAGAGCCCACACCATCGCTCTGTCTCGGAGCTTGCGATGCATCGGTGGCCGAAATGGTGACGGCATACACGGCCTTTGTGGGTAAAGGAATACGTACATCGCCACTTATGGTTACCCGCATCGAGGACAATGCCGGAAATGTGGTGGCAACCTTCTCGGCCCGCAAGACCGAGGTTATCAGCGAGGAGAGTTCTTATAAGATGATAGAGATGCTACGTGCGGTAATCAATGAAGGTACCGGTGGCAGAGTGCGTCGTGTCTATGGCATTACAGCCGACATGGGAGGAAAGACCGGTACTACACAGAACAACTCCGACGGTTGGTTCATGGGCTTTACACCCTCGCTTGTTACAGGTTGCTGGGTGGGTGGAGAAGACCGCGATATCCACTTCGACAACATGAGCGACGGTCAGGGTGCCTCAATGGCATTGCCTATATGGGGTCTCTACATGAAAAAGGTCTTTGCGGACAAATCTTTGCCCTATTCCCAGGAAGAGAAGTTCGATGTTCCCAAGGATTTTGACCCCTGTGGCAGTAAATTGCTCGATAAACCGGATGATGAGCCGGCTGACTCAAATAGTGGCGAAGAGGAGAGTTTTGATGACTTTTTCCAATAAGAAACATAATAAAAACATAAATATATGAAATTTGTAGGAATTATTCCGGCCCGTTACGCATCGACCCGTTTCCCGGGCAAGCCTTTGGCTATGTTGGGCGGTAAGCCCGTGATACAGCGTGTGTATGAGCAGGTTAAGGAGTGTTTCAGTGAACTTTATGTTGCAACCGATGACGACCGCATAAAAGATGCCGTGCTCTCTTTCGGCGGCAAGGTTGTCATGACCTCGGAAAACTGCAACAACGGTACCGAGCGTTGCCTCGATGCATATAAGCGTTTGGGATTAGATTGTGATGTTATAGTGAATATACAGGGCGATGAGCCTTTTATCCAGCCCAAGCAGATAAAGGCGTTGATGGAGTGTTTCGATACACCCGATACCGATATTGCAACACTTGTAAAGCCATTCGTTCCGGCCGACGGTATTGAGCGTCTTGAATGTCCCAACTCTCCCAAGGTGGTTCTCAACGAGCAGGGCTTTGCCATCTATTTCAGCCGTTCGGTGGTGCCATACCTTCGTGGAGTAGAAAAGGAACAGTGGCTTGAGAAGCATAC
>JAUNQV010000033.1:0-1845 GCA_030535995.1 Bacteroidales bacterium
CATAATGTACTTAATATATATGTACAAGCAAATTGTCTGGTTGATAAGCGTGAAGGGAGATGGAATTTCTTAATAGCATTGCCTAAAACATAAATAGTTATGAAGTGGAATGTGTTGTAACCTGTAATGTTTATAAAATTCTTGAAACAAAATCCTGAAATACAACTTGTAAACAGAAGAATGCCAAGCGTGTATTTGTATTGTTTGTCTGTTGCTTTATCTAATGCGGTGTTGATTATTGGGCTTAATAGCATTAGCATAAAATAGCAGTCGATGAACCACCAATGAGTGTTGCAGATAGGGGGAAAGGAACCTGCGATTTCTCCAAGTAGCGGCGTTGTTCCTGTAATTTGCCATTTACATATAATGGATGCAAGGTTGTAGAACGCTACAGTTCCAGTCAGTGTAAGTAAACTTTTCCAATTGAGTTTGATGCCAAAATATCCACTGATCAGAACAAATAGGTTAACACCAGTGATGGTTAAAGCTAGAATGTAATTGTGAGATGCCAATTCTCCTCTTTGAGCATGAATGGAAATATGCCATATCACAATGAATAGCATTGCAATTATTCGTAGTAGCTCAAAATTGGAGTTGCGGATTTTTGTTGCCATTATAGTTTGTTTTGCAATAATGTTGAAATATGCTCAACTTCTTGTTTGCCCAACTTGCAATTAGTGATGAACTCAATGGCATCTTCGCTGTGCAGGTCGCTGCCGGCTACGGTGTAGAACTCTTCCCCGAGTAACCATTCGGCTTTTTTCTTTACGGCAGTGCCGTAGCAACCGGCCAGTGAGGGCATGTTCAGCTGGAACTTTACGCCATCTTCGTGCAGTTCTATGTACTCCTCCTTGCTCATGTACATGTAGCGTTCGGGGTGGGCGAGCAGGGGGTGGTAGCCTATGGATTTTATCTGCTTCAGGGTTTCGTGCAGGCGCATAGGCGGGTTGAAGTATGATGTTTCTACCAACAGGTGGTTGCCTTTCTCGCCTATGGGGAGGAGGGTGTTTTCTTTTGGGGTTGAGATTCCTCCCTGCGGTTCGGAATGACAATCCTGCAACAACTTGTGCAGGTGGTTGTCTATCATGTATTCGGCTGCAAGGTGAAGCTCTATGTTGCCGTTGTATGCGGCTTTCAGTTCATCGAAGCGCTTGGTTAGTTTGCCGGCGGTGTTGGGCACATCCTCCATTATATGCGGTGTGAGCCAGATGGCTTTTATGCCGGCTTTCTCATACTTTTGCAATACCCGAAGCGCCTCCTCCATCGACTCTACTCCGTCGTCTACTCCGGGGAGTATGTGTGAGTGATGGTCGGTGGCGCCTGCGAGTATTCCGCTTGCTGCTATTGTATGTTTTTTATTCCAAAACCACATCTTTTTAAGCTGAAAACTGAAAGGTGGAATCTGAAAACTAAAAACTAAGCACTAAACACTGAAAGGTTAAAAACGTGGTTCTGTGCTTTGGGGAATTGTTTTTACTTTTCGTTATTAATATTGTTTTTAACAGTTTTGATACTTGATGTTATTATTGCAATTATCTCCTTAAGTTCTTCATTTAGAGAATCGAACTGTTCTTGTTCAATTATATCGCTTTCATAAAGAATTTCAAGCCAATATTGCGTTTCGTCAGCCTCTTTGAGTGCTATGGCCAGTTTGTTTACGAAATCAGCCTTACTTTGTGCATTCTTTCGTTCACGAGCATTGGCTCCAATACTTGTTCCAGAGCGAAGAATTTGCTTACTAAGTACAGATTCGTGTTTTTTATCTTGTAAAAAATGTACAAGTTGTACAATTCTCACCGCAAATGCTTTGCTTTTAATATCAATAATATTCCCCACAATTTCTAA
>JAUNQV010000033.1:1871-20015 GCA_030535995.1 Bacteroidales bacterium
CCGTTTTCCGTTCTCCGTGTCCCGTTCTCACTTCTTTTGGTGGTAGTGGTAGCCGTATCCATAGCCGTAACCATATCCATAGCTGTAGCCGTAACGGTAGCCGTAGTGTCCTTGGCTACTGTAGGTGCCGTTGAGAATGGTGGCCATGTTTTTGAAGCGTTTCTCTATATAAATATCTTCAAGTTCGTAGAGCATGTCGCGGTTAAGGAGCCCGGCGCGTATAACGAAGAGTGTGCGGTGTGCGTTCTCCTCGATAATCTGTGTGTCGGCAACGATGTCTATCGGTGGGCAGTCTATGAGAATGTAGTCATACTCCTCCTGCATGCTCTGTATGAGTTTGCGGAACTTGTCGCCATGCAGGAGCTCTGTTGGGTTAGGCGGTGTCTCGCCTACAGGTATTATGTGCAAGCCGGGGTACTCGTCGGGAGCAACAATGATGCTTTTGACATCATCGGTCGCTCCTGAAAGGTATGAACTTATACCTATTGAGGGCTTGCCTGCATACTCCGAGGCGGAGCCGTGGCGAAGGTCGCCGTCGATAACCAGCACCTTTTTCCCTTTGATGGCAAGGCTGGCACCTATGTTCATGGTTAGGAAGGTCTTTCCACTGCCTGGGTTGAACGATGTGAGTATAATGACTTGTGATTTCTTCTCCTTGTCGTTCATGAACTCGATGTTGGTGCGGAGTACACGGAATGCTTCGTTAATGACATTGCGCTTACCATCCTTTACGACAATCCTTCGTGGGCTTTTGCTGCCCTTCTTCGGCTTTTCGCCCTTCTCGACATATTGTGGGATTTCGCCCACAAATGGCACTTTTATGTTTTCGATATCCTTGCGCCCGCGAACCTTGCGGTTGGTTATCTCGCGGACAAAGATGAACACTATGGGCGCCAGTATACCCACAACAAGCGCAAGCATAATGCTCTGTCTCTGTCTTGGTTCAATAGGGGTGTTGCTCCCGCCTACGGGTATGAGTGTGCGGTTGTTGGTTGCAGTGAACTCCTGGCTCAATTTTATCTCTTCGAGTTTCTGGAGCAGGAACAGGTATAGCGTGTTCTTGATTTCCTGTTGTCTGACGAGTGTCTGGAGGTCCTTTATCTGCTCGGTGCTGGTGCTGAATGTGTATATTTCGCTGGCAACCTCGCGTTTTGCGAGGTTAATCTCACGGCTTATGTTGTCGATGTATATATCTACAGCGCTGGTTATTGAAGCAAACAACTCGCTCACCTTTTTGTCGTAGTCCATGACTATCGGGTTGGTGTCGCTGCTGTTTGCTGCCAATCTGTTGCGGCTCAATAGATTCTCGTTGTAGTTCGCTATAAGCGCCTCAATTCCGGGGATACTTATTCCGGTATTTGCAGGAATGACATCTTTCTTGCCGTTGGTATTCAAGTGGCTTTTGATGAATTTGGCAAGTTCCAACTGGCTGTTCAGTTCCAGTTGCTTGCTGTCGACAACATGTGTAACGGCGCTGTTGCTGACACTGCTTTCAACGAGTTTGTTGCGGCTCTTGAATGTCGCAATTCTCTTGTCTATTTCGCGCAGTTCGCTTCCCAATTCGTCGACTCTCTTTTGAATGAAATCGGCAGTCTTGAAAATTGCAATGTTACTCTCTTCAATCCACTTTTCGTTGTATATTGCCGTTATTGCGTTCAGTATATCTGTTGCACGTAGGGTGGAAATGTCTTTTATGCTTAACCTGACGATTGAACTCTGTTCGTTTACAAGATTTGCCGAAAGGTTAGAACAGAATTTGTTTACAGTAGCCTCGAAATGCCGCTTCTCAACAAATATCTCTCTGTTTTTTTCGAAATATTGGAAGTGCTCGGTTGTGTTGATAAATACCCGGCCAAGCGGTGTCTGCAGGGTATCTCCGGAATGTGCTACAATGGGTTGTGTGCTATACTCTTTGCCGTTCTTTACAAAAGATGATAGTGTTATGCAACTGTCATTTTTTATAATGGCTGTGAATGTGGCAACATCTTTCTTGGAAAGGTCGGGGAACTCAATCTCCAACGGACGGTGCCCGTAAACGAGGCCGTTGGAGAACCTGCCTTCTGTGCGTTGCTCAATGTCGAGTTTCAATCGCTCCACAACCTCGCACATTACTCCGGGTGAGAGCAGTGCCTTAATCTCGTTGGAGGTTTTTGATACAAGCTGTGAGGAACCAATCTCCTTGAATGAACCGCTGCCGCCGGTAGAGCCTTTGGATTCCTCCTTGAAAAGTATTTCGGTAGAGCGTACATACATTGGGGGTGTGGTGAGTATGTAGAGCACAGCCATGAGCAGTGCGGTGCAGACGGTTATGACAAACCAGTACCACTTTGAAATGCAATGGAAAATAAGGTCCTGTACCGGAATTATATTCTCGTTTCTTTGTCTCGCTTTATTGTTCGCCATTATTGTAGCTTTTATTTTGTAAAGAATGTGACGATGGTTAGCGCAAATGAGGCCAGTGACATCCAGAAAGAGGCATTGCGCAACGAGTTGCCATTGGTTGAGGCTGCAGCTGCCCTGCTGCCGTTAGGCTCAACGTAGACAATGTCGTTCTGTTGCAGGTAGAACGCCGGTGAGCTATGCAGCTGTGCGGCATCGTTAAGGTTGAGCGAGTAGGCTCTCTGTACACCGTACTCTTCGCGCAGAACGGTTATGTTATCTCTCTGTCCTTGGATTGTAAGGTCGCCGGCATCGGTTATTGCATCGAGAATAGTGTAGCGGTCTTTGTTTATATTCACTTTCCCTGGACTGCCAACTTCGCCGATAATTGAAACCTGCATGTCGGTGAACTGTACAATAACTACCGGGTCGCCTACAAGTTTGTTTTCGAGCAGGAGTTTCTTTATGTGCTTTGCGAGTTTGTCGCGTGTCATCCCCTCTACATGTATTTTACCTATGGTAGGGAAGTCAATGAAGCCTTCGCTATCTACGGTATGTGCAAGGCGTGTTTCGCTTCCGCCTCCGCTGTTGCCGCTGCTGCGTATAAGGTTGAACGGGCGTACAAGCTCCTCGTCCTTGCTGTTTATGTGTACGGTAAACTTGTCACCAGGCTTAAGTCTTATCTCTTGGGCTTCGATGATTTTTACGGCATCTCCGGCTTCAAGGTCCTGGAAGTAAGGAACCTTCTTGGGCGCGACACACGATGCCAAAAGCAATAGTAGCAGTGATGGTAAAAGTAGCTTTTTCATGTCAATATGTTTTTTTGTTTTATGCGTGTTATTATATAATTATTGCTTGTAAATAAAAATTACCAAGAAATTATTATTGGATGCTTTTCCCCGGTTTGGGGGTTACGCTCCCATTGTCGGGCAAAATTTCAATAAGGTCGGTGCTTATATTTGCCAATGCGATGGCTGCGACATTTTCAATAAGCAGCACAACCTTGCGGTTGCGTTTGCCTGTAATCTTTACGAAAACACCTTCCGCACCATCGAATGTGCCACCGTGAACCCTTACCCTTGTGCCCTTTTCTATGTTAATCTCTTCGGGGCGAAGGTATATGATTTCTTCGTTAGAAGCCTTTGTGGCTGCGATGAACTGCAGCATCTGCTTCTCTGGTACAATGATGGGGCGGTTCTTTCCGTCGACCGGTGTTGTGCGGTACTGGAGAAAATCTTTGCCTTGCTTCAGCTCTTTTATTCTCTCCTTTGTAGTGTGCACAAATATAAGATTATGGATGGCCGGAACCAGTTCCCTGCTTTTCATCCCGCTTCTTTTCTCCACAATGGCATGTTTCATGGGTACAAAGCACTCTACTCCTCTCTCTTCGAGGAATGTTTTGGCTCTGAGTTCCCTGCGGTAGGGGGCGCTCATGGCAAACCATAGAGGTTCCTCATCTGTGGAAAATGTACGTAGGGTATTTGAATTTGTTCCCATTTCTTTGTTTATGGGCATACCTTTGGCTCCTCAGGGTGTGTGTAAAATGTTGAGCCCCAAGCATTTGTGTTAATCGGTAAGTTCTTTTGGCCTTTTACCGGCCGGAATTATAGCGCAATAAAAGCGGGTTGTGACAATTGTGCCGAGTTAGTGCTTGCCACAATTGCTTTATGTGCCTACATACAAAGTTATTAAAAATTGTTATAATATCCAAGCACTTTTTTGTGGCTTGGAGTTTGTTGTAAAACTGTTTTATTATTTTACAACCTGCTTTGGGGTAAGGCGCGCAAGGTAATCGAAATGCTCGCCATCGATGCATTTTTCACAAATGAAATTATACTGTTCGGCGTACATTGCAAGTGTTTCATAGTCGATGTATAGCCAATCGAAGGGCTTGCCTGTGATGTTCTTGTATTTCATTCTGAAATCGACCTCGCCATAGTAGCCTGCAGCAAGGTCAATCAGCATTGAACCATCGTCGTCGGTGAATATGTATTTTATGTCGGTTGAGTCGAGAAGAACCTGCCCGCCTGGAGCCAATAGTCTTCTGGTTGCATTGAAGAACTGCTCCATGTTTTCGATTTTTCCCACAATGCCAATTCCGTTCATGGCCATGAGAATTGTGTCGAACTTTTCGCAGAATGTCTCGTCGAAAAAGTTGATGTTGCGCGCATCTATTCCACGTTCTTTCATTACCTCAACGGAGAGCTCCGAAATGTCTATTGCAACTACTTCGTGCCCGCGCTTGGTGAGTTCCAGTGAATGGCAACCTGAACCGGCACCTACATCAAGAATACGCCCACGGCAAAGCTCAATGGCTCTTTTCTCTTGCAGCGGCATTTCGTCGAATGTCCGGAAAAGCGTAGGGACCGGTATCTCATCCTCGTAGAACATCGATGAAAGGACTCTCAACTTCCCGGCTTTGCGGTTCTTGTGAAAGTCGGCAATGGCGCGTCCCATCGGGTCTTTCTCTCTTTCTGTGGTATTCCTGTCGTTGCTCATGGCGGTATTATACTTAACAGGCTGTGCCGGCGGCACAGCCTGTTGGTGTGTTATAAATCAATTGTCTTGGCTATTTTTTTTGCGACCTCTTCGGGTGAAATGTCCATGCATCGGTAGTCGCCATGTATGCATGGCTTGTTGCCGAAGATTGAGCACGGGCGGCAGTCGAGCTCACGTTCTATGCAGTTTTCTCTCTTTTGGTTCCATCCCAAGAAACCTGCAAGCGACGATGTGGCTCCCCAGATGGAGATGGCTTTTGTGCCTGCAAGTGAAGCCATGTGCATGTTTGCGGAGTCCATGCAGACCATTGCGTCGAGGTGGCTTATGAGGCGTAATTCGCCGTTGAAATTGCTCCTTCCGATGAATGATATGCATCCCTGGTATTTGCTGCACCAGTCGTTTATTACCTCCTCCTCTTTAGGGCCGTTGCCGAAAAAGAACAGTTTTGTATTCTCTTTGGATGCGAGATGCTTTACAACGCTCTCCATTTTATCAAGGGGGTATATCTTGCCTTTGTGACGGGCAAATGGGGCTATGCCTATCCATTTGTCGCCATTCTTCTGTGGAATGAACCGTGAGAACTCCGAGATGTCGCCTTTGCCGTTCCCGAACAGGGAGGTGAAGCAGGGTGTGAATGGTAGCCCTGCGCGGGTGAATACATCGCGGTAGCGTTCAAAGGTGCTTGTCAGTTGTTCTCTTTTTTTGTTGTTCTGCCTTGTCAGTGCCTTTTTCTCTTTGCGCCCTTTTATCTGGCTGAATGATTTCGCTCCACTGAAGAGAGTGAAGTATGCGCGTAGAATCTTTGTGCGCAGCACATTGTGAAGGTCGGCAATTATATCGGGTTTGTATCCGTTCAACTTGCGGTATAGGCGGAAAAGCCCTATAGGGCCTTTGTATTCATCGAGGTTTACCCCGATAAATTGGAGGTTTTCCGGTTTGTTGATAAAAAACTGGCCGAACCTTTCGCGGCTGACAAACAGGAACTGTGCTTTGGGGTATTCGCGGCATAGTGAATATAGCAATGGTATTGTCATTGCTATATCACCTACTGCCGAAAAGCGTGTTATAAGAACTCTTGTGTTGTCCTTGTTATTTTTTTGAGCCATAAAGCACGGGGTTGAGTGCAGGGTCGTTGTACATCTTCATCTGGCGGTATACCTTCATGTATTTCTTTCCTGCTGCAATGTCGTCGAGCAATTGACCGATAGAGGTGGTCATGTCCTTGTACTGCTCATTAAGAACATCAAGCTTTGCCTGGCATTTTGCACGGTGCTCCTCATCGACATCGGTGCGGTTTACCTCCTCCTGCATGTGGTATATCTTGAGT
This sequence comes from Bacteroidales bacterium, assembly GCA_030535995.1. Lineage (GTDB taxonomy): Bacteria > Bacteroidota > Bacteroidia > Bacteroidales > Bacteroidaceae > HGM04593. The sequence continues at coordinate 8,077 of JAUNQV010000033.1, forward strand.
GCAAGAATAGAGTAGCGGTCAACAGCCCATGCGGGGCTCTCGGTGTTTATTGTGGCATCGGCAACCGGGGTGACATCCTTGTATGTGTCAAGGAAATAGCTGTCTATCAGCTCTACAAGGTCTGTGCGGTCCTGATTGGACTTGTCGATACGGCGTTTCAGTGTCAGTGCTTCAACGGGGTCTATCTGCGGGTCGCGTATTATATCCTCGAAATGCCACTGTACGGTGTCTATCCAGCACTTGAGGTACAGGTAATACTCGATGCTCTTTACAGGATAGGGGTTGTTTATGGGTGTGTCGACATTATCGGTCTTGTGGTAGTCGGCAATAGCCTCGTTGAATATAGGCCAACTGATTTCGGTGAATTTTTTCATAATGATAATATTTTGTCGTAATCTGTTATTGCTCTCATGCAAAACTAACAAAAGTTTGTGATACTGGCAAATCTTTCAATTAAATATATATCTTTGCAAAGGTCTGTAGTTAGGTCCGGAATTCAAATAACATTGTTTGGAATGAGAATTATTATTGACGAAAAGATACCGTATTTGTGTGATGCGTTGCTCTCTCTGGGGCACCGGGTGGCAGCGCTTCCAGGCGTTGGAATAACAAAAGAGGCGTTGCAAGGTGCAGAGGCTCTGTTTGTGAGAACACGTACAAGGTGCGATGCCGGGTTGCTCGAAGGTACCTCTGTGCGTTTTATCGGAACGGCGACAATCGGCTACGACCATATAGACGCAGGCTACTGCCGGGAAAAAGGAATAGTTTGGACTAACGCAGCCGGCTGCAATGCCGGTGCAGTGCTGCAATATGTGCAATCGGTTGTGTACACCTGTTTCGAAGAACTCTCCGGGCTCTCAATGGGTATTGTGGGTGTCGGGGAGATAGGCTCGCGTGTGGCACGCTGGGCGTCGGAGTCGGGGATGAAGGTGCTGCTCAATGACCCTCCGAGGGAGGAGCGTGGAGAAACGGGCTTTTCTACCCTTGAAGAGATTGCCCGGGAGTGTGATATAATAACCTTTCATCCTACCCTTGAGCGTGGCGGCAAATATCCGAGTTATCATCTTGCCGATGAGGCTTTTTTCTCCTCTCTTCGCCGGTGCAAACTTCTTATAAATGCATCGCGAGGTCCTGTTGTCGATAATAAGGCACTTCTTTCGGCGATAGAAAGTGGTCGTCTGCGGCATGTTGCTCTCGATGTCTGGGAAAACGAACCGCAAATCAATCTCTCTTTATTAAATAAGGTGTATATAGCTACGCCTCACATTGCCGGCTATTCCGCCGAGGGAAAAATCAATGCAACCGGAATTGTACTCGAAGCATTTCTTCATTTCATTAATTATAAAGGTGATGTGCCCGAACTTGCCTTGTCGGCTCCTGTCAATGAGGTGGTCGAGGCCTCTTCGTTGCGCGAGGCATTGCTTGGGATATATTCGCCGCTCGGCGATACTTTGGCCTTGAAGAGCAATCCGGGTGATTTTGAAAAACTGCGTAACGGATATAATTTGCGTCGGGAACCGTCGGCCTATAGCATTGTCATTAGTCCTAAAATAGGCTGAAAATCATCCGATTTTCGGGTGTTTTTGCACAAAATTCACTCTTTTGTGCAAAAAATAATGTTTTTTTTCTTCTCTTTCTTTGTGGTTCATTATTTTTATCATACTTTTGTACCAGAATTTTTAATCCTTAAAAAACACAACTATGTCAGAAATTGAATCAAGAGTAAAAGCTATTATCGTTGAGAAATTCGGTGTTTCAGAGTCAGAGGTAACTTCTGAGGCAAACTTTACAAATGACTTGAGCGCTGACTCATTGGATAGAGTGGAGTTGATAATGGAGATTGAGGACGAGTTCGGTATCTCAATACCCGAGGATGAGGCAGAGAAAATCGCAACTGTAGGCGATGCTGTTAAATTTGTAGAAGAGAAGGTTGCAGAGAAATAATTTCTCTTTCCCCTTTCTTTTATTTACTAACAATTCTGTATGAATTTTAGAAGAGTTGTTGTAACAGGTCTTGGTACCGTTTCACCAATAGGCAACAATGTTCCCGAAACTTGGGAAAATGCAGTCAATGGTGTAAGTGGAGCAGGGCCTATTACTCATTTTGATGCATATCTCTTTAAAACGCAATTTGCATGTGAGGTCAAGAATTTCGACCCCAACAGCTGCATGGACAGGCGCGATGTGCGCAAGGTTGATGTAGACACGCATTTTGGCGTTGCTTCTGCTGTCGAGGCTATAAATGACAGTGGACTGAATTTTGAAACAGAGGATTGCAACCGTGTGGGAGTAATCTTTGGCGAGGGTATTGGAGGAATTGGTGCTCTTGAGGATGAGATGCGTGCATACGCACTCAACCAGGAGAATGGTCCACGTTTCTCTCCGTTCCTATTGACAAAGATGATATCGGACATGACAGCCGGTATAATCTCTATACGCTATGGTCTGAAGGGTCCTAACTACGTTACCACATCGGCATGTGCATCATCGTCAAATGCAATAATCGATGCCTATGACCAGATACGTATCGGCAGGGCTGATGTAATAATTGCCGGAGGTGCAGAGGCTGCAATATGCCCTACAGGCGTAGGCGGTTTCAATGCCATGCATGCTCTATCGGTGCGCAATGATGACGCAAAAGGTGCTTCTCGTCCGTTCAGCAAAAGTCGCGACGGCTTTGTTATGGGAGAAGGCGCTGCAACACTCATTCTTGAAGAGTATGAGCATGCAGTAGCTCGTGGGGCCAAGATATATGCCGAGATTGTAGGTACCGGGCTCACCGCCGATGCATATCACATAACATCTCCTCACCCCGAGGGTGAAGGGGCATACCGCGTGATGGAAGCGGCACTTGTTGAGGCGGGCCTGAATGTAGGCGATGTAGACTACATCAACGTACACGGGACATCGACATACGCCGGTGATATTGCCGAGGCTAAAGCGATAAAGAACCTCTTTGGTGAGCATGCATACAAGCTCAATATCAGTTCTACAAAATCATTTACAGGGCACCTGCTCGGCGCAGCCGGAGCGTTGGAGGCACTGTTGACAATTCTTGCCATGGAGAACGGTATCGTTCCTCCTACAATAAACCATGAGGAGGGTGACAACGACCCTGATATTGATTATGGCATGAACTTTACTTTCAACAAAGCACAGAAAAGAGATGTGAAGGTGGCTCTCTCCAATACATTCGGTTTTGGTGGTCACAATGCATGTATAGCGTTTAAGAAACTTGAAAGTCAATAGAATTTTCAAAAAGGTTATAGACAGAATAAGACTCCTGTCCCGCAAGGACAGGGAGTCTTATCTGTTGTTATACTCTATTCTGGGATATGTGCCGAACAATATTAATCTGTACAAAATGGCCATGACCCATAGCTCTTCATCCAATTCCTCACGCAAAGAGGCGTGTAACGAGCGTCTTGAATTTCTTGGTGATGCGGTGTTGAGCTCAATAATTTCAGATTATCTTTATACCAATTTCCGCAAGGAGCGCGAGGGGTTTCTTTCAAAATCGCGTAGTAATCTTGTGTGCAGGGAACGTCTTAACGAACTTGCGCTGGAAATAGGTATCGACAGATTTGTCACAGCATGTGGCCTTCCGCATCAGCATAACAATTATATATATGGCAATGCGCTTGAGGCTCTTATCGGTGCAATATACATTGATAAGGGGTATAAGCAGTGCCGCCGTTTTTTGCTCGATAGGGTATTTTCTCGTCTGGCTGATATGGAGGCCGTTGTCAAGTCGGACAAAAATTACAAGAGCCGCTTGATTGAATGGTCGCAGAAGCAGCACAAATCCGTGGAGTTTAGGATTGTAAAGGAAGAGATGCGCAAGGATGGCGCATATTTTGTGTGCGAGGCATATGTCGAGGGTGAAATTCATGGAACCGGTGATGGTTTCTCAAAGCGCGAAAGCCAGCAGAAAGCCGCCCGTATGGCAATAGATAAACTGGGTGTCAGGTAATACCTGTTCTGTAGGAACTTTTTATCTTTTGCTCTTTAGTGTTACCGCTGCTTTCAGCCTGTCGCCTCCCATTGGAGGTGTGTCCTTGCAGAGGTTTATCTCTATTTCTTTTATCTGCTCGAATTTGTCGTATAGTGTACGGCTTATTCTCTTGCATACATGCTCAAGCAGGTTCGATGGAGTCTTCATCTCGTGGCAGACAACCTCATACACATCGGCATAGCTTACAGTGTTTTCTATATTGTCACTGTCGGCGCTCCCCAAACTGTCAAGTGTCAACTTCAGGTTTATGGTGAACCATGCGCCAATCTCGCGCTCCTGTTGCATTACACCATGGTAGGCGTAAATGTGTATATCGAGCAATTCTATGGTGTACTCTGTAATGTTCATCTCTTTAAAAATGGCGAAGAGCCTCCTTGCGGTTGCTCTTCGTCTTTATTGGTTGTTTGTAATACTTGGTTTTTATCCGCATTTCGAGTATCCGCAACCGGGGCAGTGCAGGCAACCCTCTTCAAATATCAGCTGCTGCTTGCAGTTGGGGCATTTTTCGGCGGTTGATGTTCCGTCTTTTATGTATCGCTTAAGGGCGCGCTCTACACCATTTTTCCAGGTGTTTATGTTGTCCGATGCCAATTCAAGTGATGATATGAGCTTTATTACCTGCTCTATCGGCATCTTATAACGTAATACCCCGGAAATAAGTTTTGCATAATTCCAGAATTCGGGGTTGAAGCGCTCCGACAGTCCTTCGATGGTGGTCTTGTATCCTATCTTGTTCTCGAACTGGAAGTCATAGCGTTTTGTGCCGTCCTCGTTGGTGTGCTTTATGATAATACCGTGAGTGACATTCTTGGGCAACGGAATACCGTCTTCATCGTCCTGCTGTCCTGTAAATATTTCGTATGGCTCTCCGTTGAGAAGTCCTATGAATGCGACCCATTTTTCTTTGTTGTTCTGGAAGCGTACAACATCGGCCTCAAGCACTACCGGGCGTACCTCTGTTATTATGGGTTTCAGGTTCTCGGGCTCTTTATTGTCCTTCTTGCTCTCTGTTGATACAAGTACTCCTGCTCTTGAACCGTCGCGGTAAACCGTACATCCCTTGCAACCGCACTTCCATGCTGTTATATACAGCTCGTTAACAAGTTTCTCATCGACATTGTTGGGCAGGTTGATGGTTACGCTTATCGAGTGGTCGACCCATTTCTGTATGCGTCCCTGCATCTGTACCTTTGCAACCCAATCGATGTCGTTTGATGTTGCCTTTGCGTATGGTGAACGTGCTACGATATTGTCTATCTCAACCTGTGAGTATTTCTTTGTTGTGTCAATACCGTTTATCTTCATCCACTCGATGAACTTGTGGTGGTATACGATATATTCCTCGAATGTGTCGCCGTTCTCATCGGTGAAGTCTACATGAACCTCGGGGTCATTGGGGTTGACCTTTCTGCGGCGTTTGTATACCGGCATGAATACCGGTTCAATACCCGATGTGGTCTGTGTCATTATGCTCACAGTACCTGTGGGTGCTATTGTGAGGCAGGCAATGTTGCGGCGGCCATAGGTCTTCATCTGCTCATACAGTTCCGGGTCGGCCTCTCTCAGGCGGTTGATGAATGGATTGTTCTCTTCGCGTTTTGCGTCAAAAATCTCAAAAGCACCACGTTCCTTTGCCATCTCGACCGATGAAGCGTATGCAGTCAGGGCAAGAGTCTTGTGTATATTCTCGGAGAAAACGATAGCCTCTTCGCTTCCATATCTCAACCCCATGGCTGCAAGCATATCGCCTTCGGCTGTTATGCCTACTCCTGTGCGGCGGCCCATGCTGCTCTTGCGGTATATCTTCTCCCAAAGTCTCTTTTCGGCACCCTTAACCTCCTCGCTTTCCGGGTCGCTTTCAATCTTCTTCTGTATGCCCTCAATCTTCTCAAGTTCGAGGTCGATTATGTCGTCCATAATGCGCTGTGTCTTTCTTACGTGCGCCTTGAAAAGGTCGTAGTCGAAGCGTGCTTCAGGAGTGAACGGGTCGATTACATAGGAGAAAAGGTTTATGGCAATAAGACGGCATGAGTCGTAGGGGCACAACGGTATCTCGCCACAAGGGTTGGTCGATACGGTCTCGAAACCGAGGTCGGCATAGCAGTCGGGAATTGATTCGCGTTGTATGGTGTCCCAGAAGAGTACTCCGGGTTCAGCCGATTTCCATGCGTTGTGTATGATTTTGTTCCACAAGCCGTTTGCGTCAATCTCTTTTGAGTATATTGGGCTGTCCGAATTTATCGGGTACTTTTGGGTATAGGCGCGTTTCTCTGTCACGGCTCTCATGAACTCGTCGTCAATCTTTACCGATACATTTGCACCGGTAACTTTGCCTTCGGTCATTTTTGCATCAATGAAAGCCTCTGCATCGGGGTGCTTAATCGAGACACTCAACATGAGTGCTCCTCTGCGTCCGTCTTGAGCAACCTCCCTTGTGGAGTTCGAGTAGCGCTCCATGAAGGGTACAAGGCCTGTTGATGTCAATGCGGAGTTCTTTACCGGAGAGCCTTTCGGTCTTATGTGCGAGAGGTCATGTCCTACACCTCCGCGGCGTTTCATCAGTTGAACCTGCTCTTCGTCAATGCGTATGATGCCGCCATAGGAATCGGCTTTCCCATCCATGCCTATGACGAAGCAGTTTGAAAGTGACGCTACCTGATAGTCATTGCCGATACCGGTCATGGGGCTGCCCGATGGAACAATATATTTGAAGTGGTCGAGAAGCTCAAACACCTCCTGTGCCGACATGGGGTTTGCATATTTTGCTTCTACTCTTGCAATTTCATTGGCTATGCGCCAATGCATATCTTCGGGTGATTTCTCGAAGATTGTGCCGTAAGAGTCTTTTACTGCATATTTGTTTACCCATACTCTTGCAGCCAGTTCGTCGCCGCCGAAGTAATCGAGTGATGCCTTGAATGCATCGTCATAGGAGTAGCTTTTCTTTTCCACTTTGTAGGTTGGTTTATTAAGTTAGTTAATTCTGTTTGTCAGCTTGTTTTTCATTCATAGAATGAAAGTCTTTTCTTTTTCAGGCTCACAAAATTAAAAAGCATTTTTATAATTACCAAATAAATTTATTGTAAGTTGTCAACCGCTGGCAAAGTTTTCCAAAATAATTTTTAATATGCTGTTTTTTAGGTATTTATGTTTTTGAATGTGGCAAAAAGTTTTCCAAAAAGGATTTTTGATGTCTGAAATTTGTTATTTTGCTTGGCTTTTAAGAAAACCGTTACTTTTGTATAAAAGCGAAACCGATTCACCTTAAAGTGAACCGGTTTCGCTTTTATCGTTAACTCTATTATGCTGTTTGCAACGCCTGGTCTATTTCATTGAGTTCTGTACGGAACTGCTTGTCTGTGTCGGCAAGGTTTGTTACGGTCTTGCATGCGTGGAGCACTGTCGCGTGGTCTCTGTTGCCGACATATTGCCCAATCTTTGATGTTGACAGGTCGAGGTGTTTTTTTGCCAGGAACATCGCGACTTGTCGTACAAGAACCACTTCGCGTTTACGTGAACGGGTGTTTATTGCAGATACCTCAACTCCATAGTAATCGGCGACGGTTTTTATGATTTCGTCAATTGTTATAGTCTTTTTCTCATAATTGGAGAAATCACCTACAATTCTGCGCGCAAGGTTGATGTCGATATCTGAATTGTTGATGGTGGAGTGGGCCATTATTGAAACCACTATGCCTTCGAGGTCACGTATGCTTGCATTGACATTCTCTGCAATGTATGAGATAACCTCTTCGGGGAATTTAAGGCCATCCTTGTGTATCTTGTTGCGTAGGATGTTCTTGCGCAATTCCAAATCGGGCTTTTCAATTTCTGCTGTCATTCCCCATTTGAAGCGTGTTATCAACCTCTCTTCCATTCCCTGAAGCTGTGCCGGAGAACGGTCGGAAGTCATGATAAGTTGCTTGCCGTTGAGGTGCAGATGATTGAAAATGTGGAAGAATGCATTCTGTGTCTTCTGAAGACCGGCAAATTCCTGTATATCGTCGATTATGAGAACATCTATGCTTTGGTAGAATCTCATGAAATCGTTGAAGTTCTTTTGCAGGATAGAGTCGGTGTATTGCACCTGGAACAGGTGGGCCGAAACATAGAGTACACGAAGCTGTGGGTGCAGTTCCTTTATTCTTACACCTATGGCATTTACAAGGTGGGTCTTTCCAACGCCCGATGAACCATGTATGAACAGTGGGTTGAATGCACGTCCCGGTTTGTCTGCTACGCTTAATGCCACAGAGCGTGACAGGCGGTTGCTTATACCCTCAACGTAGTTCTCGAATGTGTATCGGCTGATGAGCATCGGGTCAAGTTCCTGAACAACCTCTTGCATTGCTTTTGGAGTGTTGTTGCCGCTGTTGCCCGACCCTTTTGTACTGTAGTTCTCTGTGCCTACCTCCATGCTCAAGTTGTTGTCCTTGTCGGTTAGAACACTGTACATCAACTGTGTTCCTTTGCCCATGACTTTGAATAGGGTAGAGCGAAGAAGGTCTACGAAATTGCCCTCAAGAAACTCATACACAAAATTGCTCTTCACCTGTATTGTGAGAGTGTTGCCTTCATACTTTATTGGCTTGATATCGGCAAACCAAGTATTGAAGGTGGCCTCGGAAACATTGTCCTTGATGATTGCGAGGCAACTATTCCATTTTGTGTTTAGAATTGAATTCATTTTTTTGATGTCTCTGTTTCTTTAGGGGCAAATTAATAGAGGCGCATTGTTCATGGCCTCTACGTTCACCATTTCTATTGCAAATATCGGCAAATAAAAAAGAAAATACAAGTGCAAAAAAGTATGGGTAATTTTTCGATAAAATAATCGCTTGGATATCAGTGCTTTAAAAAAGTCGGTTTGCGCGGAGTTGTTATTTTGTGTTATTTTTTTTAGACATTGATAATCAGTGTGTTAATGATTGATTTCTGTGTCTGAGGTAGCTTTTTTCTTCTTGTTAAAACCCTCTTTTTGCTAATCAGAATTGCTTATGGGGCTATATTGATGCAATGCACTCTGCGTGTTGTGCTATTTGGAATAATTCTATATAACGGCTTCTGTTTTGTTTTTTGGAAATATTTTATAGAAGCGGAAAAATATTGCATAATGGTTGCTGCTTTCAGAAATTATGGCGTATATTATGCACGGATTTTATGACAACAGAGAGTCGGCTCGCCGACTCTCTGTTGTCATTGCAATTCTTTTTGGGAATGGTATCTATTGTGAATGTGTTGCTATCTTGATAATTCGAGATTCAGCTCTTTTCTCAGTCTTTCAACAAGCGGGTTCTTCTCTTTAAGAATTTCGAACTGCTTGCCTCTGTCGCTCACATGCCGTTCTACAACAACGGCATTAACCTTTACAGTCATTCTCATGATTGCCCCATCGAGGAATTTGCTCATACCTTTGCATATACGTGGCGACTCCTTGTCGAATATCTCTGCTGCCATCTGGTTGTCCACATGTATGGTGAATGAATCTTCGTCAACCATTGTGGGCTGCATTATTTTCATGCGGTCGGCAAGTGACCGTTCGTTTTCGGGCAGGTTAAGAGCAAAGGAGGTCCAAGCTTGTGATACAAGTTCGTTTGTTATTTTCTTTTTCTTTTCTGTGGCTTGCGGTGGCTGTGCAACGGTGTTTTCCGTTCTTCCGGCGACTTCTGCCTGTTTGTTTGCAGTGCTTTCTTCTATATTGCTCCGTGAGCGCCGGAACATGCCTCCAAGTGTGGTATGTTCTCTTCTTGTCTGCAATTCTGCCGGGCGGCCGTGTTGTGGCGCTTTCGGTTGCTCTTTTTGCGTTGCAGGAGCCTGCTCTGCGTTGCTGTTGCTTATAGGTGCATGTGCCGGTACTTTGTTTGTATCGGAGATTGCCCTGTTTGCAGCATTGTTGTTATTGGCCGGTTGTTCTGCGGCTACGCTCTGTTGTCTGTTGAATATCGGTTTTAGCACTTTAGGGCGTTGCCCTCCACTGTCATCGCTATCGCTGTCGCTCATCTGTGTAAGCTCAATGAGCGTAAGCTCCACCAGAAGACGTTTGTTGCGGCTTGCGCGGTAGTTCATGCTGCAGTTGTTGCAGTGCCTTATAGCCTTGAAGAGCATCTTTGGAGTGCATCTTCTTGCCTGCTCGGAGTATCTTGCCTGCAACTCCTGGCTACCCTCGAAGAGGGTTGCTGTTGCCGTATCGCTGTTGACAAGAAGGTCTCTGAAATGCGAAGCTGCTCCTTCTATAAAAATATTTCCTTCAAACCCCTTGTTCAGGATTTCGTTGAAAAGCAACAGGCTCTGGGCTGTCTTCTTTTCAAGTATAAAATCGGTCAGCCTGAAATAGTATTCGTAGTCGAGCACATTAAGGCTTTCGATGACCTTGTTGTATGTGAGGTCTCCCTGTGTGAAACTGCTCATCTGGTCGAAGAGTGAAAGTGCATCGCGCATGCAACCGTCCGATTTCTGGGCAATGACGCGAAGGGCCTCATGCTCGGTGTTTATACCCTCTTTTGTCGCTATTTTTTGCAGGTGGTCGATAATGTCGGCTGCTTCTATGCGGCTGAAGTCATATATCTGGCAACGCGACAGTATGGTAGGTATAATCTTGTGCTTCTCTGTAGTGGCAAGAATGAATATGGCATGTGCCGGCGGTTCTTCGAGGGTCTTCAGGAATGCGTTGAACGCTGCTTGAGAGAGCATGTGTACCTCGTCTATTATATATACCTTGTACTTGCCTACTTGTGGCGGAATGCGAACCTGTTCATTCAGTGAACGAATATCGTCGACCGAGTTGTTGCTGGCAGCATCGAGTTCATATATCGAGTAGGAGCGTTGCTGGTTGAACGAGCGACACGATTCGCACTGGTTACATGGTTCTCCGTCGCTTGTGGGGTTCTGGCAGTTGATTGTCTTGGCAAAAATACGTGCACAAGTGGTTTTACCCACTCCGCGTGGCCCGCAGAAGAGGTAGGCATGTGCCAATTTGCCACTGTGTATTGCGTTCTTCAGTGTTGTGGTAAGCGATTTCTGTGCAACAACCGAGTCGAATGTGTCGGGGCGGTATTTTCTTGCCGAAACAATATAATTCTCCATATATAAATATAATAAGGACGGGTTCTTCTTTAATCTATGTTACATACAAAGATAGTGCAAAATAAGCATTATAAAAAGAACTGCGGGCCATTTTTTGTATGCATGGGTTTGCTGTATCGGAGAACTCTGCCACCTATGTTCCAATATAATGCGGCTTATGTTGTTTTTGCGCTGTTTTTTTTGTATTTTCGCACTGTAATAAACAGTAATCCCTCTTCGTTATGTTCAAGAAAGTAATGCCGGTCATAAACTGGGTCAGGAACCATAAATACATATTCGTGACAATAGTCTTTCTTGCTATTGTACTTGTTATCGATGACAACAATATGTTCAAACATATAAAGAACCAACGTGCAATCTCGGAACTTGAGGATGAGATAGCACAGATGAAGCGCGATTCGGTTGATATAATGATGAAGCAGGCCGAGCTCGAGGGCAATGGCGATATAGGTGCTGTGGAGAAACTTGCCCGTGACAAGTATGGCATGCATAAGGATAACGAAGAGGTTTTTGTAATAGTTGAAACGGATGAAGATAATTAATGTATTGTATGTAATGGGCGCGCTCCTGCTTCTGGCCGGTGCTGTGTCAAGAATGTTTCTGCCGCAACATTATGCCTATATATACTCTGTGGGTGCTTTGCTTTTTGCTGTAACGCAGTTCCTGTTGCGTCCTCGCAACGGTAATCTGGCTGTGCGCCGTCTTGTGCGTCAACAGCAGTTGGCCGGAGTGTTGTTCATTGCGGCCGGTGTATTGATGTTCACTCATGAACATAACGAGTGGATGGCTATCCTCACCTGTGGCGCCATGATAGAGCTTTGTACGGCATTCAGAATTCCTC
>JAUNQV010000112.1 GCA_030535995.1 Bacteroidales bacterium
ATGTGTGCTCTCATTGACTACAAACAAGAGGAGCACTCTGTGTGTGCTTTCTTTGCCTTTTGTTGCGAAGTGCTCCCATAAGCTAGGGGAGCTCCCCGCAGGGGTGAGGGGTATGGATGTTGTGGTGTTTGTTTTATCTCCTTACCGCTTTACAGAAGGCAAACATATCTTCTTTCGCAGCAGCAATTCTGCTGCAATTTCTGTCGCAATTCTTTTCAATAACCATATAACTACAGCGGGCTACCAAAAAGGTAGCCCGCTGTAGTATCTATACAAATGATAAATTTGCCTTAATTACTTTTTCAAAGACTCGTCAGCCTTGCTCTGTGGCAAAATCTCTTCAGAGAACATGTAAGCTCCGGTCTTGGGTGATTTAACCAATTTCACAACCTTTACGAATTTCTCCTTATCACCAGTCTGGAGGGTTGCAACTGCCTTCTTTGCCATCTTTTATTACTTAATTTCTTTGTGAACTGTTACCTTCTTCAAATAGGGGTTGTATTTCTTCAACTCCAAACGCTCTGTTGTGTTCTTGCGGTTCTTTGTTGTGATATAACGAGACATACCGGGAACACCGCTATTCTTCTGTTCAGTACACTCGAGTATAACCTGAACACGATTTCCTTTAACCTTTTTAGCCATACTACTTTTCCTCCTTTAATTAATCGAGTACTTTAATTTCCTCCCAAGCAACATTGCCTTTCTTTACAGCATCTTTCAATGCTGCATCAAGACCTACTCGGTTGATAATTTTTAACCCCGCTGCACTCACGCGCAACTGAATCCAACAATCTTCTTCTACGTAGAAGAACTTCTTTGTAAACAAGTTCACGTTGAAAAGACGCTTTGTTCTTCTCTTTGAGTGTGAAACATTGTTACCCACCATAGCTTTTTTTCCGGTGATTTGACAAATCTTTGACATCTCTATATATTTTTTTGTTTATTCTTTTGATACCTACTCAAAACAGAGTGCAAAGATATAGGTTTTCAAATAATCTTGCAAACAAAATTCCAATTATTTTTCACAATTGCCGAAGAAACCGATTTTATTTTCTATTGTCAAATAGTGACTTATTTAAAATGGTTACCGTTCCTCTTCTCTTCGCAAGGAGCCCAATATCAGTTCCAGTGCCTCTTCAACAGTTGCGGCAATGTTCTCTTCCCGTCCTCTGTTGCCGAGGCGAAGCAATTTTGTTGTTATGCAATTCCCTCTCTTTGCGGCAATCCACACGGTTCCCACAGGTTTTTCAATTGTTCCTCCGCCCGGGCCGGCAATGCCCGATGTGGCTATCGCGCACTCTGTTCCCAGTTGCCGTGTCGCTCCGTTTACCATCTCTATTATAGTCTCCTCACTCACCGCGCCGTGCTTTTCAAGAGTCTTTTCACGAACATTCAGCAGCCGGCTCTTTACGCTGTTGCTGTATGCTACAATTGCCCCCATGAAGGTGTCGGAGCAACCCGGTACTGTTGTTATTGCGCTTGCAACGGCACCGCCGGTGCAACTCTCGGCAGTGGCGAGGCGAAGTCCTCTTTTCCGCAGCTCTTCAATAACTGCAACGGCAAGTTCGTTGGTATGCTTTTTCATATATTATAATATAGTACGCGAGAATGCCGGCTGGTCCATTGCACAGAACTCCTTGTCGAGGTACTTGTAGTAGCCTACAATGCCAATCATGGCTGCATTGTCGGTGGTAAACCCGAATTTAGGAATAAAAATCTCCCATCCGTATCTCTTTGCATAGCTGTGGTAAGCCTCGCGCAGTGCAGTGTTGGCCGAAACACCACCCGACAGTGCTATGCGCTTTATTCCCAACGATTTTGATGCCTTGTAGAGCTTGTCCATAAGCACAGCCACCACGGTGGCCTCAAAAGAGGCTGCAAGGTCTTCCTTATGCTTCTCAACGTAGTTCTCGTCCTCGGCAACCAGCTTGCGCAGTGTGTAGAGGAACGAGGTCTTTAGCCCGCTGAAACTGTAGTCGAAGCCGGGAATGTGCGGCTTGCTGAATTTGTATGCCTCGGGGTTGCCTTGGCGCGCAAGACGGTCGATGATGGGGCCGCCGGGGTATCCGAGGCCCATTACCTTGGCGCATTTGTCCATAGCCTCGCCGGCAGCATCGTCTATTGTCTGCCCGATAATCTCCATGCTGTTGTAGCTGTTCACCTTTACAATCTGCGAGTTTCCTCCCGATACCATAAGGCAGAGGAACGGGAATTCCGGGCTTTTGTGTTCGGTATCTCTCTCCTTGATAAAGTGTGCCATAATGTGCCCTTGCAGGTGATTTACCTCAATCATGGGAATGTTCAGCGAAGCCGCAAGCCCTTTGGCAAAGGATACACCTACCAGCAGCGAGCCCATGAGCCCCGGGCCGCGTGTGAAGGCTATAGCGTTGAGCTGTTCCTTTTTGATGCCCGCCTGTTTTATTGCGGCATCTACCACAGGTACAATATTCTGTTCGTGTGCGCGCGATGCAAGCTCGGGCACAACACCGCCGTACTGTTCGTGTACAGCCTGCCCGGCTGTAACATTCGAGAGTACCGTGTCGCCATGCATTACTGCGGCCGAGGTGTCGTCGCACGACGATTCAATAGCTAAAATATAAATATCTTCCATCTTGAACAGCTTATAAAAGTGCCTTATAAATAAAATTTCATGCGAAGTTACAATATTATTTCTTTTTTATCTAACTTTACGATGCAAAACTTAATCAACGATGCACTGTTGCAACAGAAGGCCTGTTGTCATTTCGGACCGCAGGGAGAACTCTCTTCAAGGTGGCAATGCCCGGCAGCTCCGGTGCGGCATCTGTGTCGTTGCAGCAAAACAGTTCCCTTATGCGCATAGACATTTATACCAAGAGTGAGGAGTTGCCGTGGCTTGTCGACGGCTCTGTGCTTCATTCTGCAATGATGTTCCGTGCGCTTGAGAGCAGCCGCGGCAGTAAACCGTATATGCTTGTGGCGGTTGGTGACGATGGCGGTGAAGTGGGGCACCTTCTTATAATAAAAAGAAGGAACTTCCGTCTTTTGCCTCCGGTGTTGAGCTATTGGTACACAATTAACGGCGAAGGTGTGTATAGCCCCTCCTGTGCCAGCCGCGAGGAGCTCTTTGCAGCCTTCATCGAAAAGGTGTTCGATATGTTCGACTTCCGTCACAACTACATCGAGGTTGTCAATATCGAAGATTCCCGCTTTGCCTATTCCACCTTGCGCAAGCACGATTTCATTCCCATGCGCGACCAGCGCATGTATATATCGCTGCACAGCCGCGAACCGCAAGAGAGGCTCACCCGTGCCTACCGCGCCCACATACGCAAGGCCGAGGCAGCCGGTGTAACCTATTCCCG
This sequence comes from Bacteroidales bacterium, assembly GCA_030535995.1. Classification (GTDB taxonomy): domain Bacteria; phylum Bacteroidota; class Bacteroidia; order Bacteroidales; family Bacteroidaceae; genus HGM04593. The sequence goes on from JAUNQV010000112.1 coordinate 3,345, forward strand.
TGCGGCAAGCGAGCACGAGATAGGCGAGGGGCTTTCCCTGCTGCGCAACTACTACATAAGCAAGACACGCCGCCGCTTGCCCGGCCGCGAGGCGCTATATGCAATGCTGCATAATGCCGACGGTACGCTCTCTTCGCGCGCCAAGCTCTTTGTGGTAAAGTATAAGGAGAAGATAATCGGCAGTTCTTTCTGCCTCTACGACAAGAACCGTGCCAATCTTGCCTACAGCTGCGGGCTGCGCAAGCGTTTCCCCATGCAATATCCCGGCATAATGGCAATATGGGCGGCACTCACCGATGCGCACAAACTCGGTTATGCCCATTTCGAGTTTCTTGAGGCACGTGCCCTCTCCCGTTTGCATCGCGGCTTCACCAACACCCTGCTCAATTACGGCGGAAAGCAGGTGGGAACCCTGCGCTGGTATCATTTCCGCTGGAACCTTGTGAATAAAATTTTGCGTTCAATATACGTTTGATGCATTTTTTTCGTTAATACTTTTGCGGAGTAGGCCTTGACCGGAAAACCGCGTACCTTGTCATTCGAGTCGCAAACATGAAATTGAAACTATACATACTTTTCCTGCTGTCTTTTGCAGCTCTTGCCGTGCCGGCACAAAAGGTCACCTTCAAGGGCCGCATTGTCAACGAGAACGGCAGCCCCATAGAAATTGCCAACGTAAAGGTGGTGGGTGAGCCTGTGGGAACTGTTGCCGACCTCAACGGTAACTACACCCTCACATGCGACAGCCGCGACTCCCTTGTGCTTTCCTTCTCCATGGTAGGCTACCAAACCCGCAAGCGCGGTTTCAAGAACCCTGCCGATACAATAATTCTCAACGTAATGCTCCCCTCGCTCGATTTTTCTTTGCAGGAGGTGGAAATTGTAGAGAAAGAGAGGCAGATGGGCAGCACCCAAAAGATTGATATGCCGGGCAAGCTGCGTCTGAACCCCTCGGCAAGCGGCGGAGGTATCGAGGATATCATAAAGTCGCAGGCAGGAGTGAGTTCACACAACGAACTCAGCTCGCAATATAATGTACGTGGCGGAAACTTCGACGAGAACAGTGTATATGTCAACGGTATCGAGGTCTACCGCCCTCTGCTCATAAGAGCCGGGCAGCAGGAGGGGTTGAGCTTTGTCAACCCCGATATGGTAGGCTCGATAGCCTTCTCCACAGGCGGCTTCGAGGCAAAATATGGCGACAAAATGTCGTCGGTGCTCGATATCACCTATCGCAAGCCCCGCGAGTCGGAGGCTGTGGCATCGGCCGGTCTTTTGGGCGGCAGCCTTTATGCAGGCTGGGGCAACAGCCGTGTCAGCTTCTCCAACTCCGTGCGCTACAAGAGCAACCGTTACCTGCTCGGTACGCTCGATACAAAAGGCGAGTATGAGCCCGAATTCATCGACTATCAGGCATTTCTCGACTGGCGCATCACCGGAAAACTCAATTTGAGCATAATAGGAAATATAGCCCGCAACGAGTATAAGTTCACCCCCACCGACCGCACCACCAGCTTCGGAACGCTTGAGAATGTAAAGGAGTTCAAGGTCTACTTCGATGGTTGGGAAAATGACCTCTTCAACACTCTTTTCGGCGCGGCTGCACTCAATTATGCCCCCAACGAGTATAACCTCTTTACGCTGCAGGCCTCGGCGTTCAATACCAACGAGGAGGAGACCTACGATATAATAGGTGAATACTGGCTCGACGATATAAACAGCGACCGCACCATGGGTGTCGGCGGTTACATGGAGCATGCCCGCAACTATCTTGAAGCCGATGTACGCACTGTCGCGCTCGGCGGCAAGCACTATCTGGGTTCCAACGACCTGCGCTGGGGAGTGGAGTGGAAGAGCGAAGAGTTCTCCGACAATATGCGCGAGTGGGAGCTGCGCGACTCCGCCGGCTACAATATTCCCTCGGCAGGGGTGCTGCGGCCGGTCTACAACCTGCTTTCGCGCTCCTCGTGCAGCAGTGACAAGCTGTCGGCCCATCTGCAGAATACATACAAGTTCAGCTGCAGCCTCGGTGTTGTGTCGGTCAATGCCGGTGTCCGCCTCTCCTATTGGAGCTGGAACGACGAGCTTCTCTTTTCGCCCCGCGCAAGCATAGGGCTTATTCCCGAGTTCAATAAAGACCTCACCCTGCGCCTGGCGGCGGGAGTCTACTATCAAACCCCGTTCTACAAAGAGATGCGCGATACCGTCACTGCGGGCGGAATAACCTCGGTTGTGCTCAACAAAGGCATAAAGTCGCAACGCTCCATCCATTTTGTCGCAGGCTGCGACTATCGCTTTACAATGCTCGGCCGCCCGTTCAAGTTCACGGCCGAGGCCTATTACAAGAAACTCGACAACCTAATCCCTTATAATGTCGACAATGTACGCATTGTCTATTATGGCGAGAATTGTGCCAAGGGCTATGCCACAGGCCTCGATATGAAGCTCTTCGGCGAGTTTGTGCCCGGTACCGACTCATGGATAACACTCTCTCTGCTCGACACAAAAGAGCGCATAAACGGTGGCGACTGGTTGCCGCGCCCCACCAACAGTAAATTTAATTTGTCATTATATTTTACCGATTTCTTCCCCGGCACCGACCGCTGGAAAATGAGCCTTCAAGGCGCATACGCCGATGGCTTGCCGTTCGGGCCTCCGCATACCGGGCGCGAGAAGCACTCCTTTAATGCTCCGGCATATAAGCGTGTCGATATTGGAATGTCCTATCGCTTGCTTAATAACGAGGATGGCACTCACCGCACAGGGCTTCAGCGCTACCTGCGCAATGTGTGGCTCGGGGTCGATGCTTTCAATCTTCTCGATATAAATAATGTCAATTCTTATTACTGGGTGAGCGATGTCGATAATCATAATTATGCTGTTCCCAATTACCTCACCGGCCGCCAGCTCAATGTACGTGTGCTTGTAGAGTTGTAGGGGCGACCTCGCTGTTGTTGTCAT
>JAUNQV010000034.1 GCA_030535995.1 Bacteroidales bacterium
GTGGTTTCGGGGTTACCGAACATTATGCCTATCTTCTCGCGCAACTGGTTGATGAAGATACATGTTGTCTTTGTCTTGCTTATAGCCGATGTGAGCTTGCGGAGAGCCTGCGACATGAGGCGTGCCTGAAGACCCACCTTGTTGTCGCCCATCTCACCCTCGATTTCGGCCTTGGGTGTCAAAGCCGCAACGGAGTCTATCACAATGATATCAATGGCCGATGAGCGTATGAGCTGCTCGGCTATCTCAAGAGCCTGCTCACCGCAATCGGGCTGCGAGATAAGGAGGTTGTCGATGTCTACGCCCAGTTTCTGTGCATAGAAACGGTCGAATGCATGCTCGGCATCGATAATGGCAGCAATACCGCCCATTTTCTGTGCCTCGGCGATGGCATGTATGGCAAGGGTGGTCTTACCCGATGACTCGGGACCGTATATTTCAATTATTCTGCCGCGCGGGAAACCGCCTACTCCGAGAGCCGCATTAAGACCCACCGAGCCGGTAGGAATAACCTCTACCTCCTCAAAATTATCATCACCGAGTTTCATGATAGAGCCTTTACCGAAATTCTTCTCTATCTTGTCCATTGCAGCCTGCAGAGCGCGGAGTTTTTCTCCGCCTGCAATATTTTCAAGTTCTTCTTTTTTTGCCATTTATTCTTTAATTTAAAGTTCCAGGTCTTTATCAAACTCCTCGTGCCAAGGCAACCCCTTTATGTTGAGCTGCTCCATGAATGGATCGGGGTCGAACTGCTCTACGTTCCAAACACCCGGCTTGCGCCAGATACCTTTGAGGAACATCATTGCACCAATCATAGCGGGTACACCGGTTGTATAACTTACTCCCTGCATACCTGTCTCCTTGTATGCCTCCTCATGGCTACAGTTGTTGTATACGTAGTATGTATGCTCCTCGCCGTCCTTGATACCACGGATGCGACAACCGATAGATGTCTCGCCCTCGTAGTTCTCACCCAAATCCTGCGGATTGGGAAGAACCGCCTTGAGGAACTGCAGAGGAACAATCTTCACAACCTCTTCGCCGGTGCCGTCAGCCTTGGGCGCCTTGTACTCTACCTCATCGATGCGGCTCATGCCTATGTTCTGAATCACATCAAGATAGGTCAGATACTGCTGGCCGAAGGTCATCCAGAAGCGGGCACGTTTGATTGTGGGGAAGTTGATGACAAGGCTTTCAATCTCCTCGTGATGCAAGAGATAGCTCTCGCGGGGACCGATGTTGGGATAGTTCAATGGCTGATGTATCTCCATTGGTTCAGTCTCAATGTACTTTCCATCCTCGTAGTAAAGTCCCTTTTGAGTGATTTCACGGATATTGATTTCGGGATTGAAGTTGGTGGCGAATGCCTTATGATGGTTTCCTGCATTGCAGTCTACAATATCCAGATAGTGAATCTCATCGAAGTGATGCTTTGCGGCATAAGCAGTAAATACGCTGGTCACACCCGGGTCGAATCCGCAGCCCAGAATGGCGCAAAGACCGGCCTTCTCAAAACGTTCACGATAGGCCCACTGCCAGCTGTATTCGAAGTGAGCTTCATCCTTCGGCTCGTAGTTGGCGGTATCAAGATAGTTGCAACCGGTCTGCAGACAGGCTTCCATGATGGTGAGATCCTGATATGGCAAGGCCAGGTTCATCACGATATCGGGCTTGTATGCACCAAGCAACTCTACAAGCTGTTCCACACTGTCAGCATCCACCTGTGCCGTCTGCACGTTTGTCCCGTACTTCTTGTTCAGCACCTCGGCCAACGCATCGCACTTCTTTTTTGTGCGGCTGGCAATCATGACTTCGGTAAACACATCAGTATTCTGGCACACTTTATGCGCCGCAACAGTAGCCACACCTCCGGCTCCTATGATCAGAACTTTTCCCATTCTCTTAAAACTATTAAAAGTTGATAAATATTCTATTAGCTATTTCTCTTGAACAATATATGCATCGGCAACAACAAAAAGCATTTTGCCCTTTACGCATAATTCCTAATGTACAAAAGTAACACAAAAAAAACAGAAATGCAACAAAAACAGAAAATGCAGGAGATGAATAGGAAAAATAATCTCTTGAACGCACACCCGCAGCAAGAAATGTGCCAAAGGATGAATTGGCACATGACACAAAAACTGACACATTGTCACACAAAGAGAGCGCAGCTGTGCCATAAAAACCGACAATGGCAAAGTGGCAGGGCCTAAAAACCCTTTGGCACGTACTTTGTTCTATTATTTAGCGTGAGGCGGACAAAAGCGCCGGAACAAGAATACATAAATTGAATAATTAATAAATAAAAAGTAATATTATGGGAAAGATTATTGGAATTGACTTGGGTACAACAAACTCTTGTGTATCGGTTTTTGAAGGCAACGAGCCTGTAGTTATCACAAACAGCGAAGGCAAGCGCACTACCCCTTCTATTGTGGCTTTTGACAACAACGGTGAGCGCAAAATCGGTGACCCTGCAAAGCGTCAGGCTGTTACAAACCCCCAGCGCACGATATTCTCTATCAAGCGCTTCATGGGTGAGAACTGGTCACAGGTGAGCAAGGAGATTTCACGCGTACCTTATAAAGTAGTTGAGGAGAACAACATGCCACGAGTAGACATCGACGGTCGCCTGTACACTCCGCAGGAGATTTCGGCAATGATTCTTCAGAAGATGAAGAAGACCGCCGAGGAGTACCTGGGACAGGAGGTTACAGAGGCTGTGATTACAGTTCCCGCATATTTCAGCGACTCACAGCGCCAGGCAACAAAAGAGGCCGGACAGATTGCAGGTCTTGAGGTTAAGCGTATTGTAAACGAGCCTACTGCCGCAGCACTTGCATACGGCGTTGACAAGGCAAACAAAGATATGAAGATTGCGGTATTCGACCTCGGTGGCGGTACATTCGATATCTCTATCCTTGAGTTCGGAGGCGGTGTATTCGAGGTTCTCTCCACAAACGGTGACACACACCTTGGCGGTGACGACTTTGACCAGGTTATTATCGACTGGCTTGCAAGCGAGTTCAAAGCAGAGGAGGGTGCTGACCTGAAGGCCGACCCGATGGCATTGCAGCGCCTGAAAGAGGCTGCCGAAAAAGCGAAGATTGAACTGTCTTCTACAACCTCTACAGAGATTAACCTCCCTTACATCACCGCGGTGAACGGAATGCCAAAGCACTTGGTAAAGACCTTGACACGTGCAAAATTCGAATCTCTTGCACACAACCTCATTCAGGCATGTCTTGAGCCTTGCAAGAAGGCGATGAGCGATGCAGGCTTAAGCAATGCAGATATCGACGAAGTTATTCTTGTAGGTGGTTCAACACGTATACCAGCCGTGCAGAAGATTGTCGAGGATTTCTTCGGCAAGGCTCCTTCAAAAGGTGTCAACCCCGATGAGGTTGTAGCTATCGGTGCTGCAATTCAGGGCGCTATCCTCAACAAAGAGGGCGGTGTAGGCGACATTGTGCTTCTCGACGTTACACCTCTTTCAATGGGTATCGAGACACTTGGCGGTGTTATGACAAAACTTATCGACGCAAACACCACCATTCCATGCAAGAAGAGCGAGACATTCTCTACTGCAGCCGACAACCAGACAGAGGTTACCATTCATGTACTCCAGGGTGAGCGTCCGATGGCCAACCAGAACAAGTCCATAGGACAGTTCAACCTCACAGGCATTGCTCCTGCACGCCGTGGCGTTCCACAGATTGAGGTTACATTCGATATTGATGCAAACGGTATTCTCAAAGTATCGGCAAAAGACAAGGCAACAGGCAAGGAGCAGGCTATTCGCATCGAGGCCTCTTCGGGCTTGAGCAAGGAGGATATCGAGCGCATGAAACAGGAGGCCGAGGCAAATGCCGATGCCGACAAGAAGGAGCGCGAGAAAATCGACAAGCTCAACCAGGCAGACTCTATGGTATTCCAGACAAAGAACCAGCTTGAGGAGCTTGGCGACAAGATTCCTGCCGACAAGAAAGCGCCTATTGAGGCTGCTGTAAAGAAACTGGAAGAGGCTCACAAGGCACAGGATCTTGCAGGTATTGATGCAGCAACAGCAGAGTTGAACAGCGCATGGCAGGCTGCAAGTGCAGAGATGTATGCACAGAGCGGTGCACAGGGTGGCCAGCAGTACAACGCAGGTAACCAGCAACAGCAGAGCAACCAGCAGAACAACGACGATGTTCAGGATGCAGAGTTCGAGGAGGTGAAGTAACAACCCTCCAGAATATACAAGACGAAAAATGGCGACCGGAGTCCGGTCGCCATTTTTCGTCTATACAGGTTTTTAACTTTTAATACACTTTGAAATCCTTGCTGCCTACGCAATAATCGCCATACCATACCTCGAAGCGGTAGCTGCCTGCAGGCCAATGGCCGGCTGTATTAGAGCCCCATCCCGAGAGATAGAATGTTTGGGATGATGTTCCGGAAATTGTAACCTTGTTAGAAAAAGAGTATCCGGTCGGGGATGTGCTACCGGTTTTAAGCTCGCCGTCTTTGAACATTTTTACATACACTGTATAATCGCCGTTACCCATCATAGGAGTTACAGTAATTTTCGGTTTCAGATATTTTGTCTTATAAGCGTAGATTGTACTGCCGTAACCTTGCTGTATATTGCCGTCGTAATCGACATCGGCAACCTCAAGTTTAGTAACCATAAATGGCACGAATGATGATGAAGCAGCACCACCTGCACCTTCATTCGAAGCCTTCTTGATTTCATCCATAACATCCTCTTCAACATTGATGATTTGCTTGATGAGTTTACTGAATGACTCTTTGAAAGCATCGGCCGAAGTAAGATACAATTCAGCCCTTATACTGAAAGACTTTTCAAAGCAGAGCACCTTTACACCCTTATAGAAATTGAGTTGGCTGGCTGCAAGTTTTATCGCTTGAGGAGAATAGCCTTCGGGATTGTTAAAGGATTTGGACAAAACTACATACATAGGCGAAACATCGGAAGAATTGACCATCACATAAAAAGTTTCACCTTCTTTCTTGAATTTAATATCACCGTATTCATCAATCTCCGGCATATAACCCTCTTGCTGAATAAAATTCTTGATATCGCCACGCAAACGCAATTGTGCCAAGTTCAATTCATCGGCCGAACAAAACATTGTTCCCACGACTGAAAGAGCCACAAATAATGATAAAAATCTTTTCATAACACAAATTTATAAATCGTAAAACTTCAAATATACAAGAGCTAAAAGACTCATTTGCCACAAAATTGTACATAAAATCTAAATAATGCAAAAAAATGTAATAAAAAATCTGAAAACTAATTCTAAAAGTAAAGCAAAGGTGGGGTACTACAAAAAAAGTGATTTAATTATTTTGCTGTTGGCCTTATCTATAACTGCATTCTCAAGGGAAGCAAGATAGATTCGAGTAGTTGTTTCGTTATCGTGCCCCATACCTTCGCGGATGACAGAAAGCGGTATTCTCTTGCAGTGAGCAGCGCTGGCCCATGAATGGCGGGCTACATACATTGTCAATGGGGTTGAAAGGCCGACCATGCCACCGATTACCTTCAAACGTGAATTTGTGAGACAAAGCGCACTGCGGTACTGACGGTAGTAATCGCTTTTCTCCTCGTTTATCAGCTCCAGAAGAAAACTGCCGCTGCCACCATGCTTTTCCACGAGTTCGGACATGCATTTTTCCCATCTCATGCGTAACTGTTGCCCTGTTTTGTGGCGACAATATACCAGTTCTCCATTCTTTATGTTGCTTTTTTTGAGGAAGGCAATATCTACAAACGACATTCCGCGGGTAAAGAAGGAAAAGAGGAATATATCGCGTGCTTTCTCAAGTGCAGGCCGCCCCGAAAGGTCGAGAGCTATTATTTTTTTCATTGTGCAGAGCGGGATAGCCCGCTTTATGGTTCTGTCGACCCCCGTATATACATGCTTGAAGAGTTGACGTGGCTTTGCCAACCCTGCCTCTACAGCCTTGTTATAGATTGCGCGCAATATTCGCATGTAAAAGGAGCTGCTATTGCGTGTAACGCTACGCACATTGCGCAGATAATTCTCATACATCAGAATTACTTTCTCATTGATTGCGCTTATAAGAATATCCTTGTTTCCTCTAAAGCCATTGAAGCTGCGCAGTGTTGCCGCGTATGTTTCGGCTGTACGGAACTTGCCACGGGCTTTGAGTTGTGCAACAAGCTCCTCAACAAAGAGAGTAAAAGATTTTTTTTTCAATGTTCTTCATAATTACAACAGTTTAAGTTAATGCAACCTAAAGAACAGAAAATAAGATTGGCAACAACTAAATTTTAGTTATTTTTGCACAAACAATAATATATTTTATATGGAACTTCCTCAAGACCCTTTTATGCTGATGAGTGCTGTAAATATGTACCTGCGCGACCGTTACCAATCGCTCGACGAGCTATGCTCCGACCTCAATATAGACCGCAAGGAGCTGGAAGAGAAGCTCATGAAGGCCGGGTTCGAATACAGTGAAGAGAACAATAAGTTCTGGTAAAAGAGATTGCAGCATTAAAGCAGGAGGGGTTGCAAGAAGCGTTATACATTTTTACCGTACAAGCCCATTGAGCTCGGCAAAAATTCTCAACCCGTCCATTGTACTGCCAAAGCATATTGCTCCGCCCGAGGCACGGAAAATTTTGTCGGTCGACATCGAGAGGTTGCGCTCATGAAGAGGATAACGCTCATAGTCGGGATGCAGAAGAGGGCCCGACTGTAACCCCACCAACATTTCGCAGTAACAGCAGGCCGTTTCGTATGTATTCATGGTACTGCCGGCACCAAAATTGTAGACACCGCCTGACAAATTAAAAGTTGCCGGAAGAAACTCCACCACATCGCGCACCCAGGTTATTCCGCGATACTCGCGTACCGGCAACACAAGAGGAGCACGTTCCTTTATGGCCCTTGCAACATTCATCACAAAGTTCGCGTGCACAGGCATACCGGCACGCTCCGCATCATACATCCACGTAGCACGCAAAGCCACCGTACCGGGATTGAACTCCAAAGCCTGTTGCTCCGCTTCGAGTTTGTGCCTGCCATATACATTCTCGGGGGCTACGGCAACCTCCTCACAAAGAGGGCCGCTTTCGGAATTGCCGTTATAAACCTGGTCGCTTGAAAAAAAGATGAACTTTGCCCCGACAAGCAGTGCTGCGCGGGCGAGGTTGCATACTCCGTCGACATTAACGCGGCGGCTTTCATCGGGATGCTGTTCGCAGTACCACGTATTGGACAACGCCGCCAAATGAAGAATCACCTGCGGAGCATTCTCAACAATATAACGCTCCACTGCCTGCGCATCTGTTATATCAAGCGCGGCATGCGACGGGGTTAGAATATCATATTCATTTTTCCAGCGTTCAACAAAGCGGCTACCCACAAAACCGCTCGCCCCTGTTACAAGAATCTTTTGCATGGCGCTAATTTAACGAAAAACTATCAAAAGCACAAAAACCCTGCAATTTATCGATATTTCAAAGCCTATAAAACAATATAATAAAAAATGTTAACGAAAAATTATTTTCCATTGGAAATTTTGTATAAAAGAAAATAATTATGATATTTGCATCGGCTGCCATACAGATAGCCATTGGAACAATTGTCAAACAACATAGAAAAAACATTAGAACATGAAAACCGAAAAGAGACCTAAATTCATAATTGTGGGTGGAGTTGCCGGTGGTGCCACAGCAGCAGCACGTATTCGTCGCAACACAGAACAAGCCGAAATAATTTTATTTGAGAAAGGCGAGTATATATCTTATGCGAACTGCGGTTTACCCTATTATATAGGTGGCGTAATTGAAGAACGTGAGCGTTTATTCGTGCAAACCCCTGAAACATTCGGCAAACGATTTAATATTGATGTACGCATTAACAGCGAGGTTACCAATATTGACACCAATGCCAAGATAGTTTACATTCGTACTTCGGAGGGAAAAGAATATACAGAGACCTACGACAAACTTCTACTGTCGCCCGGAGCTTCTCCCGTGCGTCCACCACTGCCCGGTATTGACAGCGAAGGCATATTTACATTACGCAATGTTGCAGACACTGACAAGATAAAGGGTTACATGCAACAACATTCTGTCAAAGATGCCATTATTGTGGGTGGAGGTTTCATTGGCCTGGAGATGGCAGAAAACATGCAACATGCCGGGGTTAAGGTTACCGTTGTAGAAATGGCAAACCAAGTTATGGGCCCCATTGATTTTTCAATGGCATCAATCATTCATAGACACCTGGAAGAAAAGGGAATACAACTTCTTTTAGAGCAGGCTGTAGAATCATTCGTCCCTGATAGCGGAAAGCTAAAAGTGCATTTCAAGTCGGGCAAGGTACAGACAACCGATATGGTATTGCTATCCATAGGTGTGCGAGCCGAGACAACACTGGCCCGCAAAGCAGAACTGAAAACAGGCGACATGCAAGGGATATACGTCAACGAGTATTTACAGACATCCAATGAACACATCTATGCTGTAGGAGATGCCATTGAGTTTCCTCACCCTATTACAGGCAAATCCTGGCTCAATTTTCTTGCAGGCCCGGCAAACCGTCAAGCACGCATTGTGGCAGACAACATGACCTTCGGCAATAGTGTAAAATATGAAGGCTCTATCGGCACTTCTATCGCAAAAGTCTTCGACATGACTGTAGCCACCACAGGACTGCCGGCCAAACGGCTGAAACTCATGGGTGTTGAATATCTTTCTGCGACAATACATGCCGGTTCCCATGCAGGCTATTATCCCGGTTCATCGCAAATGAGCATAAAAATAACATTTTCGCCAGCAAACGGACAGCTGTATGGCGCACAAATAGTGGGCTACGACGGTGTAGACAAACGCATCGACCAGTATGCCGCAATTATCAAGCAACATGGCACCGTGGAAGAGCTCATGCACTTGGAACATGCATACGCACCTCCTTTTTCATCGGCAAAAGACCCTATTGCAATAAGCGGTTACGTAGCCGGAAACATTTTGAGCGGCAGAATGACCCCGCTCTACTGGAGAGAACTAAAAGATACCGATATTTCAAAAGTTACACTGGTTGATGTACGAACCAAAGAAGAGGCCATGCTGGGCAGTATCCCCGGCGCAAAAAACATTCCATTGGATGAACTGCGCGAACGGATGAATGAGATACCCCAAGACCTGCCTGTATTTCTCTTCTGCAGTGTAGGGTTAAGAGGTTATTTAGCATCCAACATATTAAAAGGGAATGGTTATAAAGATGTAAGAAACCTTGTAGGGGGATTAAAGACTTTTGAAATGTCCACTGCACCACTAAAATCTATCTTTGAAAGCGAAACAGAAGAGAAGGATTTACACCCTACATCAACAAACAATTCTACCAATGCCATAAGAATCAACGCCTGCGGAATTCAATGTCCCGGCCCTATACTTAAATTAAAGAACTCTATAGAGAGCCTTAAAACAGGAGAGCGTCTTGAAATACTGGCGACTGACGCCGGGTTTCCCCGTGATGCAGAGGCCTGGTGCAGGAGCACAGGGAACAAATTCGTGAGCAAACGCTCCGAAGGGGGCACTCACTATGTCATAATAGAGAAATCGATACCGGCAACAGACCGGACAGACAAAGCAAACTGCAAAGAGGATGGAAAAACATTCATTCTATTCAGCGATGACCTTGATAAGACTTTAGCAACCTTTGTTCTTGCGAACGGAGCTGCTGCCACCCGGAAAAAAGTATCCATTTTCTTTACATTTTGGGGGCTGAATGCAATAAAGAAAGTACACAAGCCTAAAGTCGATAAAGATATTTGGGGCAAAATGTTCGGTTGGATGCTTCCCTCGGATACCCGGAAACTCACCCTCTCCAAAATGAACATGATGGGATTGGGAGCCAAAATGATGCGTTACATAATGAAGAAAAAAAATGTTGACTCACTGGAGAGCCTTCGGCAGCAAGCCGTTGAGAACGGCGTTGAATTCATTGCTTGCCAGATGTCAATGGATGTAATGGGTATAAAACGCGAAGAACTTCTTGACAATGTAATTACCGGAGGTGTAGCAACATACATGGAGAGAGCCGAACAAGCAGATGTAAACCTATTCATATAAAAATAATTTTTATGGAGAAGATTACCTGTATATGCATCATGAGAGAGCTGTTTTCAGCTCTCTCGTCCCTTGAGAACAATCTGACAGAGGCGCACGGAGTATCCTTGAACGAAGCGATGATACTTTGCGCTTTAGGGAACGAACATGTGACGGCATCTACCATTGCAGAACAGACCGGCATGCTTCCCTCCCACACATCTAAAGTAATTGCTGTTTTGGAGAAGAATGGTCTAATCAAGCGCCAATTGGGAAAGTCGGACAAACGACGCATGTACTTTTCGCTCACAACAAAAGGAAGAGAGTGCCTTGAGAGAATGAAATCCTACGAATTTGACATACCCGACCTATTAAAGCCGCTATTCAAATAGTTCATAACCCCTTCGACCAACCAATACAGCAACCGCAAAAAGAAGAAAGGAACAGCCATTATTTGTCTTGCGCGGAATTGGCTGCACCGGCTTCTTAAATTTATTTTAGAAATAACCTTATGACAAAATTAGATTAATTCACTTTAATGCATTACTTTCGCAATTGGAAGCCTGACGGAGAGATTATCGCCTTCAAGGCTACAAACAGAAAAAACAGAAAAAGAACCATACAAACATGAAATCACTACGCTCACTTTTCAGGATTGGACTCGGCCCTTCGAGCAGCCACACCATGGGCCCCAACCGCGCTGCAAAGATTTTTGCAGAACGATGCCCTAATGTAGACAGCTACCGCGTAACCCTCTACGGAAGCCTGGCTGCAACAGGCGAGGGACACATGACAGATGTTGCCATAATAAAGGTCCTTGAACCATTGGCAAAACTCGAACTGGTGTGGAAGCCGAAGACATTTCTGCCCTTTCACCCAAACGGGATGTTCTTCGAGGGCATAAAAGATGGGAAGGTTATAGACAGCTGGACTATATACAGCATTGGCGGCGGAGAACTTGCCAACGAAACAACCACCAAGAATGAGGAAGACATATACCCATTGACAACCATTCATGAGATTATGGACTGGTGCGACGAGACCGGATGCTCGTTCTGGGAATATGTAGAGAAATATGAAGGCCCCGAAATCTGGGATTACCTTTCCGAGGTGTGGGAAACAATGAAAAGCACCATCAAGCGCGGCCTTGAGAACGAAGGGGTATTGCCCGGCGGATTAGGGATACAACGCAAGGCGCAGGTGTACATGAACAAGGCACAATCGTACAGCGCCGCAGTAAGCAGCAAGGCTAAAGTATACGCATACGCGCTTGCCACCAGTGAAGAGAATGCCAGCGGAAGCACCATCGTTACAACACCCACCTGCGGTTCAAGCGGAGTACTGCCGGCCGTGCTCTACCACCTTCACACTGCACACAACTGCTCCGACAAGCGCATACTCCGTGCACTGGCAACAGCCGGACTCTTCGGAAACGTGGCAAAGGAGCATGCCTCCATTTCGGGTGCCGATGTCGGTTGCCAAGGCGAGATAGGTGTTGCCTGTGCCATGGCAGCAGCTGCCGCATGCCAACTCTTCGGGGGCACCATAAACCAGGTGGAATATGCCGCCGAGATGGGGCTTGAGCACCATTTAGGGCTCACCTGCGACCCCCTGTGCGGGCTTGTGCAGGTACCATGTATCGAACGCAACGCCATTGCCGCATCGCGTGCCCTCGATGCATGTACATACTCGGCACTCTCCGACGGCAAACACAAAATCGACTACGACCGCATTGTCGAGGTAATGAAAGAGACCGGGCACGACCTCCCGAGCCTCTACAAGGAGACCTCTACCGGCGGTATTGCAAAGATTGACATAAGCAAGCGAAGGGGGTTCCGCAAGATACTCGACACGCTGCATATAACCAAGAAAGAGAAATGAGATACAAGGCTGATGGCTCCCGGGCATAAGGAGCCATCGCATTTTTTCGACACAAACGTAATTTACATATATGATGAAAAAACTACTTTTATTGTTGGCACTGCCGTTCATGCTTGCAACGGCCGACGCACAGGAGAACGACAAGGTAAAACCCAACTATGCTCTTGCCGAACAGTTCTCACCTAAAAAGATATTGAGAATGGTGAAGCAGACAAGAGTGTTGCCGATATGGTTTGAGGACTGCAAACAGTTCATATACTCCTGGAGCGACACCAATAGCAAGAAATTCTATATTGTCGATGCAGTCAAAGGCACGAAGCGTGAGCTATGGGACATGGACTGGATTGCCAAGGAGATTACCATGCGCACAGGCGACCCATACGATGCCCTGCATACGCCGATAAACATAAACCGCATAATACGCGACGGACGGTTTGTACGTTTCGATGTTGCTTCAAACAAGGAGGTTCCACGCGAGTTGCCACGCCACGAGCGCAACGACAGCACAAAAATAAAGGAGAACAAAGGAAAGAAGATGAAAAAGACCTTCTACTTTGAATATGATATAAAGACAGGAGAACTCCTCGAACGCACAAAGGACGAGATTGACGACCTCTACCCCAACTACCCGGGCTGGGCCAATGTCTCGCCCGATGGCAAGTTTGCCATTTATGAGAAGAACTACAATCTGTGGTACATGTCGATGGAAGACCTGGAGAAACTGCGCATCTGGGACAAGGACACCACCGTCGTGGAGCACCAGCTCACCACAGGCGGCAGACCCAACCGTTGTTATGCCTACCACTCTCTCGATGAGAAACCCGACAGCACCAAGCGCTACCGCGTATATGCTCTCTGGAGCCCCGACTCACGCCATTTTGTAATGACACACCGTGCCGACTCCATTCTATCGAAAATGTGGGTAATAAACTCCTTGAGCAACCCTCGCCCGACACTTGAAACCTACCGCTACCAGATGCCGGGCGAAGAGACACCTGTCACAACCATGGAACTCTTCGATTTCGAGAACAAGACAAGCCGCATGATAGATGTATCAAAGTTCAAGCAGCAGCGCATTGGGCTTTTCAGCAAGCCGGGAACACATGCCACACGCTACGAAAACCCGCGCAAGAGCATCTGGCTGGGCGACAACAACGGCTTCTATTTCGAGCGCATAAGCCGCGATATGAAGAAGATTGAAGTCTGCTACGTATCACTCGACTGCGACACAGCAAAGATGCTTGTACATGAGGAGATGAACACAAGTATCGAGAGCAAGCAGATACGCCTTGTCAACGGCGGCAAGCAGTTCATTCAGTGGTCGGAGCGCACCGGCTGGGCAATGCTTTACCTTTATAATGCCGACGGAACACTCAAGAACGCAATTACCAACGGCGCATACCATGTTGAAGATGTTGTTGCCGTAAACGAGGATGAGAAGAAGATATACTTCACCGCCTGTGGTTACAACAAGGATGAGAACCCATATTACATGCACCTCTACAGTGTTAACTTCGACGGTAGCGGGCTTAAGCAGATAGATGAGACCGACATGAACATAAGCGGTTACTCTGTAGCCGAGAACGGCGAGGCTTTTGTTGTGACAGCTTCGCGCGTGGACACGACACCTGTGAATTATGTCTATAGCAAACGTGGCAAAAAGAGCGTCGAGCTTGGCACAGCCGACCTTTCACAGCTTTTTGCAGCAGGATACAAGTTCCCCGAGCGCTTCACAGTGAAAGCCGCCGACGGCATCACCGACCTCCACGGAGTGATGTACAAGCCTTTCGACTTTGACTCTACAAAGCGTTACCCCCTCATTGAGTATGTGTACCCCGGCCCGCAGACCGAAGCTGTCAACGAGAGCTGGTCAAGCGGTATGAACCGCGTAGACCGCCTTGCACAGATGGGATTTATCGTAATTACCGTAGGTAACCGTGGCGGACACCCAAACCGCTCGAAGTGGTACCATAACTTCGGCTACGGCAACCTGCGCGACTACGGCCTTGCCGACAAGAAAGCGGCGGCACAGCAGCTCATCGCACGCCACAAGTTCATCGATGGAGAGAATATTGGTATACACGGACACTCCGGCGGCGGTTTCATGTCAACAGCAGCCATACTCACATACAACGACTTCTTCAAGGCAGCCGTTTCATGCGCCGGCAACCATGACAACCGCATCTACAACAACTGGTGGAGCGAAAAGCACCATGGAATAAAGGAGAACATAAAAGAAAAGACAAACAAGGAGGGTGTAATAGAGTGCGACACCACATTCTCTTACAATATAAGTACTAACCAGGAACTTGCCGGCCGCCTCAAGGGACACTTGCTGTTGGTGACAGGTGATATGGACAACAATGTTCACCCGGCAAACACCACACGCGTTGTCGATGCGCTGATACGTGCAAACAAACGCTTCGAGATGCTCATACTCCCCGGTGACAGACACGGCTTTGAAACTAAAGACGAATATTTCTTCTGGAAGATGGCCGACTTTTTCAGCAAGCACCTGCTGGGTGAAGCAAAAGAGAGCGAGGTCGACATAAAGGAGATGAACAACGACAAGTGACATGTTCTTAAAAGGAGGGTGACCAAAATGGGTCACCCTCCTTTGGTAGGTTGTATCATTTAACTTCTGTTCAATTACGAGGCCCCGTAACGTGCCGCGCCTCGCAACTCCTCTTCAATGCGTATCAATTGATTATACTTGGCAGTACGGTCGCTACGGCTCATTGAACCGGTCTTTATCTGTCCTGCATTTACAGCCACGGCGATATCTGCAATTATAGTATCTTCGGTTTCGCCCGAGCGGTGGCTTATTATTGTACTATACCCATTACGGCGCGCCAGTTCAATGGTATCGAGAGCCTCGGTAAGTGTTCCAATCTGGTTAACCTTGACAAGTACACTATTGGCACAGTTCTGTTCAATTCCTTTGCCAAGGTACTTGACATTGGTTACAAAAAGGTCGTCACCGACAAGCTGGCAACGGTTGCCGATACGCTCGGTGAGCATACACCACCCCTCCCAATCATTCTCGCCCATACCATCCTCGATAGAGTCGATAGGGTATCTTCCGATGAGATGTTCAAGATAATCGACCTGCTCTCCGGATGTACGCTTGTGCCCTTTTGGACCTTCAAAAAGCGTATAGTCATACACTCCGCCGCGATGGTATTCCGAAGCCGCGCAATCAAGCGCCAATGTAATGTCGGTTCCCGGGGTATAGCCGGCTGTCTTGATAGCATGAACCAATATATCCAAAGCCTCTTCTGCACCTTTTAGTTCCGGAGCAAAACCACCCTCATCGCCAACTCCTGTTCTATAACCGTCTTTCTTCAGCACGCTCTTGAGTGCACTGAAGACCTCGGCGCCCATCTGCACAGCCTGACGTATACTACCGGCACCAACCGGGCGTATCATAAACTCCTGGAAAGCAATAGGTGCATCCGAGTGGCATCCTCCATTGAGCAGGTTCATCATAGGGACCGGCAACACGTGGGCGTTGACACCACCAATATAACGATACAGAGGCATACCGCATGCCTTTGCCGCAGCGCGCGCGATAGCCAGTGATACTCCCAAAATGGCATTGGCACCAAGAGTGCTTTTGGTTGGTGTGCCGTCAAGTTCAATCATCTTGCAGTCCAGGCCCCGTTGGTCATATACATTACATCCGCGCAATAACGGTGCTATGCGTTCGTTGATATTGGCAACAGCTTTTGACACTCCCTTGCCATTATAGCGATGCTCGTCTCTATCACGCAACTCCAATGCCTCATTTTCACCGGTAGATGCTCCCGACGGTACTGAAGCACACCCTATCACACCATTTTCCAGTATAACTTCGGCCTCCACCGTGGGGTTACCACGCGAGTCCAAAATTTCTCTCCCTTTAATCTCCGATATCTTCATAATTATAGTCTTTACTATGTAATACTGAAATACAAACATTCAGGAAGAAAGTTTGTTCTTTTGCAGTTATAATGTCTTTTTCATACATGTCAATTAAGAAACAATTTAGGATAACTGTGTGCTACTATGTTTTAGGTAGTTCCGCAGTTATCCTAAATTATTTTCAGCAAACTGCTTTAATCAGTCGCTTATTCCTCTATACGTGCAAGTTTCACTGTAAAGTGGCGCATAAGTTCGGTTTCCCAAACAATCTTTACACCATGCTTGATACTCTCGCGACGGTCGTATACATTTTTAAGTGCCACAGCTATTACATCCATGTGGTTGTTGGTATATACGCGGCGGGCGATACACAAGCGTAGCAGGTCGAGCCCGCCGAAGCGGTTCTCGCGAGTGACAGGGTCACGGTCGGCAAGGATATAACCGATTTCGCAACCGCGGATACCAGCTTCCAGATAGAGTTCTATGGCCAATGTCTGCGCCGGGAACTCCTCCTTCGGCACATGGGATAGCACGCGGTCGGCATCGATGAACAGAGCATGACCGCCTACCGGACGCTGGTATGGAATGCCGAATTCATCAAGACGGGCTGCCAGATACTGTACCTGACGGATACGGGTCTCAATATTGTCGAACTCTGTATTTTCTTCAAGACCGACAGCCAGTGCAGCCATATCACGGCCGTTCATACCGCCATAGGTGAGATATCCTTCAAACGGAATACAGAACTTCTTGGCACCTTCGTACCAATCTTCGTGGCGTGTAGCAATGAAACCACCCATGTTTACAAGACCATCTTTCTTTGAAGACATTGTCATGCCGTCGGCAAGCGAGAACATCTCTTTTACAATCTCCTTGATACTCTTGCCGGCATAACCCTCTTCGCGTGTCTTGATGAAATAGGCATTCTCGACAAACCTGGCAGAGTCGTAGATGACGCGCTTGCCATATTTGTCGGCCAAAGCACGCACCTCGCGCAAATTCTGCATTGAGACGGGCTGGCCGCCGGCAGTGTTGTTCGTAATTGTAACAATGATGAAGGGTATCTTGTCGCCATGTTGCTGCAGAGCCTCTTCGAGTTTCTTGGGGTCTACGTTGCCCTTGAAAGGCAACTCCAGTTGCGTATTTTTCGCCTCGTCGATTGTACAATCAAGAGCTACAGCCTTGCGGCTCTCTATGTGTCCTTTAGTTGTGTCGAAATGCGAGTTACCGGGAACAACGGCACCGGCTGTCACAAGGTGACTGAACAGCACATTCTCGGCTGCCCGACCCTGATGGGTTGGTATAACGTAGCTGAAGCCTGTCAGTCTCTCTATGGTATCTTTCAATTGGAAGAACGATGATGAGCCGGCATAACTCTCGTCACCCATCATCATGGCTGCCCATTGGCGGTCGCTCATGGCACCTGTACCGGAGTCGGTAAGACAATCTATATACACCTGTTCCGATTTCAACTGGAAGAGATTGTAATCGGCCTCCTTTATCCATCTCTCACGCTCCTCGCGGGTGCTTTTACGGATTGGTTCAACCATCTTTATTTTCCAAGATTCAGCAAAAGGCAATTCCATAGCAATAAATTTTATTGGTTAGTATTTATATTTTGGTAATAATAAGCTGTTGAGCTATAACTTCTCTATAATTGTCATTCGGTATTATCGCTTGTTTTTTGCAGCAATATTATAGCTCAAGTTGCTCAAATGGCAAGCCCCATGCCTCGGCAACCTCTTTGTACACGACCTTGCCCTCGACTACATTCAGGCCCTTGCGGAGCTCTTCGTTGTCGGCACATGCCTTGCGCCATCCCTTATCGGCAAGCTGCAATGCGTATGGCAATGTGGCATTTGTCAGTGCGAGGGTTGAGGTGTAAGGTACCGCGCCCGGAATATTTGCAACGCAATAGTGCAGTATACCGTCGACATAATATGTAGGTTCCTCATGAGTTGTGGGGTGTGAAGTCTCGAAACAGCCTCCTTGGTCAATGGCGACATCGACAAGCACACTGCCCGGTTCCATGAGCGCGAGCATATCGCGTGTAACCAATTTCGGGGCTTTTGCTCCGGGAATGAGCACAGAGCCCACTACAAGGTCGGCACTCTTCAACTCTTCACGGATATTGTACTCCGACGACATGAGAGTCTTCACATTTCTTGGCATTACATCGGCAAGGTAGGCAAGACGGGGCAGAGAGACATCGCAAATTGTCACATCGGCTCCCATGCCGGCTGCTGTGCGGGCAGAGGCTGTACCCACTACTCCACCGCCTATTACAAGTACCTTGGCAGGCTTTACTCCTGGAACACCTCCCATAAGCTTGCCCTTGCCGCCACGCGGACGCTCAAGGAAGTAACACCCCTCCTGCGTTGCCATGCGGCCGGCAACCTCGGACATTGGGATAAGCAACGGTAAAGAACGGTCTTTGCGTTCAACGGTTTCGTATGCACAGCACACTGCGCCACTCTCTATCATTGCCTTTGTGAGCGGCTCGCTCGATGCAAAATGGAAATAGGTGAACAGAAGCTGTCCCTTGCGCACGAGTTTGTACTCGCGTTCAATAGGCTCTTTAACCTTTACAATCATCTCGGCTATGGCATACACATCCTCCATGGTAGGGAGTATTTTTGCCCCGGCTGCGATATAAGCCTCATCGCCGAACCCGGCAAGGTGGACAAAAAGTAGGATAAAACCTCTGTAATCATCTGATATACATATCTTTGCAAAGATTATCATTGATATGCTAAAAAAAATGCTTTTTTTGTGCTTCTTCTAATGTGGTCAAGAATGGCTTGAGGGGGCGAAAACAAATGTATAAATGCAAGGATTGTTGCAGACAATTCATTGGCGGACAACGACGCGACAAATCCCAAGTAATAACCGATTATGTTGAAGGCAAACAGACCTTGTTACAACTGGCATCAAAGTATAAAGTATCAGAAAGGACCATTCGCCGTGATTTAGAAAGTATGCGTTTTATCCGTAAGAAGGCGAAACACAAAGAAGTAACAGTGCAACTTGACACCACTTACTGGGGTCGCAGGTTCGGCCTTATGGTCATAAAGGATGCCCTACGCAATAAGGTTCTATGGCATAAATATGTTTACAATGAGACTATCGGTCAATATATGGAGGGCATTTCTTGGCTCGAATCTCAAGGGTTTAAGATATATGGCGCAGTGATTGATGGCATGCGCGGTTTGGCACAAGCATTATATCCAATCCCTGTCCAGATGTGCCAATTTCATCAGATACTAATCACTCGCAGATACTTAACCCAAGAACCTGACCTTAATGCCTCCTGCGAGCTTTTAAGTCTCGTTAAGAGCATAACTCAAATGGACAAGGATAGTTTCATTGGAGCTTTTAAAGAGTGGTATGATAGATACAAGGATGTTTTAAACGAGCGCGTTCATGACAAAAGGATAAAGCGTCATACACCGCCTTATATGCGCCCAAGGCTACGCAGCGCATATCTTAGCCTCAAACGCAACATGCCGTTACTTTGGACTTTTTACGACCATCCTGAGACTGGTCTTCCTAACACAAACAACGCAATAGAAGGGTTGTTCTCGGATATAAAGAGTAAGTTAAGAGCTCATCGAGGAATTAGTAAGGATAATCGAAAGAAGTTATTGGATGAATACATTATGCGGCATTATTAAACGCGAATTACCTCAACAGGGCGCGCCCTGTTGAGGTAATCTATCCTACTTTTTGTCCAATAAGAGATTTTTAGAATGAAATCATCCTACTTTTTGTCCACGTAACC
>JAUNQV010000113.1:0-344 GCA_030535995.1 Bacteroidales bacterium
TACAGTTGAAATCATATAGTTCGTTGGCACTATAGCGTGTCTGTTAAACGAGTACTTCTAATTAATTTTAAATGAATATATTTTATGTGTGTGGTAGAAGATTTTTATTAACATATTTTAATATTGCAACTTGTTGTATTTCTGTAATTCGGTGCTCTACATTGGTGTAAACACTCTTGTAGTTTTGACGGTTTTTATGTCGTTCATTGAATGGTGTCTGTAATATGCCACGGTGTTTTCACTGCTTTTATTTCACTTTGGCATTTGTGCAATTTCTTCGCTTGCTGCTTTTTTTGTTTTTTTATAGCGGACTACGGCGGTAGTCAATTGAAACTGCAAGACGC
>JAUNQV010000113.1:354-6154 GCA_030535995.1 Bacteroidales bacterium
TTTATTTTTAAAAAAAATTTTAATAATTTTTTTTTTTATCGAAAATTTATTTAAAATTAAAAATCAAATATGTAATAATATTTTTATAATGAATACAATTCGTTTTTGTTTTTTTATAGCGGACTACGGCGGTAGTCAATTGAAACTGCAAGACGCTGTTTAATTGATGGTGTAAAAACCGGCTTTTTTTGTGTTTTAACTAACATTTAACGCTCAAAAGTTGTATTTATAGATGATAAACATTATATTTGCAAATTGAAATTGTATCTGCAAAACTATGAGGCAATTAAAAATTACAAAAAGTATCACAAACCGCGAAAGTGCATCACTCGACAAGTACTTACAAGAGATTGGACGCGAAGAACTCATTACCGTTGAAGAAGAGGTAGAACTTGCCCAAAAAATTAGAAAAGGTGACCGTCGGGCGCTTGAGAAATTGACAAGAGCAAATTTGCGTTTTGTGGTTTCGGTAGCTAAACAGTATCAGAATCAAGGTTTGAGCCTTCCCGACCTTATAAACGAAGGTAATTTGGGACTTATAAAGGCTGCTGAAAAATTTGATGAAACACGTGGCTTTAAGTTTATCAGTTATGCAGTATGGTGGATACGCCAGTCTATTCTTCAGGCTCTTGCAGAGCAGGCGAGAATTGTGCGTCTTCCTTTGAACCAGGTTGGTTCGTTGAACAAAATCAGCAAAGCTTTCTCTAAATTCGAACAAGAGAATGAGCGCCGTCCCTCGGCCGAAGAACTTGCCGACCAGTTGGATTTGCCGGTTGACAAGGTTATAGATTCATTGAAAGTGTCGGGCAGACACATTTCTGTGGATGCTCCTTTTGTAGAAGGAGAAGACAACAGCTTGCTCGATGTGTTGGTAAACGACGATTCTCCTATGGCCGACAATCTTTTGGTCAACGAGTCGCTCTCACGTGAGATTGACCGTGCGTTGTCAACACTTACCGACCGTGAAAAGGAGATTATCCAAATGTTCTTCGGCATCGGTATGCAGGAGATGACACTTGAAGAGATTGGTGACCGTTTCGGGTTGACACGCGAGCGTGTGCGCCAGATAAAGGAGAAGGCTATCCGCCGTTTGAAATCAAACCAGCGTAATAAACTGTTGAAGTCTTATTTGGGATAAGGAATGGTATTCCTTTTGTCGGGCTGCACTTTGAAAAGTGTAGCCCTTTTTATTTGTTCGTTGTCGATCTATTTGTCAAAATCGCTTTTGTTAAAAGTTACGATATAGTTTTTAATATGTTGATATTTTTATAATTTTGCGACAATTAATGAATTGGTATGAAAAAAACAGCTATAATAATTCTTTTTGCCTTGATGGCATCTGTCGCCTCTTTGCATGCCGACAACAAAGACAAGGATGTTGTATACGTGTTCGGAGCATCGGTCTCATTCACCGATTCTGTCGTATATTTTACCGAAGTGCAGAAAATTGAAGGTGTTAAGCTTGTAAGCGGCTTTTTGCCACACCGTCAGATGTATGCTTATGAACTGAAAGATTATATGAATTTCAAAGAGGGTATGCCCGGGCGTACATCGGTAATATACTTCTCTAAAAAACGCAGTACACTTGAAAAGAAAGAGAAAAAGATAAAAGAGCGTATGGTTGAACGCGAAGGCAAAACAGTGCGTTACCTTGGTGATAAGTTCGTCTTTACAAAACCGTAAATGCGTCATTTCCTATTTCTTCCTCTGTTTTTTCTACTTTTTCTTGCCTCCTGTGAAAAAGAGAAATTTGTATGGCCGCAGCAACCCGGTGTCGGTGAAACGGCCGATACTGTAGAACGCACGGTTGTTGTGTATATGATGGCTGAAAACAGCCTGAATGATTTTTCCAATAGTGATGAGAGTGAGATAAAGAGAGGGGTGGAACTGCTTTCTGACGATTCTCGGGTCTTTGCGTTTATCGATGATAAACATAATCCGCGTATCATGCAATATACTCCAGGTGAAGCAATTGCTGTGAAGGAGTATGAGGATGATTTCTGTTCAAGCGACACTGCGGCTTTGAAAAATGCACTGCAGTTCTTGCTTGTAAATTACCCTACAAAGCATCTTGACCTTGTCTTGTGGTCTCATGGTGATGGCTGGCTTCGCGGAGAGTCGTCTTTGCCACAGCGCTCCATCGGCGTTGATAATGGAAAGAACAGTTATAGCGACCGTTCTACCGATGTACTCGAAATTGAAGAAATTGCCACTGTGCTTGATGAACTGCCTGTGAAGGTCGACAGGCTGCTGTTTGATGCCTGTTTTATGCAGTCTGTAGAGGTTGCGTATGCTTTAAGGAACTCGGCGAGCTGGATAATCGCTTCGCCTGCCGAGATACCTGCCGACGGTGCACCTTATGATAAACTGCTTCCGCTCTTCTTCGATACACAAGCGACAGCCGGAGATATCATCAATGAATATGTCGCTGCATATTCTAATGAAGCAAGCGGGGTGGTGCTCTCTGCAATAAATACCGCGCATCTGGAGGAGTTTGCAGCTGCAACATCGGTTTTTGTAAGCAAGTATTTTCCTAAAGATAAAAAACGCGCGTATATCGATGTCTTCTCATATCTCCCCGGCGGAAAGCGTAGCGGTTCAAAAATTTACCCATGCTATTACGATTTCAATGCTATAATGAAAAAGTATCTTGCGGCTGATGAGTATACCGAATGGAAACATCTTTTTGACGAGGTTGTTCCTTTTGCCTCTGCATCAGATTGTTGGTACTCGGCTATTATATATCGTATGTTGTCGGTGGCGCGCGATTTGTGCGGCGCAGTTTCATTGTATATGCCGCAGAACGGGAATAGCGAGCTCAATGCGGCTTTCTCTTCTACAGAGTGGTACGGTGCTGCCGGATGGAAATCTGCCGGCTGGTAATCAGAACTGAATGTGGAACCTTATTCTCACTCCCCATTTGTCTATTCCGGGAAGGTCGCGATAGGTAAGCCTTCTGACATAGTCGATACGCAGAACCCTAAATATATTTTCTATTCCCACGCCTAACTCCATATATGGTTCCGAACCTAAATAATGGTAGCTGTCGTTTTCGTAAGGGAACTTGAATAGTGTGCCGGTGTTGGAGGGGTCGGGCCTGTTCTTGTCGCTGAGGTTGCCATACATTCCTTTGAAGGTTATCACTTCGCGCCAGTTCAGTTTGCGTATCAGTGGCAAGCGGTTGAAAATAAGGCCGTTCATGTAGTATGTCAAATCCCACGAAGCATATTCGTCGTTGAAGAACTCCATGGCATTCATGAGTGAGTATGACCCATCCTGGATGGTATATGAAAGGTTGGCGCTTGGCATTATCAATAGCGGGAATGGCACTTTATTCCATACCTTTCCGGCCTTGATGGTGCAGTCGGTGTATCCGAATGCCGAGAACCAGAACCTCTTCTCGAAACTGAATTCTGTGTGCTGGTAGTTGAAATGGCTCCCAAGTACTCCTTTGAAACCTGCTCTATGCGATATTGTGAATACCGGGTGCTCGGGCAACAGAGAGTGTCTGTTCCATTTTGTCTGTGTGAACTTCTCATTCGGCGCATAGCGTAGTGTCAGCTCAACTTCCGACTGTTTTACATCCTTCACGAATGTGCTTGTGGTTATACCGTCTACAGTACTTGTCCGTTCAAAAGGTATAAGGTGGCTTGCTATGTCTATGCGGTTGCGTAAGGTCAACTTGTAGGAGAAATGGTTGTAGAATTCCCGTGTGTATGTAAACTCGGCATTCTTTACGTAGCCCAGCTTGTTGTCGCTCTTGCGCTTTATGCTCAAGAATATGTTGTCCTTGTTCGTGTGCAGGTAGTTCTGTCCATATTGGAAGATGTCGCTCTCGTAATGCAGGCGAAGGGAGTGTATCGGGAATTCGTTAGGGTGCTCTTTCTTCTTCTTGAATGAATATTCAATCTCTCCCATATACTTCCAGCGATGGTCTCCTGTGCCGTAAGCGACAAAGAAACGCCCGAAAAGATGAGGGTTCAAATAAGCCGAAGTCATGGCACCGGTGCGCAGTCGCCAGCCTTCGAGTTCGTTGTGGCTTATTGTTGTGTTTACAGGGCCGTAGAATACAGGAGGTTCATTCTCGCGTATGGGAATCCAACCTGTAAAGAGGAACGATACTCCCTTTTCCATCCAGTAGTAGACTGGGTTGGCGCGCAGTTCTTTCATCATGCGTGCAACGGAGCGCTCCTTTTCCGTAACTTCGTTTATTCTGTTCGCGTTCCAGTATTCCTCCTCTTTTTTCATTGAATTGTCGTCTTCAACCACATTCGAGGGGTTATCGAGTATGCGCTCGGCAAAATCGTTGCTCTCGAACCGGTAATTGCGGTATGCTACTTGACGGTGGGCATAGAAACCGTTTACAGCATCCAATATCTTGAATTCACACACAAGTGACTCGTCGTCGAGCATTCGTGTTCCGTCGGGCAGGCGGCTGAAGCTCTGCTTTATGTTCATGTATTCGATGAAGTTCATGTTTATGTCGTGAGGAACATTCATCTGTACTTCCTTTACAAAAAAAGTCGAGTCGGCTGTCACGAACATGTGTCCGGTAAAGCCGAAAGACTCGGCATTGAAAGGGCTGAAGGCAAGGTCTATGCACTTTTCTCCGTCAATGTCGACGGTGTCCATTATATAATAACGGTAGAATGTGGTGCCAAGTTTCGACAACGGGCTCACGAATTTGCTTCCGAACAGCGAAACGTTGTCCTGGAAAATATCCACATCCTTGAAAATCTCTTCATACAGTGCCTCAATCTCTCCTGTAGAGAACATGTCGTCAATACCGTTACGCTTGCGCGCCTTGATGTGTTGCCGTTCGCGCTTTGGCTCTTTGCGGTAGTAATCTGTTGCAATAAGTTCGCGGGCCGAAATGTGCAGAATAGGCTTTCCCGAAATGAGTGAAGTATCGATATACTCTTCCAGAAACTTGAACTGTTCCCTAAAGTGGTTGCTCTTGTCGGCGCTGAAGTTGTTCAGGGCTACATTGAGTTTTTCATGCCTGTCGCGGCTGTAGAAGGGCTTGTTTTTGGGGGAGTTATCATTTCTTCTGTCAATGATATTCCTTGCGAGGATAACTGCCGGGTTGTCCTTTTTCCTGTATTTTTCTTTTTTAGGTTTTATGGTAACGGCCTTAAGGTTGTAGTCGACAGGCTTCAGCTTTACCTTTATCGGCATTTTTGTTCTTGGTGTGAGCGGTATACGCTCCTCGCTGTATCCGACGCTGGATATTATCAACGTGTCGCGTAATGCATTTACATAGAACGAGAAATTTCCGTTGTTGTCGCTGCTGCATCCGTTAGAGGTGTTGCGTATTCTCACCGAAGTATAAGGCAATTCCTCATTTGTAGAAGCATCTTTTATGCTGCCATAGATTCTAATCTCGCCCTTGCTGTTCTGTGCCGGCAGTGGAGTGGCGAATAATATCAATAATGTAATTATATAAATATGTATATTGTCAAGCCTCATTCCTGGTTCTAAAATTTTGTTTTTGCAAAATTACTCAAAATATATCTTCTTGTATAATTTATTAAGATGTTTTAAACATAATGCAACCCTTGAACTCCTTTTTTACAGCAAAATGAAATATTTTTCCATTAAAAAGTACTGTTTTTCAAATGAGGAAAATGGTGCTTTGTTTCTCTCTTTCCATATTAACCGAGAATTGATATAAAATGTCGAAAAAAACTTTTTTTCTTAATTGCTTGAATATTAAGCAAGTTAAAAAAATGTTTAAAAATAGCGTGAAATTTTCTCGTCAAATAGTTTGCCGGTTTAAAATAAAGTTATACCTTTGCAC